>JAKOVT010000425.1 GCA_029781935.1 Actinomycetes bacterium | reverse complement strand
TCTCCCCGAGCTCGAACATCTCTCCCAGCACCGCGGTGCCGCGTCGGCCGCCACGCGTCATGGCGGCCAGCGCCTGCAGCGCCGCGCGGACGGAGTCGGGGTTGGCGTTGTAGGCGTCGTTGACCACCGTGGCACCCGAGGGGGCCGTGGACACCTCCATCCGCCAGCGACTCGCCGGGCGGGCCGCCGACAGCGCGGCGGCCACCTCGTCGAGGTCGAGCCCGAGGGCGGTCCCGACCGCCGCGGCGGCGAGAGCGTTCGACACGTGGTGGCGGCCGTGCAGACCCAGCGAGACCGGCGCCGTGCGCCCCCCGACAAGCAGCCCGAACGACGCCCGGCCCTCCTCGTCGAGCGCGACGTCGACCGCGCGCACGTCCGCGGTGGCCGCCTCGCCGTACCTGACGACCCGAGCGGTCGTGCGCGACGCCATCGCGGCGACGAGCGGGTCGTCGGCGTTGAGGACGGCTGTCCCGCCCTGGGCTGCCGACGGCAGGCACTCGACGAGCTCGCCCTTCGCGACGGCGATGTTCTCGCGCGACCCGAACTCGCCCACGTGGGCGTGCCCCACGTTGAGGACGACACCGACGCGCGGAGGGGTGATGCCGCAGAGGTAGCGGATGTGGCCGATGCCCCGGGCGCCCATCTCCGCGACGAGGACACGCGTCGACCCGTCGATCCCGAGCGCGGTCACGGGCAGGCCGACCTCGGTGTTGAGCGAGCCCTGCGGCGCGACCGTGGGACCGTACGCCGGCAGCAGCTGCGCGAGCAGGTCCTTGGTGCTCGTCTTGCCCGACGACCCGGTGACGCCGACCACGACCACGGACGGGTGGTCGGAGAGCACCGCGTGGGCCAGCCGACCGAGCGCCGCCACCGTGTCGTCGACGAGGACGTGCGGCGGATCGACGCTCCGCGACGCGAGCACCGCGGCCGCTCCGGCCGCGACGGCGTCGGGTGCGAGGTCGTGGGCGTCGACGTGCTCCCCCACGACGGCGACGAACAGGTCGCCGCGGCTCACCGCGCGGGTGTCGGTGCTGATGCCGGTGACGACGACGGCCGGGTCCGCCGAGCCGCCGAGGGAGCCGCCGGTGGCGCGGGCCACCTGCTCGAGCGTCAGCGGGATCATGCGTCGTCCTCGTGGGTCGTGCGGTGGGTCGCGGCGGCCTCGGCCGGCGCCTCGGCCAGCGCCGCGGCCAGCACCGCGCGGTCGTCGAACGGCGTGACCGTACCGGCGACCTCCTGCCCCTGCTCGTGCCCCTTGCCGAGGATGAGGACTACGTCACCCCGCCGCGCCTCCGCGACGGCCCGACGGATCGCGGCGCGGCGGTCGCCGACCTCCACCACCTGGGAGCCGTGGGCGGTGCGCGCCCCGCGGAGGATCTCGGCGCGGATCGCCGCGGGGTCCTCGCTGCGGGGGTTGTCGTCGGTGACGATGACGCGGTCGGCGCCCTGCACAGCCGCCTGCCCCATCGCCACGCGCTTGTGCGGGTCGCGGTCGCCCCCGGCGCCGAGCACCACCACGACCCGCCCGTCACCCCGCGCGCGCGCGACCTCGCGTCCTGCGGCCAGCGCCCGCTCCACGGCGTCGGGCGTGTGCGCGTAGTCGACGTAGCCGAAGACGTCGCGCTCAGGGTGCGGATCGAGCACGCGTTCCATCCGGCCGGGCACGCCCGGGCACGACGTGATGCCCGACGCCGCAGCGGCGACGTCGACACCCGCGGACGCGAGGATCGCGAGCGCACCGAGCCCGTTGGCCACGTTGAACGCGCCGGGCAGGTGCACCTGCAGGTCGACCTCGGTGCCGGGACCCGCAGCGCGCAGCACCGACCCGCCTGGCACCGTCCGCACGTCGTGCGCCGTCCACGTCGCGTCCGCGCCCGAGGTGGCGTACGTCGTGGTGCTCAAGCCGTTCCGGCTGGCGACCTCCGCCATGGCCGCACCGTGCTCGTCGTCGACGCAGACCACGGCGCGGTCGCTGCGCGCGGCGGTGAACAGCTGCGCCTTGGCGTCGAAGTAGTCGTCCATGTCGGTGTGGAAGTCCAGATGGTCGGGACTGAGGTTGGTGAACGCGGCGACGTCGAACCGCACGCCGTCGACGCGGCCGAGGCGAAGCGCGTGGCTCGACACCTCCATCGTCACCGCGCGCACGCCGCGCTCGCGCATGACCGCGAGCAGCGCGTGGACGTCGGTCGCCTCCGGGGTCGTGCGGACGGTAGGCACGACCTCGTCCCCGATGCGCGTCCCGACCGTGCCGATGACGCCGGTGGTGAACCCCGCTGCGCGCAGCCCGGCGTCGACGAGGTAGCTCGTGGTCGTCTTGCCGTTGGTGCCGGTGATGCCGAGCACGAGCAAGCCGTGCGACGGGTCGCCGTAGACGGTCGAGGCGACCGCACCGAGGACCGCCCGAGGATCGTCGGCGACCACCACGGGGAGTCCTGAGGCGAGCGCCCGTTCCTCGCCGGTCGGGTCGGTGAGCACCGCCACGGCACCGGCGGCAGCCGCCTGGGCGACGAACTCGGCGCCGTGCGTGCGGAAGCCCGGCAGCGCGGCGTACAGGTCGCCCGGGACGACGGAGCGCGAGTCGTGCGTCACGCCGGTGACGCCGACGTCGGCGGGGTGCGCGCCACCTGCGACGCGCGCCTCCCCCGTCGCGGCGACGAGGTCGGTCAGCGGCCGCGGCGGGGTGCTCGGGCGCGGGCCTGCGGACACGACGAGAACCTATCCCGCGCTCACCAGGTGATCGGCAGGTCGGGGCGCTTCGTGCCGGTCGGGGGGACCCGGAAGTGCTCGAGGCCGAAGGACATGACCTGCTTGAACACCGGCGCGGCGAGCTGGCCGCCGAACTTGCCGTTGCGGGGGTTCTGCAGGAACACCGCGACGACGAGCTGCGGCTTGTCGGCGGGCGCCAGGCCGATGAACGAGGACGTGTATCCGCGGTAGCAGCCGCAGCTCTCGTCGACCCGGTTCGCCGTGCCCGTCTTGCCGGCGATGCGGTAGCCCGGGATGGCGGCCTTGGGCGCGGTGCCGTCGGTGACGACCGACTCGAGCATCTGGCGCACCTGCGCGGCCGTGCTCTCGCTCACGACGCGCGTCTGGG
Organism: Actinomycetes bacterium; assembly: GCA_029781935.1. GTDB lineage: Bacteria > Actinomycetota > Actinomycetes > S36-B12 > CAIYMF01 > Longivirga. The sequence continues at coordinate 2,728 of JAKOVT010000425.1, read as the reverse complement.
CCGGCGCGGCCGCGGGCTGGTAGGTGCCGTCGGGCGAGGTGAACCCGGCGACCAGGGTGGGCGACACCCGCACACCGCCGTTGGCGATCGTGGCGTAGACCGAGGCGGCCTGCACCGCGGTGACGGAGAGGCCCTGGCCGAACGCGATGGTGCCGAACGACGTCGCCGACCAGTGATCCGGATCGGGGACGAAGCCGCGGCTCTCGCCCGGGAAGTGCAGGCCGGTCGACTCGCCGATACCGAACTTCTTCAGGTAGTCGTAGAGCTTGTCGCCGCCGATGCGCTGCGCCGCGAGGATCGTGCCGATGTTGCTCGACTTGGCCAGCACGCCGGCCAGCGTGAGGTGCAGGGTGCCGTGCGGGACGTCGTCGTGGAAGGTCTTGTACTTCGTCTTCAGCACCGGCGGGACGACGATCTTGGTGAGCGGGTTGGCCTTCTTCTCCTCGATCACCGCCGCGAGCGTCATGACCTTGCTCGTGGAGCCGGGTTCGAACACGTCGGACACCGCACGGTTGCGGATGTCGCTCTGCGCCGCCTCGGACGCCTTGTTCGGGTCGAAGGTCGGCACGGTGGCGAGCGCGTAGATCTGACCGGTCCGCGGGTCCATCACGACGACCGTGCCGCTGTCGGCCTTGGCCGCCTTCACCTGCGCGGCGATCGCTGCCTGTGCGACGTACTGGACGTCGCGGTCGATGGTGAGGCGCACACCGAGTCCGGGCACGGGGTCGGTGCCGGAGCTGTCGGCGGTAGGGATCGCGGTGCCGCGCGCGGACGCCTGGTAGACCTCGGTGCCCGGCGTGCCGGCGAGCTCCTGGTTGAAGCCGTACTCGAGGCCCGAGCCGCCCTTGCCGTCGCCCCGCACGTAGCCGACCACGTTGGCTGCGACGGAGCCGCCCGGGTAGACCCGCGCCGACGTCAGCTCGCTGAAGACACCGGGCAGCTTGAGCGCCGCGACCTTCGCCCAGACCTGAGGCGTGATGCCCTTGGCGACGTACACGAAGCGGCGCTGGCCGGTGAGGCGCGCCTGGTAGGCCGACGGGTCGCCGCCGAGCACCCGCGCGAGCGCCGCGGCCTCGGCCGCCGGATCCTTCACGAGGGTCTGGTCGGCGGTGACGTTGCGCGCCTGCACGGTGGTGGCGAGCGGGACGCCGTTGATGTCGGTGATGTCGCCGCGCACGGCGGGCGTGGTGACGGTGCGCAGGCGGTCCTTGGTCGCCGCGGCGGCGAGCGCGGGACCCTGCACCGCCTGCACGTCGATCACGCGCCCGGCCACGATCGTCAGGACGACGAGCAGGATCAGCTGCCAGGCACGCAGCCGGCGGACCGGGTCGCCCGGGCGGAAGGTGCGCGGCGGGGCGACGGCTGGGCGCCGCTGCGGGGGCCGGCTCGGCTGCGGACGGCGCTGCTGCGGCCCTTTCTGGGGTCGCGGCTGGGGGCGGCGCTGCTGGGGGCGCCGGGGCGGGGGCGCGACCGTGGTCATCGCACGGCCGCCGGCTCGGCCTGGGCGGCATCGGTGACGGGGGCGGGGTCGGGCTTGGCGGCGTCGGTGCGCGGGGCCGCGGGCTTGGCGGGGGTGCGGGTCGCGGTCGTGACGGCGCTCGGGGCCGCCCCGGTAGCGGGCAGCTTCGGGCGAGAAGCCTTGGCGGGCTTGGGGATCCCGAGGACGGCACCATCGGCCAGACGCAGGAACACCGGCGCGGCGACCGGGACCATGCCGAGGTCGTTCGCGCGCGCCTGCAGCGCCTCGGGCGCCTCCGCGCGGGCGACCTCCTGCAGCAGCTGCTGCTCCTGGACAGCGAGCTGGTTCTGCGCCTTGGTCAGCGTGCCGATCTCGAACGCGCCCTGCGCGAGCGAGGTGTTGAGGACGAGCAGCACCACCATGCCGGCCACGAGCGTGCCGACGACGACGAGGGCGAAGACGCCGGTGCCGGCGACGGCCGGCCGCGGGTCGGGCAGCGCCACGATCTGCGCGCGGCGACGCGCCGCCGCGCGCGCGGCAGGGCCACCCGAGGACGGCCGTCGCGTCGACACGCCCCGGACCGTGCTGGCGCGCGACGACGCGGACCGCGACGACGTCGCGCGGGCAGAGGCGCTGCGGGCAGGGGCGCTGCGGGCGGTGGAGCTCATGCCGCCTCCCGCATCCGCTCGGCGGCGCGCAGGCGCACGGACGCGGCGCGCGGGTTCTCGGCGATCTCCGCCTCCGAGGCCTTCTCCGAGCCGCGCGTGACGATCCGCAGCTCGGGCTCGTGGCCGGCGGGGACGAACGGCAGGTCGGGGGGCACGTCGGTCGTCGCCCGGGATGTCATGGCGCGCTTGACGATCCGGTCCTCGAGGGACTGGTACGACATCACCACGATGCGACCACCGATGGTGAGCGCATCGATGGCCGCGGGCACCGCGCGCTCGAGCACCTCGAGCTCGGCGTTGACCTCGATGCGCAGCGCCTGGAACGTGCGCTTGGCCGGGTTGCCCCCCGTACGCCGCGCCGGCGCCGGGATCGACGCACGGATCAGCTCGACGAGCCGGGCGCTGGACTCGAACGGCTGCTTGCCGCGCTCGCGGACCACGGCGTCGGCGATGCGCCTGGCGAACTTCTCCTCGCCGTACTCCCGCAGGACCCGGGCGAGCTCCGTCGCGGCGTAGGTGTTGAGGACGTCGGCCGCGGTCTTGCCGTGCGTCGGGTCCATCCGCATGTCGAGCGGGGCGTCCTGCGCGTAGGCGAAGCCGC
>JAKOVT010000377.1 GCA_029781935.1 Actinomycetes bacterium | reverse complement strand
CGTCTACGACGACGTCCGCCCGTACGTCGGCATCGCCGACGCCACCAGCGAGCGCGACGGCGGCCCGCGCCTGTCGTTCTTCGAGGTGATGACCGCGATCGCCTACGCCGCGTTCGCCGACGCGCCGGTCGACGTCGCCGTCGTCGAGGCGGGCATGGGTGGTGCCTGGGACGCCACCAACGTCGCCGACGGCACCGTGACCGTCGTCATGCCCGTCGACCTGGACCACATGGACTACCTCGGCGACACCCTCCAGAAGATCGCGGGGGAGAAGGCCGGGATCATCAAGGAGGGCACGACCGCGATCCTCGCCGCCCAGCAGCTCGAGGCGGCCGAGGTGCTGCTCGCCCGCTGCGTCGAGGTCGGCGCCACCGTGCTGCGCGAGGGCGTCGAGTTCGGCGTCGTCGACCGGGCGCCCGCGATCGGTGGGCAGCTGCTGTCGCTGCAGGCACCTTCCGGCCGGTACGACGAGGTCTTCCTCCCGCTCTTCGGTGCGCACCAGGCGACGAACGCCTCGGTCGCGCTCGCCGCGGTCGAGTCGTTCCTCGGCGGCGGGACCGAGCCGCTCAACGCCGACGTGCTGCGCGCCGGGTTCGCCGAGGTGGCCTCGCCCGGCCGGCTCGAGGTCGTGCGCCGCGGTCCGACCGTGGTGGTCGACGCCGCGCACAACCCGCACGGTGCGCGGGCTCTCGCCGCTGCGCTGTCCGACTCGTTCGAGTTCACGCAGCTCGTGGGCGTGGTCGCGGTGCTCGCGGACAAGGACGCCCGCGGCCTGCTCGAGGCGCTCGAGCCCGTGCTGGCCACCGTCGTCGTCACGCGCTCGTCGTCGCCGCGTGCCACCGACGTCGACGACCTCGCCGCCGTCGCCGTGGACGTGTTCGGCGCCGAGCGGGTCGAGGTCGCCACCCGTCTGTCGGAGGCGCTCGACGTCGCGATCGAGCTCGCCGACGCGGCCGCGGCGGACCTCGGTGGCGGCACCGGCGTCCTCGTGACCGGCTCGGTGGTCACCGCGGCGGAGGCTCGGGCGCTGTTCGGCCGCGGCGAGGCGTGAGATGAAGACGCTCGGCCCGGCGATCCTCCTGCTCGAGGCGATCGTCGTCGCGCTGGCCATCCCTGTGGCCGTGGTCCTGTACGACGGAGGCGCCCGCGCGGCGTGGGTCCTCGGGATCCTCGCGGTCCTGCTGCTCGTCGGCTCCGGCTACGCGCGCCGGCCGCGCGGAGTCGTCGTCGGGTCGGTGCTCCAGCTGCTCGTGATCCTCGCCGGCGTCGTCGTACCCGCCCTCGCCCTCCTGGGCCTGCTGTTCCTCGGCGTGTGGCTGACGGCGGTGGTGGTGGGCGGCAAGGCCGACCGCGCCGTGGCCGAGCGGGCGGCCGCCGCCCGAGCGGCCGACGGACCGCCTCCCGCCGACGGCTAGACTTCCGCGGGCCCGCAGCCGCGGGACCACCCCCGTGATCCGCGAGCGCGATCCCCGCGCGCGATCCCCGAAGACCGGAGCCCTGCTGTGTCCGAGCGCACCCTCGTCCTCGTCAAGCCCGACGGCGTCGCCCGCGGCCTGGTCGGCGAGGTCCTGTCCCGCATCGAGGCCAAGGGCTTCCGCATCGTGGCCCTCGAGCTGCGCACGCTGGACCGCGCGACCGCCGAGGCGCACTACGGCGAGCACGCCGAGAAGCCGTTCTTCGGCGAGCTGGTCGACTTCATCACCTCCGGCCCGCTCGTCGCGGCCGTGATCGAGGGCCGTGAGGCCATCGCCTCCTGGCGCACGATGATGGGCGCCACCGACCCCGCGAAGGCCGCCCCGGGCACGATCCGCGGCGACCTGGCCACCGTCATGAGCGAGAACGTCTCGCACGGCTCGGACTCCCCGGAGTCGGCCGCCCGCGAGATCGCCCTGTTCTTCCCCGGCCTGGCCTGACACCCGCTGCGACCTGCGCCGCCCCGGTCCCCGCGCTCGCGCCACGTCACTGCCCGAAAGCACGGAAAACGACCCCTTTTCCGTGCTTTCGGGCAGTGACGTCGCCGACATCGTGCGCTCGGGCAGTGACGTCGCAGGGGGTCGGGCCGAGGGTCGGGGCGGGACGGGCCGGCGGGCCCGTGGGGTTCGTCACGCCGGCGCGCGGTCGTGCGGGAGGCGTCCGACCGGCATTTCCCCGCACGGACGCCTGGCCGTTACCCTGGTGGCTCGTCCGTCCGGGTGGCAGCGTCGCCCCCAGGCGCCAGATCCGCCCGTACGTACCCGATGAGGGAAGGCTTCCCCGCCCCATGGCCAACAACATGTCGTTCATCGGTCGCGACATGGCCGTCGACCTCGGCACCGCCAACACGCTCGTGTACGTGCGTGGCCGCGGCATCGTGCTCAACGAGCCCAGCGTCGTCGCGATCAACAACACCAGCGGCGGGATCCTCGCGGTCGGTGCCGAGGCGAAGAAGATGATCGGCCGCACGCCGGGCAACATCGTCGCCATCCGCCCGCTCAAGGACGGCGTCATCGCCGACTTCGACACCACCGAGCGGATGCTGCGCTACTTCATCCAGAAGGTGCACAAGCGCCGCCACCTCGCGAAGCCGCGCCTGGTCGTCTGCGTGCCCTCGGGCATCACCGGCGTCGAGCAGCGCGCCGTGAAGGACGCCGGGTACGCCGCGGGCGCCCGCAAGGTCTACATCATCGAGGAGCCGATGGCCGCGGCCATCGGTGCCGGCCTCCCCGTGCACGAGCCCACCGGCAACATGGTCGTCGACATCGGCGGCGGCACGACCGAGGTCGCCGTCATCTCCCTCGGCGGCATCGTGACCAGCCTCTCCATCCGCGTGGGCGGTGACGAGCTCGACAGCTCGATCATCAACTACGTGAAGAAGGAGTACTCCCTCATGCTCGGCGAGCGCACCGCCGAGGAGATCAAGATGGCCATCGGCTCGGCGTTCCCGAGCCCGGACGAGCCGCACGCCGAGATCCGCGGCCGCGACCTGGTCACCGGCCTCCCGCGCACGGTGGTCGTCACGGCCGAGGAGATCCGCCGCGCCATCGACGAGCCCGTCAACGCGATCGTCGACGCCGTGAAGACCACGCTCGACCGCACCCCGCCGGAGCTGTCCGGCGACATCATGGACCGCGGCATCGTCCTCACCGGCGGTGGCGCTCTCCTGCACGGTCTCGACGAGCGGCTCCGGCACGAAACCGGCATGCCGATCGTCATCGCTGAGGACCCGCTCGACTGCGTCGCGCTCGGGTCCGGCAAGTGCGTCGAGGAGTTCGAGGCCCTCCAGCAGGTCCTCATCGCCGAGGCGCGCAACTAGCCTCACGCCAGCGAGGCGCCCGCGATGCCGTGCGCATCGCGGGCGCTCTGCTGAGCGGAGCGGGGCGGCGTACACGGGAGACAGGGACCGATGCGGGACACCAGGCGGACGAGGACCATCCTCGGCATCCTGCTGCTGACCTCGCTCACCCTCGTCGTCCTCAGCCTGCGCGGCAGCGCCGACGGCGCCCGCGACGGCGCGGGAGGCCTGTTCGGCCCGGTCGAGAACGCCGCGGCGGCGGTGGTGCGCCCGGTGCGCGACTTCATCTCGTCGATCTCCAGCCTCGGCAGCAAGGACGAGCAGATCGCCGAGCTGCAGCGCAAGAACGACGAGCTGCAGGCGCAGGCCGACAAGGAGCAGTACACGCGCAACCGCGCGCAGCAGCTCGACGAGCTGCTCAAGCTCTCCGGTGCGGGCCAGTACACGGTCGTCCCCGCGCAGGTGATCGCGATCGGGGCGGCCCAGGGCTTCGCGTGGACCGTCACGATCGACGCCGGGTCCCAGGACGGCCTGAAGGTCGATCAGAACGTCGTGACCGGCCGCGGGCTCGTCGGCCGGATCGTGTCGGTCACGAGGAGCACCGCGACCGTCGTGCTGCTGGTCGACGCGACCTCCACGGTCGGCGCCCGGATCGAGTCGTCGATGGAGGTCGGGTTCCTCAACGGCACCGGCGACTCCCGGTCGCTCGAGCTGCAGCTGCTCGACCCGTTCGCGGCGATCAACGTCGGCGACCGGCTGGTGAGCTATCACGTGCGCGGCGGCGCCTACGTCCCCGGCGTACCGCTCGGCACCATCACCTCGGTCTCCGGAACCCCGGGCCAGCTCACGCGTGTCGCGACCGTGGACCCGTTCGTCGACGTCACCAGCCTCGACCTCGTCGGGGTCGTCGTCACCGCTCCCCGCACCGACCCGCGCGACTCGGTCCTCGGCCCGAAGCCGAGCCCGTCGGCGAGCCCCTCCGCCTCGGGCAGCGCCACTCCGTCGGCGGGTGCTTCGGCCTCGCCGTCGCCCGGGGCCTCCTGACATGGCCTGGGTCCGCGGGCTGCTCACCGTGGCGCTCGTCGTGACGGCCGTGCTGCTCGAGCTCACCGTCCTGCCCTGGCTGCACCTGCCCGGTGCCGTGCCCGACGTCGTCGCGGTCACCGTGGCCGCCCTGGGGTACGTCGCCGGCCCGGTGCGGGGCGCCACCGCGGG
>JAKOVT010000345.1 GCA_029781935.1 Actinomycetes bacterium | reverse complement strand
GCGCCACGGCGACTTCACGACGCTCGCGGAGGAGCTGCGCTCGATCGACCGCTACCTCACCCTCGAGCGGGCGCGGTTCGGCGACCGGCTGCTCGTGACCGTGCGCGTGGCGCCCGAGGTCCTGCCCGTCACCGTGCCCTACCTGTTCCTGCAGCCGATCGTGGAGAACGCCGTGCGCCACGGGCTCGAAGGACGTGCCGGCCCGGGCCGCATCACGATCCTCGCCGAGGACGACGGCGCCGACTGCACCATCTCGGTCGAGGACGACGGGATCGGCGCCGACCCCGAGCAGATCCGCGCGGCGCTGCTGGGCGAGGGCGACAGCGACTCCATCGGCGTCGGCAACGTCGACGAGCGGCTGCGCACCCTCTTCGGCGACGAGTACGGCCTGGTGGTGGAGACTGCTCCCGGGCTCGGCACGAAGGTGTCGATGCGCATCCCCAAGTTCGCCCCGGGAGTCCACGCGTGACCGACGACGGACCTCGCCTGCTGCGCGTGCTCGCCGTCGACGACGAGGCGCCCGCCCGCGCGGAGCTGGCCTGGCTGCTCGAGCGCGACCCCCGTGTCGGATCGGTGCTCATGGCGGCCGACGGCGCCGAGGCCTTGCGCCTGCTGGAGACCGAGCAGGTCGACGCGCTGTTCGTCGACATCCGGATGCCCGGCCTCGACGGGCTCGACCTGGCCCGGGTGCTCCGTCGGTTCGCCTCGCCGCCCGCGGTCGTGTTCGTGTCGGCGTACGACTCGCACGCGGTGGAGGCGTTCGACCTGCGTGCGGTCGACTACGTGATGAAGCCCGTGCGCGAGGAGCGGCTCACCGAGGCTGTGCGCCGGGTCGACGAGGCGCGCGCGGTCGCCGCCGCACCCGTCGCCACCGTCGCCCCGGGCAGCGACGACGAGTCCATCGCGGTGGAGCTCGGTGGCATCACGCGGTTCGTGAAGCGGTCCGACGTCCGGTACGTCGAGGCGCACGGCGACTACGCGCGGCTGGTCACCGACGAGGGTCGTCACCTGGTGCGCGTCTCCCTCGCCCACCTGGAGGAGCAGTGGGCCGACGCCGGCTTCGTGCGCATCCACCGGCGCTGGCTGGTCTCGCTCGCCGCGATCGACGAGGTGCGCAGCGACGGCGGGCGGATGAGCCTGCGCGTCGGCGACGCGGTGCTCCCCGTGTCGCGCCGGCACACCCGCGAGCTCCGCGACCGGCTGGTGCGCAGCGCTCGGCCCGGACGCGCATGAGCACCCCGGAGCGGCCGCCGAAGCGCGTCACGGTCGTGCACCCCCGCACCGCGGCGGCCCGGTCGTCGCACCGCCGCGGCGTACGCCGCGACGTCCGCGAGCAGACCGAGCTCGGCGTCACGATGATCACCTCGCTGCGCCGCACACAGCTGCGGCTCGCATTGCTCGTGCTGGTCGGCGTCGTCGTGGTCGTCGGCGGGATCCCGTTGGCGTTCCTCGCCTTCCCGGGGATCCGCGAGGCACGGATCGGCGGTCTCGCGGCCGGCTGGATCATCCTCGGGGTGCTGGTCTTCCCGGCGATCTGCGTCGCTGGGTGGCTGTTCGCCCGGCAGGCGGACCGCAACGAGGACGAGTTCACCGAGCTGGTCGAGCGGTCCTGACGTGTCCGGCGGCTGGTGGGCGGTGGCGGCGGTGCTCGCCGTCGTCCTCGCCACGGTCGTCATCGGGATCTTCGGCGTACGGGTGTCGCGGACGACGCAGGACTTCCTCGTCGCCTCCCGCTCCGTCTCGCCCACGCTCAACGCGTCGGCGATCGGCGGCGAGTACCTCTCCGCGGCGTCCTTCCTCGGCATCGCAGGGCTCGTCCTGAGCTACGGCGTCGACATGCTGTGGTTCCCCGTCGGCTACACGGTGGGCTACCTCGTCCTGCTGCTGCTCGTCGCCGGGCCGCTGCGGCGCTCGGGGGCGTACACGCTGCCGGACTTCGCGGAGATGCGTCTCGGATCGCAACGGCTGCGCCTGGTCTCGTCGGTGCTCGTCGTCCTCATCGGCTGGCTCTACCTGCTGCCGCAGCTGCAGGGGGCCGGCCTCACCCTGCGCGCGCTCACGGGGGCGCCGACCTGGGTCGGGGCGGCGGTCGTGGCGGTCGTCGTCGGCATCACCGTTGTGGCCGGCGGCATGCGCTCGATCACGGTGGTGCAGGCGTTCCAGTACTGGCTCAAGCTCCTGGCGATCTCGCTCCCCGCGGTGCTCCTCGTGGCGTTCTGGTTCCACGACGGCTCGCCGGTGTTCGCCGACGGCGACTGGGGGACGCCGCTCGCGGGCTACGGCGGCCGCGACTACCCGCTCTACGCGACGTACTCGATCGTGCTGGCGACGTTCCTCGGCACCATGGGCCTGCCGCACGTGCTCGTGCGCTTCTACACCAACCCCGACGGCCGGGCGGCGCGGCGGACCACGGTCGCAGTCCTGCTGCTGCTCAGCGTCTTCTACCTGTTCCCGCCGATGTTCGGCGCGCTCGGGCGCATCTACACGCCCGAGCTGGCAGGCACCCCCGAGGCCGACACGGTCGTCCTCGTGCTGCCCGGCGCGGTGTTCCCCGGGGCGCTGGGCACGGCGCTCTCGGCCCTCGTCGCGGCCGGCGCGTTCGCGGCGTTCCTGTCGACCGCGAGCGGCCTGTCGGTCTCGGTCGCCGGCGTGCTGTCGCAGGACGTGCTCAGCCGTACGCCGCGGCTCGGCGACGGCGTGCGCCGCTTCCGCCTCGGCACCGCCGTCGCGATCGCGGTGCCGTTCCTCCTCGCGCTCGTCGCCGGCCGCGCCGACCTCGCGGAGACCGTGACCCTGGCGTTCGCGGTCGCGGCGTCGACCTTCTGCCCGCTGCTCGTGCTGGGGATCTGGTGGCCGCGGCTGACAGTGCGCGGCGCCACCAGCGCCCTGCTCGTGGGCGGCGCGACCGCGCTGGGCTCCGTCGTGGCCGTGCTCGCGTTCGGCCCGCTCGACGGCGTGCTGGGAGCGCTGCTCGGGCAGCCGGCCGCGTGGACGGTGCCGCTCGCGTTCGCGACCGCCATCGGCGTATCGCTCCTGACGCGCGACCGGGTGCCGCGCACCACGGCGTCGGCGCTGGCCCAGCTGCACGCGCCCGAGGCCCTCGACCTGCGCACGGAGCCGCGCCGCTGACCGCTCGCCGTGCCGGAGCGACCGTTCGGCGCACGTCGAGCGGTCGGCCGGACCCGTACGGCGCGGCGCCGCGACCGCCCGGCGAGCCCCTGTTTCGCGCGTGTTCCACCACGTTGCGAGCACCTCCACACTCTCCGGCACCAGGTGACCGAGGTCACACGACCCCTAGCCGGAGGACCGACACGTGAGCACCGACAACCCCGAGCGCACGGGCGAGGACCCGTACCTCGTCGTCGAGAGGAGCCCGGAGTTCCGGGCACTGCGGTCGCGCTACCGCCGCTTCATCTTCCCCATGGGTGCCGTCTTCATGGCGTGGTACCTGCTGCTCATCTACTGCGCCGGATGGCAGCGCGAGTGGATGGCCACACCCGTCGTCGGCGCCATCACGATCGGCTACGTCTTCGCGCTCCTGCAGTTCGTGACGACGTTCCTCATCGCGTGGCTCTACACCCGCTACGCCAACCGCAACATCGACCCGGAGGCGACCCGCCTCAAGGGCGAGGTCGAGCGCCTCGACGCGCAGACCGGCCACCACCCCACCCACACCTCGGAGCACGACCTCGAGGAGTCCGACCTCTCGACGGGAGCCTGACGTGACGACCCTCGCCGCGATCACCAGCGACACCCAGCGCATCCTCGCGATCGTCCTGTTCCTGGCCTTCGTCGGCCTCACGCTGTGGATCACGGTGGTCATGGGCCGCCGCACCAAGAGCGCGGACGACTTCTACGCCGCCGGCCGTTCCATCGGCGGCATCCAGAACGGCATCGCGATCTCGGGCGACTACATGTCGGCCGCGTCGTTCCTCGGCATCGCCGGGCTCATCGCGCTGTTCGGCTACGACGGCTTCCTCTACAGCGTCGGCTTCCTCGTCGCCTACCTCGTCGTGCTGCTGTTCGTGGCCGAGCCGCTGCGCAACTCCGGCAAGTACACGATGGCCGACGTCCTCGCCTACCGGCTCAAGCAGAAGCCGGTGCGCATCGCGGCGAGCATCTCCACGCTGACGATCTCGCTGTTCTACCTGCTCGCGCAGATGGCAGGCGCCGGTGCTCTCGTCTCGCTGCTGCTCGGCATCACGACCGACACCGGCAAGAGCCTCACGATCGCCGCGGTCGGCGCGCTGATGATCGTCTACGTGATCATCGGCGGGATGAAGGCGACCACCTGGGTTCAGATCATCAAGGCGTCGATGCTCATGGGCGGCACGATCCTCATCTCGTTCCTCGTGCTGCTGAAGTTCAACTTCAACATCTCGTCGCTCATGTCGGCGGCGCAGGAGGCCAGCGGCAACCCGAACTTCCTGGCCCCCGGGCAGAAGTACAAGGACCCGGTCGACCTGCTCTCGCTCGGCCTCGCCCTCGTGCTCGGCACCGCTGGTCTGCCGCACATCCTGACCCGCTTCTACACGGTGCCTACCGCTCGCGCGGCCCGCACCTCGGTGAACTGGGCCATCGGCATCATCGGCGCGTTCTACATCATGACGACGTTCCTCGGCTTCGGTGCCGCCGCGCTCGTGGGCGCCAAGGCCATCACCGCCGCGGACAAGGGCGGCAACTCGGCGGCCCCGCTGCTCGCCCAGGTGCTCGGCGGCGGCGCCGACTCGGTCGGCGGCACGGTGCTCATGGCGGTGATCTGCGCGGTCGCGTTCGCCACGATCCTCGCCGTCGTCGCGGGCCTCACCCTGGCCTCGAGCTCGTCCTTCGCCCACGACTTCTACAACAGCGTGGTCAAGAAGGGGCAGGCGACCGGGGCCGAGGAGGTCAAGGTGGCGCGCCTCGCGACCATCGTGATCGGCATCCTCGCGATCGTGCTGGGCATCCTCGCCCAGAAGCAGAACATCGCCTTCCTCGTCGGTCTGGCCTTCGCGGTCGCGGCGTCGGCGAACCTGCCCACGATCATGTACAGCCTGTTCTGGAAGCGGTTCACGACCCGTGGCGCCGTCTGGGGCATCTACGGCGGCCTGGCGATGTCGCTGCTCCTCGTCGTCATCTCGCCGGTGGGCCTCGGCACGCCGACCTCGCTGTTCTCCACGACGACCCACTGGATCTTCCCGCTCACCAACCCCGGTCTGATCTCGATCCCGTTCGGCTTCTTCTGCGCCTGGCTCGGGACCGTGACCGCCAAGGAGCCCTCGTCCGAGGAGCTCTACCCCGAGCTCGAGGTCCGCTCGCTCACCGGCGCCGGCGCCCACTGAGCCCGGCGCGCGCGGGAGGGGCGTCCCAGGACGGGCGCCCCTCCCGCGCCGTGCAACTCCCCTGCAACCCCTCTCTGCGGTAGAAACGAACACCCCAGCCCTGCCCCGACCGCTCGACCCGGAGGACTTCCGTGAGCCACGACGCCATCGAGAACCTGTCGCACGAGAACCGCTCCTTCGCCCCGTCGGCGGCGTTCGCCGCCCAGGCGAACGCGACCGCGGCCCTCTACGACGAGGCCCGGGCCGACCGCGTCGCCTTCTGGGAGCGGCAGGCGCGCGAGCTGGACTGGGAGACGCCGTGGACCACGGCGCTCGACTGGTCGAACGCGCCGTTCGCCCGCTGGTTCGACGGCGGCAAGATCAACATCGCGGTCAACTGCCTCGACCGCCACGTCGCGGCCGGGCACGGCGACCAGGTCGCCTACCACTTCGAGGGCGAGCCGGGCGACACGCGCACCCTCACCTACGCCGACATGCTGCGCGAGGTGTCGCAGGCCGCCAACGCGCTCGAGTCGCTCGGCGTGCAGGCCGGCGATCGCGTCGCGATCTATCTGCCGATGATCCCCGAGGCCGCGATCGCGATGCTCGCGTGCGCGCGCATCGGCGCCGTCCACTCGGTCGTGTTCGGCGGCTTCTCCGCCGAGGCGCTGCGCTCCCGCATCGAGGACGCCGAGGCCGTCCTCGTCATCACCAGCGACGGCGGCAACCGCAAGGGCAAGGCGCTCGCGCTCAAGCCCGCGGTCGACGAGGCGGTCGTCGAGACCCCCACCGTCCGCAACGTCCTGGTCGTGAAGCGGACGGGGCAGGACGTCGAGTGGACCGACAAGGACATCTGGTGGCACGAGCTGGTCGGCTCGCAGCCCGAGACCCACGAGGCCCGGGCCTTCGACTCCGAGCACCCGCTGTTCATCCTCTACACCTCGGGCACCACCGGTAAGCCCAAGGGGATCCTGCACACCACGGGCGGCTACCTCACCCAGGTCTCGTACACCCACAAGAACGTGTTCGACCTCAAGCCCGACACCGACGTCTACTGGTGCACGGCCGACGTCGGCTGGGTCACGGGCCACTCGTACGTCGTCTACGGCCCGCTCGCGAACCGCGCGACCTCGCTCATGTACGAGGGCACCCCCGACGCGCCGCACCCGGGCCGGTGGTGGGAGCTCGTCGAGAAGTACCGCGTCTCGATCCTCTACACCGCGCCCACCGCGATCCGCACGTTCATGAAGCTCGGCGAGGACATCCCGAACGGCTTCGACATGACGTCGCTGCGCGTCCTCGGCTCCGTCGGCGAGCCGATCAACCCCGAGGCGTGGATGTGGTACCGCCGCGTCATCGGCGGCGACCGCTGCCCGATCGTCGACACGTGGTGGCAGACCGAGACCGGCGGCATCATGATCAGTCCGCTGCCCGGCGTCACCGCGACCAAGCCCGGCTCGGCGATGACGGCGCTCCCCGGGATCTCGGCCGAGGTGGTCGACGACGAGGCGCACGCGGTGGGCAACGGCGGTGGCGGCTACCTGGTCCTCACCGAGCCGTGGCCGTCGATGCTGCGCGGCATCTGGGGCGACAACGACCGCTACGTCGACACCTACTGGTCGCGGTGGAAGGGCCTCTACTTCGCCGGCGACGGCGCCAAGCTCGATGACGACGGCGCGATCTGGCTGCTCGGCCGCGTCGACGACGTCATGAACGTGTCCGGCCACCGCATCTCCACCACGGAGGTCGAGTCGGCGCTCGTCTCGCACCCGAAGGTCGCCGAGTCCGCGGTCGTGGGCGCCACGGACGAGACGACCGGGCAGGGCATCGTGGCCTTCGTCATCCTGCGCTCCGGGGTCCAGGGCGGCGACGACGTCGTGACCGAGCTGCGCAACCACGTGGCCCACGAGATCGGTCCGATCGCCAAGCCGCGCCAGATCCTCATCGTGCCCGAGCTGCCCAAGACCCGGTCGGGCAAGATCATGCGCCGCCTGCTCCGCGACGTCGCCGAGCACCGCGCCGTCGGCGACACCACCACCCTCGCCGACGGCGGCGTCATGGACCTCATCAGCCAGGGCCTCAACACCCCGACCTCGAGCGAGGACTGATCCCCTCCCCGAACGGACCCCCACGACCCGACGGCGTAGTTCCCCGAACATGATCATGTTCGGGGAACTACGCCGTCGGAGTGCTCGGGAGGGGGCCTCGGGACGCATGCCCCCGCACCCGCCACGCCGGAGCAGGTGCGGCGCGGGCGTCAGCGGCCGGTGAACCTCGGGGGGCGCTTGGTGAGGAAGGCGGCGGCGGCCTCGGCGGCGTCCTCGCTCGTCGAGGTGACCACCTGGCGCTCGGTCTCGGCGTCGAGGTACGCCGCGAGCCCGAGGTCCTCGGCGTCGCGGAGGTTCTCGCGCATGAGCTCGAGCGCCCGGGGCGCCCGGCCGAGCAGCGACGAGACCACCTCGTTCACACCCTCGCCGAACGACCGCTCCGGCACCACGCGCGTCACGAGGCCGATGCGCAGCGCCTCCTTCGCGTCGAAGCGCTCGTTCATCAGGTAGAGCTCCGCGGCTCGGGCCGTGCCGAGCAGGCGGGTCGCGAGCCAGACTCCGCCGAAGTCGCCGGAGACGCCGGCGGTGAGGAAGCCGGTCGCGAAGGTCGCCTTCGCCTGCGCGATGCGCAGGTCGCACGCCAGCGCGAGCGAGAGACCTGCCCCGGCGCAGGCGCCGTTGATCGCGGCCACGGTCACCTGCGGGAGGTTGCGCAGCTTCTGCGTGGCCGCGGTCGACCGGCGCAGGTGCAGGGTCTGCTCGGCGCGGGTGCCGTCGCCGAGCATCGGGCCGAGCCCCTCGCGCAGGTCGCCGCCGGCGCAGAACGCCGCGCCTGCGCCCGTCAGCACGGCGACCCGCACGCCGTCGGCCGCCGCGAGGGCGTCGAGCGCCGCGAGCAGCGCCTCGAGCAGCGCCGGCGTGAACGTGTTCATCCGCTCCGGCCGGTTGAGCACGATCGTGGCCACCGGGCCCTGGACGTTCAGCAGCACCGGTTCGTCGGACATGCGGCCTCCTCGGGTACGTCGCTGACGCCGACGCTACGCCGCCCCCCACGACCCGACCCACCGCTCCACCCAGACCCACCCCACGTCCGTAGTTCCCCAAACATGATCATGTTTGGGGAACTACGGGGCGGGGGCCGGACGACGGGGGGTATGGAAGGCTGGCCGGACCGGTCGCGACGAGGGAGGTGGGATGGGCGAGCCGAACGTGGTGTTCGAGCGGCTGCCGCTCGGCGAGCGCTCACGGCTGCTGCACGCTCTGCGGCAGGAGACGGTCGGCGGGATCCTGCTGCTCGTCGCCGCGCTCGTCGCGCTCGTGTGGGCCAACTCCCCGTGGCGCGACTCCTACTACGCGCTCGCCTCGACCGTGGTCGGGCCGGCGGCGCTGCACCTCGACCTGCCGCTGTCGGTCTGGGCGGCCGACGGCCTGCTCGCCGTGTTCTTCTTCGTCGCCGGCCTCGAGCTCAAGCACGAGCTCGTCCTCGGGTCGCTGAGCCGGCCCGCGAAGGCCGTCGTTCCCGTGGTCGCGGCACTGTGCGGCATGGCGGTGCCGGCGCTGCTGTACGTCGGGGCCGTCCATGCCCTCGGCGACCCGGACGCCGCGGGCGGCTGGGGCATCCCCATGGCCACCGACATCGCCTTCGCGCTCGCGGTGCTCGCGATCGCCGGGCGCCAGCTGCCCGTCGCGCTGCGCGCCTTCCTGCTCACCCTCGCGGTCGTCGACGACCTCGGCGCGATCATCGTCATCGCCGTCTTCTACAACCACGGGTTCTCGCCGCTGCCGTTCCTCGCGAGCATCGTCGGGATGGCGCTGTGGTGGTGGTTGCAGCGGCGCCGGGTGCGGACCTGGTGGGTCTACGTCGCCCTCGGCCTGGTCGTGTGGGGGCTGGTCCACGCGAGCGGCGTGCACGCGACGGTCGCCGGCGTCGTCCTCGGGCTGCTCACCCGCGTACGTCCCGACGACGGCGAGGACGAGGCGCCGGCCGACCGCTACGAGCACGCGGTCCGCCCGCTGTCCGCCGGCGTGTGCGTGCCGCTCTTCGCGTTCTTCTCGGCCGGCGTCACGTTCGTGGGGCTCGGCGGCGACGCGATCACGCAGCCGGTCGCCCTCGCCGTGATCATCGGCCTGGTGGTCGGCAAGCCGCTGGGCGTGTTCGCCGGAGCGTGGACCGTGGCGCGGTTCACGCGGGCGTCGCTGTCGTCGTCGCTGCGCTGGGCCGACGTCCTGGCCGTCGGCATCCTCGGC
>JAKOVT010000344.1 GCA_029781935.1 Actinomycetes bacterium | reverse complement strand
CCGGGACCCCCGCACCCGAAGGAGACACGTGACCGTCAACGAGACGCTCGCGATCTACAGCAACTACCTCGTGTACGGCGCCATGGCCGCCTTCACGGTCTCCATGATCGCCTTCGCCGCGTCGTTCGCCGCGCTGCGCAGCACCGACGAGCTCCCCGCGGAGTCGGCGTCGACCGATGCGGCGGAGCAGGCCGGCGGCGTCGCGGTGGCGACCAGGGTGGCGACGGGCGGCCCGGCGGTCGACGACGCCCTCCCGCCGGGGCGCCGCGCGGGCAACATCGGGATGTCCACCATGTGGCTGGGCACCCTCCTGCTCGGCCTGGGCGTGCTGTTCCGCGGCCTGTCGGTCAGCCGCGCGCCCTGGGGCAACATGTGCGAGTTCGCGATGGCGTCCGCCTTCGTGCTCGCTCTCCTGTTCTGCCTGCTCTCGATCAAGCGCGACCTGCGCTGGCTCGGCATCTTCGTCTCGACCTCGGTGCTGCTGGTGCTGGGTCTGGCGATGACGGTCTTCTACACCGAGGCCGCGCAGCTCGTGCCCGCGCTGAAGTCCTACTGGCTGCTCATCCACGTGTCGGCCGCGATGATCTGCGGCGCTGCGTTCTGCATCGGTGCCCTGTTCACGGTGCTCTTCCTGATCGCCGACACGGGCGAGCGGCGCCAGGCGGACGGCCGCTCCTACTGGCTGGCCGGGTTCGCGAAGCGGCTGCCCGCGGCCGCCAAGCTGGACTCGATGGCCTACCGCACCAACGCGTTCCTCTTCCCGCTGTGGACCTTCGCGATCATCGCGGGCGCGGTGTGGGCCGAGAACGCCTGGGGCCGCTACTGGGGCTGGGACCCGAAGGAGACGTGGGCGTTCATCACGTGGGTCGCCTACGCCGCCTACCTCCACGCCCGCGCGACCGCCGGCTGGAAGGGGCGCCGAGCCGCTTACATCGCCCTCGTCGCGTTCGGGTGCTTCGTCTTCAACTTCATCGGCATCAACATCCTGGTCTCCGGCCTGCACTCCTACGGCGGTGTCTGACCACGAGCAGCGCGTCGGCCGGAGCCGACGTACCCTCGTGGTGAGGGAGGTGACGGCATGCGGGTCCTGCTCTACGGCGCGGTGCTCGTCCTGAGCCTCTACGCGTTCATCGACTGCATCCTGACCCCGGGCGCCCTGACGAGGACGCTGCCCAAGTGGCTGTGGCTCGTGCTGGTGGTGCTCGTCCCCGTGCTCGGTCCGGTCGCCTGGCTGCTCGGCGGCCGCCCGGTCCGCATCCCGGTCGAGGCCCCGGCGGCGTCGGCGCCGGCACCGCGGACCCGCTCGCGCGTCCGTCGCGGCCCGGTAGCCCCCGACGACGACCCCGCGTTCCTGCGCAAGCTCGCCGATGACGAGTGGTCGCGCAAGATGCGCCAGAAGCGCGAGCACGGCGACGCTCCCGACAGCCCCGCCTGACCCCGTCGCGGAGCGCGACGTACCGTGGACGCTGTGAACGAGCCGACCGCAGAGCCGATCCCGCCCGACGGCGACCCGCTGCCGCCCGTGGGGGAGCATGGCGAGCAGCTCGCCGGGACCGCTCGGCCCGCAGCCGACGCCCCGGACCAGGCCGCGCCCTCGTTCGGCCGGCACCCCGTCGTGCTCTACACGGCCAAGCGGATCGTGCTGCTGCTCGTCGTCGGCGGCGCGCTCTACCTCGTCGGCGTCCGCGGGATCTGGCTCATCCTGTTCGCCTTCCTCGTCTCGGGCTTCATCGCGATGGTGGCGCTCAAGGACAGCCGGGAGGGCGCGGCCTACGGCATCACGCACGCCGTGCAGAAGGTGAACGACCGCATCGACGCCTCGAGCCGCGCGGAGGACTACGACGACCTCGACGACGACCTCGACCGGTCGGCACCGGCGGAGACGCAGCCGGCGGAGACGCGGTCGGCGAGCGAGCAGCAGGACCCGCGCGCCTGAGCTCTAGGCGGCGAACGTCCGAGCGGCCACGACGAGCCCGAGGCCGAGCGCGACCGAGAACACGAGCAGGAGCCGCCCCGTGCCCGCCAGCACGGGGATGAGGTCGCGTCCGACGGCGCCGCCGCGCACGGCGCGCACCGGTCCTGCCGCCCAGGGCAGCGCGACCAGGCCCAGCAGCGCCCACGGCAGGTCCGGGATCGCGATCCCGACCGTGACGACGAACGGCGCGGCCACCGCGAGCAGGTAGGCGATCCGCGTGCCGCGGACGCCGAGACGGACGGCCAGCGTGCGCTTGCCGTGCAGCCGGTCGGTGGGGATGTCGCGCAGGTTGTTCGCGAGCAGGATCGCCACCGACAGCGCACCGCACGCGACGCCGCCCGCGAGAGAGGTCGCCGTGATCGTGATCGTCTGCACATAGGTGCTTCCGACGACCGCCACGAGCCCGAAGAACACGAAGACGAACAGCTCGCCGAGACCGGCGTAGCCGTACGGGCGCGGGCCGCCGGTGTAGAACCACGCGGCCACGATGGCCGCGAGCCCGACCAGGAGGAGCCACCACGCCTGGGTCAGCAGCACCAGCACCAGACCTGCCACCGCCGCGACGCCGAAGCAGCCGAACGCGGCGAGCTTCACCTGCCGCGCGGGAGCGAGCCCCTGGCCGACCAGCCGAACCGGCCCGACCCGCACCTCGTCGGTGCCGCGGATGCCGTCGCTGTAGTCGTTGGAGTAGTTGACGCCGACCTGCAGCGCCAGCGCGACCACCAGCGCGAGCAGCGCCCGGACCACGAACTGCAGCCACGAGGTGGTGGCGTGCCCGTCGGCCAGCGCCAGCGACGTCGCCGGGCCTCC
>JAKOVT010000335.1 GCA_029781935.1 Actinomycetes bacterium | reverse complement strand
ATCGAGGCGAGGCCCTCGAGGATCTCCTGGGACACGTCTTCTCCTACTGGTTCTTGGTCTGTCGGACGGGGGTCGTGCGGATCGTTCACCCGGTGCCGGTACGGCGCGGGAATTCAGGGCAGCTCGACGACCTGGGCGGCGTAGGCCAGCCCGGCGCCGAAGCCGACGAGCAGGGCGAGCCCGCCGCGCGGGAGGTCGCCGGACTCGAGCACGCGCTCGAGGGCCAGCGGGACCGACGCGGCGGAGGTGTTGCCCGCGGTGGCGATGTCGCGGGCGACCACGACGTGCTCGGGCAGCTTGAGCGCGCGCACCATGGCGTCGGTGATGCGCATGTTCGCCTGGTGCGGCACGAACGCGACGAGGTCGTCGGCGGTGATCCCCGCGGCCTCGAGCGCCTGCTGGCACACCTTCGAGATCTCGCCGACCGCCCAGCGGAAGACGGCCTGCCCCTGCATCGTCAGGACGGGGTAGACGTCGCCGGGCTCGTCGCGGTACTCGACCCACGACTGGGTCATCGTGATGGCGTCCTTCTGCGCGCCGTCGGCGCCCCACACGACCGGGCCGATGCCCGGGTGGTCGGACGGTCCGACGACGACCGCGCCGGCGCCGTCGGCGAAGATGAACGACGCGCCCCGGTCGTCGAGCGACACGAAGTCGGTGAGCTTCTCGACGCCGATGACGAGCACGTGCTCCGACGTACCCGTGCGCACGATCGTGTCGGCGAGCGCGAGGGAGTAGCAGAAGCCGGCGCAGGCGGCGCCGACGTCGATCGCGCCCGCGTTGTGCGCCCCGAGGCGGTCGGCGACCTCGGTGGAGGCGGCCGGGGTCTGGTAGGGGTGCGTGACGCTGGCGAGCAGCACCATGCCGATCTGCTCGGGAGAGACGCCGGCGTTCGCGAGCGCCTTGCCCGCGGCGGCGAGCGCCATGTCGGCGACCGACTCGTCGGGCGAGGCGAACCGGCGCTCGACGATGCCGGTGCGCTCGCGGATCCACTCGTCGGAGGAGTCGATGCGCGGCGCGAGCTCGTCGTTGGTGACGACGCGCGCGGGGCGGTAGGTGCCGACCGAGAGGATCCGGCTGCCCGGTCGCGGCTCGGGGAGGCGCAGCGTCGTCGTCACGCGTCCACCGCCTCGGGGTGCAGGCGCACGAGCGGCTGACCGGGGCTCACCGGGTCGCCGTCCTCGACCAGCCACTCGACGACCGTGCCGGCGTGGCCGGCCACGACCGGCTGCTCGTCGCGCAGGTTCACGACCGAGCCGACGACGACGTCGCGCTCGAGCACGTCGCCGGCCTCGCTGGCGATCGCGCGCTTGAACGTGCCCTTCGCCGGCGAGACGAGCAGTCGCCACGTCGGCGCCTGCGACGTGGGGCTCGCGGCACCGTGCCGCTCGATGAGGTCGAGAGCGGCGGGCAGGTCGTCGGGGGTCTGCAGCGAGACCGTCTCGACGCCGGGCAGCGCCCGCTTCGCGAGGCCCACGAGGGTGCCGGCGGGCGGCAGCTCGAGGAGCCCGGTGACGCCGAGATCGGCCATGGTCGCCATGCAGAGGTCCCAGCGCACCGGCGAGCTCACCTGGGTGACGAGGCGGGTCAGGACCTCGCGACCGCTGTGCACCACCGTGCCGTCGGCGTTGGAGATGACCGAGAGGCGCGCGCTGTGCACGTAGATGTTGCGGGCGATCGAGGCCATGTGCGCCACGGCCGGTCCCATGTGGTGGGTGTGGAACGCGCCCGCCACCTGCAGCGGGCGCAGGCGTGCGCGCTCCGGGGGGTCGGCCGCGAACGCCGCGAGCTGCTCGAGCGTGCCTGCGACGACGATCTGGCCGGCGCCGTTCTCGTTGGCCGGTGTGAGCCCGTGCTGCGCGGCCTTCGCCACGACCTCGTCGCGGTCGCCGCCGAGCACGGCGGTCATGCCGGTGGGGGTGATCGCGGCGGCCTCGGCCATCGCCCGGCCGCGCTCGCGCACGAGCACCATCGCCTGCTCGGCGGTGATGACGCCGGCGCCGACGGCGGCGGTGATCTCGCCGACGCTGTGCCCGGAGCCCGCGCCGACCTTGGCGTACGCCTCGGACGGGTGGGGGAACAGGCTCAGCAGCGAGACCAGGCTCGCGCCGACGATGAGCGGCTGCGCCACCGCGGTGTCGCGGATGGTGTCGGCGTCGCTCTCGGTGCCGTGCCGGACCAGGTCGATGCCCGACACGAGCGACAACCAGTCGAGGCGGTCGCGGAATCCGGGCACCTCCAGCCACGGGGTGAGGAAACCGGGGGTCTGGGAGCCCTGACCGGGCGCGACGACGACGAGCACGGGTCCAGCGTGTCGAAACGGTGACCTTCCCGCGCTCACGACCCGTCCAAAGCCCGACGTCGTTCTTTGGAGGTTTCCTACAACGGCGCGGGGGAGGGGTGCTAGAGCGGCGGCGAGTCCTCGGCCAGCCGGCCCAGGGTGAGCGCCAGCCGGAGCGACCAGGCGTCGCGGGGCACGGTGGCGGTGAGGCCGGTGATGTCGGCGATGCGCCGCAGCCGGTAGCGCACGGTGTTCGGGTGCACGAACAGCTCGCGAGCCGCGCCTTCGAGGGACCCGGTGCGCTCGAGGTACGCCGCGAGCGTGTCGACGAGGGTGAGGTCCTCGGCGACGAGGCGCAGGTAGACGTCGTCGACGAGGTGGCCGATCGCGTCGGCGTCGCCGTCCAGGGCCCGTTCGGGCAGCAGGTCGGACGCCTGCACCGGGCGGGGGGCGTCGGGCCAGGCCACCGCGGCGCGGAACCCGGCGAGCGACTCCCGCGAGCTGCGCGGGGCGTCGACGAGCCGCGGCACCAGCGGCCCGACCACGACCGGGCCGGGCGCGAAGTGCGGCACCACCGCGCGGGCCGCGCGCTCGGCGTCGTCGGCGTTGCCGAGCACCACGACGAGGCGCTGGGCCTGCACGCCGGTGATGGCGTCGAGCCGGTGGTGACGGGCCGACCGCTTGACCGCCTCGGCCACCGTCTCGGGATCGCCGCCCGGGGCGTTTCCGGTGACCACGCAGACCCCGCTGATCTGCCCCCAGCCCAGGGCCGCGCCGCGCGAGACCACGGCGTCGTCGACGTCGTCGCGCAGCAGCGCGTCGAGCACGAGCGACTCCAGCCGTGCGTCCCAGGCGCCGCGCGCCTCGGCGGCGCGGGCGTAGACCTCGGCGGCCGCGAAGGCGATCTCGCGCGAGTACAGCAGCATCGACTCGCGCAGCCACACGACGTCGTCGGGGGAGGCGGCCAGCTCGTCGACCCGCTCCTCGACCACCTTGATGGTGGTCCGCACGAGGTCGACCGTCTGCTGCAGCGACACGGCCCGGACGAGCTCGCGCGGCGCGGTGCCGAACACGTCGGCGGTGATCGCCCGCGACCCGTGCGGGTCCTTGAACCACTGGACGAAGGCGGCGATGCCGGCCTGGGCGACCAGGTTGACCCAGGACCGGTCCTCGGCCGACATCGCGGCGTACCAGGGGAGCTCGGCCTCCATCCGGGCCGAGGCAGCCGTGGCCAGGGCGCCGGTCGCGCGCTCGACACGGCGTACCGTGGCGGCGCGCTGACGGGTGGTCACGACGGGCAGCCTAGGACGCCCGCGCGTCACGGCGATTGGCGGAATGCCACAACCCGACGAGTTGTTGAACGGTCAACTTCCCGCGACGACGAAGGAGCGACCGTGACCTCGACCCCCGGCCCGACCCCCGGCCCGACCCCCGCGGTGGACCTGCGCCGTGCTGCCGACCGGTTCCAGACCGACGCCGGCTGGCTCGACAGCGCCCACTGCTTCTCCTTCGGGCCGCACTACGACCCCGCCAACACCCACTTCGGCCTGCTGCTGGTGTCCAACGACGACGTCGTCGCGCCCGGCACCGGGTTCGAGACGCACCCGCACCGCGACATGGAGATCGTGACCTGGGTGCTCGACGGTCAGCTCGTGCACCAGGACAGCGAGGGCCACTCCGGCGTGATCCACCCGGGGCTGGCCCAGCGGATGTCGGCCGGCACCGGGATCCTGCACTCGGAGAAGAACGACGCGTGGCGGATCACCGGCGGACCCGAGCACCTCGAGCCGGTGCACTTCCTGCAGATGTGGGTCGTGCCCGACGAGGCGGGCATCCGCCCCGGGTACGAGCAGCTCGACATCACCGCCGAGCTCGAGAAGGGCGGCCTGGTCACGGTCGCGTCGGGCCTGCCCGAGCACGCCGACCACCGCGCGATCCGCATCCAGAACAGGTACGCCGGGCTGCACGCGGCACGCCTCGCCGACGGCGAGACGGTCTCGCTGCCGACCGCGCCGTTCGTGCACCTGTTCGTGGCCCGCGGCGCGGTCGACCTCGAGGCCGCGGGGGCGCTGGCCACGGGCGACGCCGCGCGGATCACGGCGTCCGACGGCCGCCGGGTCACCGCCGTCGGCGGTCCCGCCGAGGTCCTCGTCTGGGAGATGCACGCCCAGCTCGCCTGACCCAGGACGAACGCGGGGCGTGATCTTGCTCCTGTGCTGGTTTCCCGGACCCGGTAACCAGCATCCGAGCAAGATCACGCCCCGGTGGACGTCGGGGGGGGGGGGTCAGCCGGCACCCTCGGTGTTGCCGGCGTCGGCGGCGGCGGGATCGGTGAGGCGGTACCGATCGATCGCCTCGGCGACCTTCTCGCGACCGACCTCGCCGCGCTCGGCCAGCGAGGCGAGCGTGCGCACCGTGATGCTCTGCGCGTCGACCAGGAAGTGGCGGCGCAGCGCACCGCGCGTGTCGGACATGCCCCACCCGTCGGTGCCGAGCGTCGCGTAGTCGGACGGGACCCAGGCGCGGATCATGTCCTGCAGCTCGCGCATGTAGTCGGAGACGCCGACCACCGGGCCGGGGCGGCCGGCCAGGCGCTGGGTGACGTAGGGCGTCCGCGGCTCCGCAGTGGGCTCGAGCAGGTTGTGCTTGTCGGCCTCGAGGCCGTCGCGCCGCAGCTCGGTCCACGACGTGACCGACCACACGTCGGCGTGCACGCCCCAGTCCTCGAGGAGCAGCCGCTGCGCGTCGAGCGCCCACGGCACCGCGACGCCCGATGCCAGCACCTGGGCGCGGGGGCCGTCGCCGTCGGCGGCGCGCGAGACCAGGTGCATGCCGCGCACGATGCCCTCGGCGTCGACGCCCTCGGGCTCGGCAGGCTGCACGTAGGGCTCGTTGTACATCGTCAGGTAGTAGAAGACGTTCTCCGGGTCGTCGCCGTACATGCGACGCAGGCCGTCCTTGACGATGTGGCCGATCTCGTATCCGTACGCCGGGTCGTAGGCGACGACGGAGGGGTTGGTCGCCGCGAGGACGTGCGAGTGGCCGTCCTCGTGCTGCAGGCCCTCGCCGTTGAGCGTGGTGCGACCGGCGGTGGCGCCGAGTACGAAGCCGCGCGCCATCTGGTCCATGGCGGCCCAGAAGGCGTCGCCGGTGCGCTGGAACCCGAACATCGAGTAGAAGATGTAGATCGGGATCATCGGCTCGCCGTGGGTCGCGTACGACGACCCGACGGCGGTGAACGACGCGACCGAGCCGGCCTCGTTGATGCCCTCGTGCAGGATCTGGCCGGACGTCGACTCCTTGTAGGCCAGCACCAGGTCGCGGTCGACCGAGGTGTAGGTCTGGCCGTGCGGCGAGTAGATCTTCGCCGTCGGGAACATCGAGTCCATGCCGAACGTGCGGGCCTCGTCCGGGATGATCGGCACGAAGCGCGGCCCGATCTCGGGGTCGCGCATGAGGTCCTTGAGCAGACGGACGAACGCCATCGTCGTCGCCACCTGCTGCTTGCCCGAGCCGCGCTTCACGACGTCGTAGACCGGGTCGCCCGGCAGCACGAGGGCCTTGGACTCCGACCGGCGCTGCGGCACCGGACCGCCGAGCGCCCGGCGGCGCTCCTGCATGTACTGGATGACCTCGCTGTCCTGGCCCGGGTGGTAGTAGGGCGGCAGGTACGGGTCGAGCTGCTCGTCGTCGATCGGGATGTGCAGCGTGTCGCGGAAGTTCTTGAGGTCGTCCAGCGTCAGCTTCTTCATCTGGTGGGTCGCGTTGCGGCCCTCGAAGTGGCTGCCGAGCGTCCAGCCCTTGATGGTCTTGGCGAGGACGACTGTCGGCTGGCCCTTGTGCGCGGTCGCGGCCGCGTAGGCGGCGTACATCTTGCGGTAGTCGTGACCGCCGCGCGAGAGCGCCCAGATCTCCTGGTCGGTCCACTCCTCGACCATCTTGCGGGTGCGGGGGTCGCGGCCGAAGAAGTTCTCGCGGATGAACGCGCCGTCCTCGGCCTTGTAGGTCTGGTAGTCGCCGTCGGGAGTGCGGTTCATCAGGTTGACGAGCGCGCCGTCGGCGTCCTTGGCGAGCAGCTCGTCCCACTTGCGACCCCAGATCACCTTGATGACGTTCCAGCCCGCACCGCGGAAGAACGACTCGAGCTCCTGGATGATCTTGCCGTTGCCGCGGACCGGGCCGTCGAGGCGCTGCAGGTTGCAGTTGATGACGAACGTGAGGTTGTCGAGCTCCTCCTGCGCCGCGAGCTGCAGCGCGCCGCGGCTCTCGACCTCGTCCATCTCGCCGTCGCCGAGGAACGCCCACACGTGCTGCTCGCTGGTGTCCTTGATGCCGCGGTTGTGGAGGTACTTGTTGAACCGCGCCTGGTAGATCGCGTTGATCGGGCCGAGGCCCATCGACACGGTCGGGAACTCCCAGAAGTCGGGCATCAGCCGCGGGTGCGGGTACGACGACAGGCTGCCGCCCGGGTGCGAGAGCTCCTGGCGGAAGCCGTCCATCTGCGACTCGGTCAGGCGGCCCTCGAGGAAGGCGCGCGCGTACATGCCCGGGGAGCCGTGGCCCTGGAAGAAGACCTGGTCGCCGCCGCCGGGGTGGTCCTTGCCGCGGAAGAAGTGGTTGAACCCGACCTCGTAGAGGGTCGCGGTGGAGGCGTACGTCGAGATGTGCCCGCCGACGCCGACGCCGGGACGCTGCGCCCGGTGGACCATGATCGCCGCGTTCCAGCGGGCCAGGCGGCGGATCTCGCGCTCGACGCCCTCGTCGCCGGGGAACCAGGGCTCGCGCTCCGGCGGGATGGTGTTGATGTAGTCGGTGCTGCGCAGGCTCGGCACGCCGACGTTCTGCTCTGCGGCGCGGCGCAGCAGCGACAGCATGATGTAGCGCGCGCGGTAGGGGCCGGCGTTCGCGACGAGGGCGTCGAAGGAGTCGATCCACTCGCTGGTCTCGTCGGGGTCGACGTCGACGTACTGGGTGGGGAGCCCGCCTGCCAGCAGGGGCTCGCGGTCGCGTCCGGGTGCCACGGTGAGATCTCGCTCCTCGGGTTGCAAGGAAGGTGTCGCGCGGGGGCGCCGTTGCCCTCGTGGTTCGTGCGTCGGTGCGGGCGGCCGGCCGGGGTCGCCGGCGGACGCGCACCCCCAATCCTGCCGGTTACCGGGCAGTCACGTGCACACCGGTCGGGGCGCGGGTCCTGCGGACGGCCCGCCCGGGGGCATCGCCGCAGGTCGGAGGGCGACGCGCCGGAGGCCGAACAGGCCGTTGTGCTTGCGCACGGTGCTCGCGGTCGGATGGACTACGCCTGGCACGGCGGCGCCGACCGGCGACCGGCCGACGACGTGGGGAATGGGAGGACGTCGTGACCTCGACCGCGCCCGACGCGGACGACCGCAAGGGGGCTGCGCTCAAGCTCGG
>JAKOVT010000305.1 GCA_029781935.1 Actinomycetes bacterium | reverse complement strand
CACGACCCCTGCGGAGAACCCGAGCAGCACCATCCGGTCGGGATCGAGCTCGTCGATCGCCTGCCGTGCACGCGTGAGCACCGTGTCGTAGCCCAGCGACTGCATGTGCGCCATGGCCTCGTCGTAGTCGTCGAACGTGAGGCCGCCGTCGTAGACGTCGACGACGTGGGGCCGGAAGCCGGCCGCCGCGAGCCGGTCGGCAGCCGCGTGGACGCCGGGGCGCATGCCGAGCACGGACGGGAAGACGACGACATCCAGCATGGATCCACCGTAGCCCTCAGCTGTCGTCGTCACGACCGCTCTGCGACCGCAGCAACCGGACGGTCCCGGCGTCGCGCTGCGAACGCCAGGACCGATCTCGCACAGCGCGTGGTCGTCGCGGGTCGGGCCGGGGATCCGGGCCGGCAGCCCTAGGGTCGCCGCATGGACGAGGCTCGGCTTACCTCGGAGCATCGCGCTCGGGCGGTCGCCGACTATCGCGCGCTCACCGTGCAGCAGCGCCGCGACGCCTACCGCCATGCCCGGGAGGGCCGTCGCCATCCCGATCCGGAGGTCGCCCGCGTCGTGGCGAACTGGGCGCTCGCGTACCGCCAGACGCCCCAGCGACGCTGGGACCTGGCGTCCCTGGTGATCGGAGCCGCCCTCCTGATCGCCGCCACGGTGCGCGACGGATCCTGGTGGCCGCTCGACCTGGTCGTGGCGGTCGGAGCCGTGGTGCTGCTGTTCCTGCAGCTGGGCGCGCGGTCCTTCGCGCGCCGCGTGCTGGCCCTCCCGGCGACCGTGGAGCCGCCGCGCCAGGCGGCGCGGCGCGGTGCTGCAGCACCCGCTCCTGGGGTCGGCACGGAGCGGGTCCGGATCCTCAGCGACGCCGACAAGCAGCGGCTGGGGGCGGCGGACCCGCCCTCGGTGGCCGCCGGCTGGTACGCCGACCCGCTTGATCTGGAGGGCCGGCGCTACTGGAACGGGGCGCAGTGGACGGGTCGCACGATGAAGCGGCCCGTCGCCGCCGCCGACGATGCCGCGACCGGCTAGAGAACGCGGTCGGTGAGGACGGGGAAGCTGGCACGCCACTGCCGCGGCAGCTCCGGGTCGATCTCGGCGTAGAGGATCTCCTCGTCCGATCCGGCCTCGGCCACCACCGTGCCGCGGGGATCGACCACGACCGACCGCCCGCCCATCGTCGTACCGGCGTGCGTTCCGGCGCTGTTGCACGCGACGACCCATGCCTGGTCCTCGATGGCGCGGGCCCGCGCGAGCACCGACCAGTGGTCGATGCGGGGCGACGGCCAGCCCGACGCCATGAGGAACACCTCGGCACCGGAGTCGACGAGGCGGCGGTAGAGCTCCGGGAAGCGCAGGTCGTAGCAGGTCGCCAGACCCGTGGCGCCCAGCGGCGTCGGCAGGACGACGAGCGACTCGCCGGCCGTCATCACCGAGGGCTCGCCGTCGGCCCAGCCGAACAGATGGAGCTTGCGGTAGGTCGCGACGACGTCGCCCGACGGGTCGATGACGACCGAGGTGTTGTAGCGGTCGTCGCCGGCGAGCTCCGCGAACGAGCCCATGTGCAGCCAGATGCCCGCGGTGCGGGCGGCTGCGCGCATGCGCGTGACGAGCGGGCCGTCGATCGGCTGCGCGTGCTGCTTCGCGCCGTCGAGGTCGAACGCCCCGACGTGCCACAGCTCGGGCAGCACCGCGAGGTCGACGTCGACCAGCGACTCGACCAGTGCCGCCGCGCGCGCGATGCGCGCCTCGACCGCCTCGGTTCCGCTGACGTCGAGCTGGACGAGTGCCACGCGTGTCATGCCCGCATCCTCCCTGATCCACCGTGGCGATGTGTCCACGCGCCGCTCTGCTGGAGCCTCAGCAGATCTCAACGGAGCTGGTCGCGGAGGACCTTGCCCATGGCGTTGCGCGGCAGGTCCGCGCGCACCGTCCACTGCTTCGGTCGCTTGTACGACGCGAGCCGGGTGCTCACGTGCGCGTCGAGCTCGGCGGGCAGGTCGGCGTACGACGCACCCTCGCGCAGCACCACGACCGCGACGACGCGCTCGCCCCACGTGTCGTCGGGGACGCCGACGACGGCCGCATCCACGACGTCGGGGTGCTCGAGGACCGCGTCCTCCACCTCGCGCGGGTAGACGTTGTAGCCGCCGCTGATGATGAGGTCGCTCGCACGGCCGACGAGGCGCAGGTA
>JAKOVT010000289.1 GCA_029781935.1 Actinomycetes bacterium | reverse complement strand
GTGGCGCAGATCGTGCTGCTCGACGACCGGTTCGCCGTCATGCCGTCGGTGGTCGCGGAAGGACGGCGGGTGCTCGGCAACGTGGAGCGCGTCTCCGACCTGTTCCTCACGAAGAGCTTCTACGCGATGGTCGTGTCCATCGCGACCGTGCTGCTCGTGCTGCCGTTCCCGTTCCTCAACCGCCACCTCACGGTCGTGACGGCCCTCACCATCGGCATCCCCGCGTTCTTCCTGGCACTGCTGCCGAACCACCAGCGGTTCCGGGCGGGGTTCTTCCGCCGCGTGCTGAGGTTCGCGGTCCCTGCCGGTGTGATCACGGCGATCTGCGCCTACGCGTCGTACGGCTACGTCCTGCGGCTCGGCGACGAGGTCGGCGAGGCGCGCCAGGCTGCGGTGGTCACGCTCTTCATCGTGCAGTGGTGGGTGCTCGTCCAGGTGGCCCGCCCGATGAACCTCCTCCGCGGCCTCATCGTCGGGGGCTCGATCATCGGCTTCCTCGGCGTCCTCTACATCCCGTGGATCTCGCGGTTGTTCGACCTCACCTGGCACCCCGACCGGGCGGGTGTCGTGACGCTCGGTTTCGGCATCCTCGGCGCGGCGGCCGTGAGCGTCGCGCACGCCTTCTCCGGACACGGGAAGGCCCCCGACGAGGAGACGGCGCGCGCCGAGGCCGCCGCCGTCGCAGGATGATCCTGTGAGCCCGCTCGTCACCCTCTCGACGGCGTCGACCTACCCCGAGTCGACGGCCGCCTCGTTCGAGATGGCCGCGCGGCTCGGCTACGACGGCCTCGAGGTGATGGTCGGCACCGACGCCGTGAGCCAGGACCCCGACGCCCTCCTGCGGCTGCGCGACCACTACGGCATCGCGATCACGTCGGTGCACGCCCCCTGCCTGCTCATCAGCCAGCGCGTGTGGGGCACCGACCCGTGGCCGAAGCTGCAGCGCGCGCAGGCCGCCGCCGAGCTGCTCGGCGCGTCCACGGTGGTCGTCCACCCGCCGTTCCGCTGGCAGCGCGACTACGCCCGCGAGTTCGTCGAGGGCATCGAGCGGATGGCGAGCGAGACCGAGGTCCGGTTCGCGGTCGAGAACATGTACCCCTGGAAGGCCGCCTCGCGGGAGTTCGCGGCGTACCTGCCCAGCTGGGACGTCCGCGACGACGACTACCGCCACACGACCCTCGACCTGTCGCACACGTCGGTGTCCCGCTCCGACGCGCTGGAGATGGCGCGCGACCTCGGCGACCGGCTCGTGCACGTGCACCTCGCCGACGGCACGGGCTCGTCGCTCGACGAGCACCTCGTCCCGGGCCGGGGCGGGCAGCCGTGCGCCGAGCTGCTCGGCGTGCTGGGGGAGAGCGGCTTCGACGGCCAGGTCGTCGTCGAGATCTCCACCCGCAAGGCGGTCGACCGCGCGGAGAGGGAGCGCGACCTGCGTCACGCCCTCGCCTTCGCCCGTGGACATCTCGCCGGCGAGCCCGTCGCCGACGACCCCGCCGCCGTCCCCGAGGAGGTGTGACGTGGCCAGCTCCGACGACGTCACCCGTGCCGTGCTCGAGGCGGCCCGCGCCGCCTACGCGCGCCGCGGCTACCTGAACACGACCATCAAGGGGGTGGCGGCCACGGCCGGCGTCGCGCCCGACGTCGTACGCCGTTACTACGCCAACCGCGAGGCGCTGTTCGCCGCGGCCATGCGGCT
>JAKOVT010000260.1 GCA_029781935.1 Actinomycetes bacterium | reverse complement strand
CCCCGCGGTGAAGCCGAAGTTCGACAGCGCGAACAGGACGACGATGAGCCAGACCCAGCGCCGCGAGGTGAACTCCCGCCAGCCGTGCGCGAGGTCGTCGAGCATCGACGAGGACCCCGCTCGCGCATCCGAGCGCGACCCGGCCCGCACGAAGCTGAGCAGGACTGCCGACACGGCGTACGTCGCGGCGTCGACGACGAGGCCCCAGCCGGCGCCCACGGTGGCGACGAGCACGCCGCCGACGGCGGTGCCGAGGATCCCGGCGAGGCTCGTCGACAGACGCATCAGCGCGTTGGCCGACTGCAGGTCCTGGCCCGAGACCAGCTGCGGCACCAGACCTGTGCTGGTGGGGTAGTAGATCGACGCGGCGGAACCGCCGAGGACCGCGAGCGCGGCGAGTGCCGGCACCGTCGCGTGACCGGTGAGGAACAGCAGGCCGGCGGCGAGGTGCGCAGCGCCGGCAACGGCTTCCGCGAGCGCCATGAGGCGGGCGCGGTTGCGCACCCGGTCGCCGATGACGCCGCCGAGCAGCAGGAACACCACGCGCGGGAGGGCGGCGCACAGCAGGACGACGCCGAGGCTGCTCGCGTCGGTGCCGGGCAGGGCCAGGACGCCGAACGCGAGCGCGATGGGCGCGATGCCCGTGCCGAAGTCGGAGACGAGGCGCGACACCAGGACCAGGCCGAGGTCGCGGCGGCGCAGCAGACGCAGGTCGTCGCGCCACCGGCGTCGCGGCGAGGCGGTCTCGGCAGGTGCGGCAGCGCCTCCCGGGTCGGGGACCGAACCTCCCGCGCCGGCCACCGAGCCGCTGGTGCCGATACCGGGCTCGCCGTCGAGGCCTGCAGCCGGTTCGCCGCCGGCGACCCTGCCCTCGGGAGGTCCTCCGTCCGGCTCGCGCACGCCCGACACCCTGCCACGCGGCCTCGGTCCGGCTCGCGCCGGTTACCTGGCTCGACGACCGGCCGCGCCGTGCGGCGCCACGACCTCACCCGGCACCCGGCACGCGGCACCCGGCGCCCGGCGCCCGGCACCCGGCGTCACTGCCCGGACGCACGGTTTCCGCGACGTCACTGCCCGGACGCACGGTTTCCGCGACGTCACTGCCCGGCCGCACGGTTTCCGCGACGTCACTGCTCGAAGGCACGGCTTCCGGCCGAGAATCCGTGCGTTGCGGCAGTGACGTGGGAGCCGCCCGCACAGGGACGCAGACAGCCGCAGCGGCACGCCTGACGGCCGCTCCGATGCGCAGCGGGGACGTCACTGCCCGGACGCACGGTTTCCGCGACGTCACTGCTCGAAGGCACGGCTTCCGGCCGAGAATCCGTGCGTTGCGGCAGTGACGTGGGAGCCGCCCGCACAGAGACGCGGACACCGCAGCGGCACGCCGGGACGACCGCACCAGTGCGCAGAGGGGACGTCACTGCCCGGACGCACGGTTTCCGCGACGTCACTGCTCGAAGGCACGGCTTCCGGCCGAGAATCCGTGCGTTGCGGCAGTGACGTCGCGGAAACTGCGGGGACCGGCGCCGCGCGCCGAGCGGAGCGGG
Organism: Actinomycetes bacterium; assembly: GCA_029781935.1. Taxonomy (GTDB): domain Bacteria; phylum Actinomycetota; class Actinomycetes; order S36-B12; family CAIYMF01; genus Longivirga. Next base: position 1,271 of record JAKOVT010000260.1, on the reverse strand, counting down.
GTCTCGGTGGCGGTGGTCAGGGGAGGTCGGCATGCTGGCGGATCCAGGCGTGCATGGCGATCGCCGCAGCGGCGCCGACGTTGATCGACCGCGTGGACCCGTACTGCGCGATCGAGAGCGTCGCGTCGCACACCAGCCGGGCCTCGTCGGACAGCCCGGTCCCCTCCTGGCCGAACAGCAGCACGCACGCGCGCGGCAGGTCGTAGGTCTCGAGCGGCACCGAGCCGGGGAGGTTGTCGACCGCGAGCAGCGGCAGCCCCTCGACCGCGGCCCAGGCGGCGAGCGCGCGCGCGTCGTCGTGGTGCTCGACGTGCAGGTAGCGGTCGGTCACCATCGCTCCGCGTCGGTTCCACCTCCGGCGGCCGACCACCCGGACCGACGCCGCGTTGAAGGCGTTCGCCGTGCGTACGACGGACCCGATGTTGAAGTCGTGGGCCAGGTTCTCGATCGCCACGTGGAACGGGTGCCGCCGGGTATCGAGGTCGGCCACGATCGCGTCCACCCGCCAGTACCGGTAACGGTCCACCACGTTGCGGGCGTCGCCGTGCTCGAGCAGGTGCGGGTCGAGCCGGGGGTCGTCGGGCCACGGGATCGGGTGCGGGCCGACGCCGACCCCCTCGTCGCCCGGCTCCCGTGCGCCGGTCGCGTCGTCGTACGGGGCCGCGGGCACAGCCCAAGCCTAGGCGCGCTGCGTGTGCCGGGATCGCCGGCGCTCGTTACCCTCGCAGGATGTTCGACCCCGACCTCGGCTCGCTGTCCGCGCTGGCGGTCTATGCCGTGGTGTGGGGGTTCCTCTTCGCCGAGTGCGGGCTGCTGCTCGGGTTCCTGCTCCCCGGCGACACCATCCTGTTCGGCGCCGGCCTCCTCGCCGCGTCGCCGAGCAGCGACGTCAACATCGCCCTCCTCGTGACGGGGGCGTTCGTCGCGGCGGTGTCGGGCAACGAGGTGGGCTACCGCACCGGGCGGCGCTTCGGGCGCAGCTGGGTCGAGGCGCGCGAGAGCGGCAGGGCGCTCGAGCAGCTGAGGCGCACCGAGCGCTTCTACGAGAAGTACGGCTGGTTCTCCGTCGAGGTGGCCCGCTGGATCCCGTGGGTCCGCACGTTCCTCCCCATCGTCGCCGGCACGGCCGCGATGCGCCGCGCGTCGTTCACGTCGGCCAACGTCGTGGGGGCGCTGTCGTGGGCGGTGGCGCTGCCCATCGTCGGCTACTACGCCTACCAGTTCCCCACCCTGCGCACGATCGCCTTCACCATCGCGGGCATCTTCATCAC
>JAKOVT010000504.1 GCA_029781935.1 Actinomycetes bacterium | reverse complement strand
GCCCGCGAAGTCGTAGTGCCAGACGCGGTCGAGGATCTGCGCCTTGCTCACGACGGTGCGCGCGTTCTGCATGAGGAACCGGAGCAGGTCGAACTCGGTGGGGGTGAGCTCGATCGGCTCGCCGTCGCGCACGACCTCGCGGGTCAGCTCGTCGAGGGTGAGGTCGGCGACGCGCAGCACCGCGCCGCGCTCGTCGAGGCGGCCGGTGCGCCGGAGCACCGCCTGCAGCCGCGCGAGCAGCTCCTCGAGGCTGAACGGCTTGGCGATGTAGTCGTCGGCGCCCGCCCGCAGACCGGCGATGCGGTCGCGCGTGTCGCCGCGGGCGGTGAGGAACACGGCCGGCAGGTCGGGGTGCTCGGCGCGCAGCCGGCCGAGCAGCTTCACGCCGTCGTCGCCCGGCAGCATCATGTCGAGCACGGCGATGTCGGGCCGCAGCTCGCGCGCGACGCGGACCGCCTCGTCGGCGTCGCCCGCGGTGGCGGTGCGGCAGCCGTCGAACCGCAGCGCGGTCGACACCAGGTCGGCGAGATCGGGCTCGTCGTCGACGACGAGGACGCGCACGGGCGGCACTCCCTCCCCGGCGCGCAGGTAGCTCTGCGGCAGGTCGGTGCCCTCGGTGCTCGTCATCGCGCTCCCTCTCCGGCGGCGTGCGGGACCCCGCAGCGCTCCGCGGCCCGTACCGAGCATCCTCGCTCATCCTGTGAGGCGGATGTGAGCTGGACGACGCTCGCGTGTGAGGCGCTCGAACGCGGACGCGGGCTCGGAGCGGACCCGCGTGGAGCAGGCGCGGGTCGCGATCAGCCCGGCGCGGGTCGCGCTCGGCCGGCGGCTAGGGTCGGCGGGTGATCTCACGCGTCGGGAGCCGGGTCGTGGTCGTCGTCGTGTCGGCGCTGCTGCTGCTCTCGATGGTCGTCGCGGTGTTCCTCGGCGCCCGCTGGTTCTGACCGGCGCCGGCCCCTGGATGCGACCGCGCCGGGCGCAGAGGGGTCTGCGCCCGGCGCGCGGCTTCCGAGACCCGCGCGGCCGCCACGGAGGAGGGGGGCCGGGCGACCGCGGTGCGGGTCTCGGACGTCCTAGAAGTGGAACGGCTTGGGCGGCGCCGCGAGCGACGCGCGCGGACAGGTCGCGAGGTCGAGGCCGCCGAAGCGCAGCGCCTCGTCGCACAGCTTGGTGACCGTCCAGCCGAGCTCCGTGCCGCGACGGGTGATGGTGGCGCGGTAGATCGTGATCTCGTACTTGGTCGGCGTGCCGTACGCGACCTGGATGCTGCCGATGAGGTCGGCCGTGCCCGGCTGGCCCGGAGCGGCCCACGGGGCGTCGTACAGCGCCCAGCGCGACGGGTCGGACAGCCACAGGCCGCCGTACTGCACGTCGCGCAGGGTGAGCTCGACGATGACGGCGCGCGCGGCCTCCTCGGGCACGATCGCGGCCGGGCGGATCACCTCGGTGACCACGCCCTCGTCGTACATCTCGGTCATGAAGATCTCGGAGTCGGCCATGGCAGCCACCCCTCCCTCGCCCTCCGCCGGCGGGTGCCGGGAGCCCGCCGTTCCCCTAGCGGTCTCGGGGTGGGTATCGGCCTCCCGTACGCCGGACCGGTGGAGATCCGCCCGAATTGCTCCGAACGGGTGGATCGGTCCGGTTCTCACGTCCTGCAATCGCACATGCACGGTGCGTGACACGCCGGTGGGACGTCTGGTGCCTGCGGGACGGTGGGGGCTATCGTGGTCGCGATCGCACGTCCGATCCGGAGGCCGCTGGGGAAGGCGACCCTCGAGAGGAGAGGACATGGGCGATCAGCTCGGCACCCGCGCGGTGCCTCCCGGCGCCCGGGCCCAGACCCGCGGCGTCGTCTTCGTGCACTCCTGCCCCCGTGCGCTCGCCGCGCACGTGGAGTGGGCCCTCGGCGACGTGCTCGGCCGCCGGGTGCAGGCCGACTGGTCGGCCCAGCCGGTGCTGCCCGGCACCGTCCGCGCCGACCTGTGCTGGGACGGTCCCGTCGGTACGGCCTCGCGCCTCGTCTCCGCCCTGCACGGCTGGTCGCGGCTGCGCTTCGAGGTGACCGAGGAGGCCACCGCCCGCACCGAGGGCGAGCGCTACTCCGTCACGCCGGGGCTCGGCGTCTACCGCGCGGTCATCGGCGTCCACGGCGACATCCAGGTGCCGGAGGAGCGGCTGCGCGGTGCGATGGCGCGGGCGGTGCTGCACGGCGCTTCGCTCGAGCACGAGCTCGGACTGCTGCTCGGCGCCCCGTGGGACGAGGAGCTCGAGGCCTTCCGCGTGGCCGGTGACGGCTCCGCGGTGCGGTGGCTCCACCAGGTCGTGTCCTGACCGACCCCGCAGACCCTCCTCCCTGAGGGAGCGACGGCCCCCCAGCACCCGGTGCTGGGGGGCCGTCGAGCGTCGGTGCTACAGCGGGATGTTGCCGTGCCGGCCGCGGACGTCGGGGTCGGCGGCCAGAGCATCGGCGAGCGCCGTCGCGAGGGCCGAACGCGTGCGCGCGGGCTCGACGACCTCGTCGACGACCCCGATCGCCACGGCGCGGTCGACGCCACCGGCGATGCGCTCGTGCTCCTCGGCGAGCTCCTGCTCGACCGCCGCGCGGGCGTCCTCGGGCACGTCGGCGAGCTTGCGGCGGTGCAGGATGCGCACGGCGGCGACGGCGCCCATCACGGCGACCTGGGCGTCGGGCCACGCGAACACCTTCGTCGCGCCGAGCGCCCGGGCGTTCATGGCGATGTAGGCACCGCCGTAGGCCTTGCGCGTGACGACCGTGACGCGCGGGACCTCGGCCTCGGCGAAGGCGTGCAGGAGCTTCGCCCCGCGGCGCACGACACCGTCCCACTCCTGGCCGACGCCGGGCAGGTAGCCGGGGACGTCGACGACCACGACGAGCGGCAGGCCGAAGGCGTCGCACATCCGCACGAAGCGCGCGGCCTTCTCGGCGCTCGTGGCGTCGAGGCAGCCGCCGAGCCTCAGCGGGTTGTTGGCGATGACGCCGACGGCCCGGCCGCCGAAGCGGCCCAGCGTCGTGACGATGTTGGGCGCCCAGCGCGGGTGCAGCTCGAGGGCGGTGCCCTCGTCGAGGATCGCCTCGACGACCGGGTGGACGTCGTACGCGCGCTTGAGGTTCTCGGGGAAGAGGGCACCGAGGTCGACGTCGGCCGCGGCATCGACATCGAGGCCGCCGTGGGTGCCGAGCAGGGAGGCGAGCTGCGCGCCGCGGTCGAGCGCCTCGCGCTCGCTGGCCGAGACGACGTGGACGACGCCGCTGCGGCGACCGTGCGGCTCCGGACCGCCGAGGCGCAGCATGTCGACGTCCTCGCCGGTGACCGAGCGCACGACGTCGGGTCCGGTGACGAACACGCGGCCCTCGGGGCCGAGCACGACGACGTCGGTGAGCGCTGGGCCGTACGCCGCACCGCCCGCGGCCGGCCCGAGCACGACCGAGATCTGCGGGATGCGGCCGGAGACGCGGGTCATGATGGCGAACACGAGGCCTACGGCCTGCAGGCTCTCGACCCCCTCGCGCAGGCGCGCGCCGCCGGAGTGCCAGAGGCCGACGATCGGGATGCCGTCGGCGGCCGCGCGCTCGTAGGCCCGGACGATGACCTTGCAGCCCTGGATGCCCATCGCGCCGCCCTGCACGGTCGGGTCGGTGCAGAAGACCACGACGGGGGTGCCGAGCGCCGTGCCGGTCGCGGCGATCACGCCGCAGTCGTCGACGTCGGAGATGAGCTCCATCGTGCCGTCGTCGAGGAAGGCGGGCATGCGCACGAGCGGGTGGCGGGGGTCGAGGTCGACGACCTCGAGATCGCTGTCCTTCATCACCGCGGTCATCAGACGCTCCGGAACACGAGGGCGACGTTGTGGCCGCCGAAGCCGAACGAGTTGTTGAGCACCGCGATGTCGCCGTCGCGCAGCGGCCGCGGCTCGCGGGTGACGACGTCGAGCTGCACGTCGTCGTCGAGGTCGTCGACGTTCGCGGTGACCGGCGCGAGCCGGTGGTGAAGCGCGAGGACGGCGGCGACCGACTCGACGGCGCCGGCACCGCCGAGCAGGTGGCCGGTCATCGACTTGGTCCCGCTGACGGCGACGCCGTCGGCGGCCGCGCCGAGGACGGAGCGGATCGCGCCGGCCTCGGCGACGTCGCCCTGCGGGGTGGAGGTCGCGTGCGCGTTGACGTGGACGATGTCGGACGGCGTGACGCCGGCGTTCTCGATCGCCGCGGTCATCGCGCGCGCCGCGCCCGAGCCGGTCGGGTCGGGCTGGGCGATGTGGTGGCCGTCGGACGTGATGCCGATGCCGGCGACCTCGGCGTAGACGGTGGCGCCGCGCGCCTGCGCGTGCTCGAGCGTCTCGAGCACGAGGCAGCCGGCGCCCTCGCCCATGACGAAGCCGTCGCGGCCCTTGTCGTAGGGCCGGCTGGCGCGCTCGGGCTCGTCGTTGCGGGTCGACAGCGCCCGCATCGCGGCGAACGCGGCGATCGTGATGGGGTGAGTGCAGGCCTCGGTGCCGCCGACGAGGACGACGTCGGCGCGGCCGCTGCGGATCATCTCGTACCCGACCCAGACCGCCTCGGCGCCCGACGCGCACGCGCTCACCGGGGCGTGCACGCCGGCCTTCGCGCCGATGTCGAGGCCCACCCACGCGGCGGCGCCGTTGGGCATGAGCATCGGCACGGACATGGGGGACACCCGGCTCCAGCCCCGCTCCTTGAGCACCTCGTTCTGCTCGAGCAGGGAGACGATGCCGCCGATGCCGCTGGCGAGCGCGACGCCCAGGCGCAGCGGGTCGACCTCGGGGCTGCCGGCGTCGGCCCACGCCTCGCGCGCCGCGACGAGCGCGAACTGCTGGCTGCGGTCGAGCTTGCGCGCCTCGGGGCGGGGGAGCACCTCGCCGGGGTCGACGGCCGCCTGGCCGGCGATGCGCACGGGCAGGTCGGCGTACTGGTCGCCCTCGAGGACGCGGATGCCCGACCGGCCGGTGAGCAGGCCGTCCCACGTGCTGGCGATGTCGCCGCCGACGGGCGTGGTGGCGCCGAGGCCGGTGACGACGATGCGCGGCTGGGTCATGGATGTGCTCCTCGATCTGGGCTTCCGGGTCGCGGACGTGCCGGTGGTGCGGGTGATGCTCCGCGAGCGGCGGCGCCCCGGTCGGGGGCGCCGCCGAGCACGCAGGTCAGGCCTTGTTCTTCTCGATGTAGGACACGGCGTCGCCCACGGTCTTGAGGTTCTTGACCTCGCCGTCGGGGATGCTCACGCCGAACTTGTCCTCGCACGCCATCACGACCTCGACCATCGACAGCGAGTCGATGTCGAGGTCGTCGATGAACGCCTTGTCGGGGGTGATGTCGGCGACGGGGGTACCGGCGACCTCGTTCACGATCGAGGCGAGGCCCTCGAGGATCTCCTGGGACACGTCTTCTCCTACTGGTTCTTGGTCTGTCGGACGGGGGTCGTGCGATCGTTCACCCGGTGCCGGTACGGCGCGGGAATCAGGGCAGCTCGACGACCTGGGCGGCGTAGGCCAGCCCGGCGCCGAAGCCGACGAGCAGGGCGAGCCCGCCGCGCGGGAGGTCGCCGGACTCGAGCACGCGCTCGAGCGCCAGCGGGACCGACGCGGCGGAGGTGTTGCCGGTGGTGGCGATGTCGCGGGCGACCACGACGTGCTCGGGCAGCTTCAGCGCGCGCACCATGGCGTCGGTGATGCGCATGTTCGCCTGGTGCGGCACGAACGCGACGAGGTCGTCGGCGGTGATCCCGGCGGCCTCGAGCGCCTGCTGGCACACCTTGGAGATCTCGCCCACGGCCCAGCGGAAGACCGCCTGCCCCTGCATGGTGAGGACGGGATAGACGTCGCCGGGCTCGTCGCGGTACTCGACCCACGACTGGGTCATGGTGATCGCGTCCTTCTGCGCGCCGTCGGCGCCCCACACGACCGGACCGATGCCCGGGTGGTCGGACGGGCCGACGACGACAGCACCCGCGCCGTCGGCAAAGATGAACGACGCGCCCCGGTCGTCGAGCGACACGAAGTCGGTGAGCTTCTCGACGCCGATGACGAGCACGTGCTCCGACGTACCCGTGCGCACGATCGTGTCGGCGAGCGCGAGGGAGTAGCAGAAGCCGGCGCAGGCAGCCCCGACGTCGATCGCGCCCGCGTTGTGCGCGCCGAGACGGTCGGCGACCTCCGTGGAGGCGGCCGGGGTCTGGTAGGGGTGCGTGACGCTGGCCAGCAGCACCATGCCGATCTGCTCGGGCGAGACACCGGCGTTGGCGAGCGCCTTGCCCGCGGCGGCGAGGGCCATGTCGGCCACCGACTCGTCGGGGGCGGCGAAGCGACGCTCGATGATCCCGGTGCGCTCGCGGATCCACTCGTCGGACGAGTCGATCCGCGGCGCGAGCTCGGCGTTGGTGACGACGCGGGCCGGACGGTAGGTGCCGACGGACATGATCCGGCTGCCCGGGCGCGGCTCGGGCAGGCGCAGGGTCGCGGTCATGCGTCCACCGCCTCGGGGTGCAGGCGCACGAGCGGCTGGCCGGGGCTCACCGGGTCGCCGTCCTCGACGAGCCACTCGACGACGGTGCCGGCGTGCCCGGCCACCACCGGCTGCTCGTCGCGGAGGTTCACGACGGAGCCGACGACGACGTCGCGTTCGAGCACGTCGCCGGCCTCGCTGGCGATGGCGCGCTTGAACGTGCCCTTCGCCGGCGACACGAGCAGACGCCACGTCGGCGCCTGCGACGTGGGGCTCGCGGCGCCGTGCCGCTCGATGAGGTCGAGGGCCGCGGGCAGGTCGTCGGGGGTCTGCAGCGAGACCGTCTCGACGCCGGGCAGCGCCCGCTTCGCGAGGCCCACCAGGGTGCCGGCGGGCGGCAGCTCGAGCAGGCCGGTGACGCCGAGATCCGCCATGGTCGCCATGCAGAGGTCCCAGCGCACCGGCGAGCTCACCTGGGTGACGAGGCGGGTCAGCACCTCGCGACCGCTGTGCTCCACCGTGCCGTCGGC
>JAKOVT010000503.1 GCA_029781935.1 Actinomycetes bacterium | reverse complement strand
CCATCGCTGTCGCGACAGGAGCTCGCAGCGCGTTCTCGCATACCGCCATCGCTGTCTGGTCCGTGCCGGCGCTCGACGCGCTGGGCGACCCGGACGACGAGCACGCTGCCAGCGCGACGGTGACAAGGAGGACGAGGCCCGATCCGCCCCACGCTCTGCGCATGGCCATGAGACGCATCGCGCTGCGGGGTGGTTCCTGGTGGCGCCCCTGCCGGTTGCCGGTCTTCGGGCGCGCGGATGCGGCACTCGTTGGATCAGAAGGGCGGGTCTGTCGGTCCGTAGCAGTCGCGCGCGTCGAAGCCTCCGCTGCTGCGCGGTCGCCGGGGCGGTGGCGGGCTGGCGGCGTGGTCGGGTGGCCGGTCCGCTGCCGGGCCGGTTCCCGTCGATCCGCTTGAGCCCGGCGGGTGGTCGGCGGGGTCGTGCAGGAACGGTCGAGGCGGGATGGCGATCCGCTGTCCCCATCGGGTGAGGAACGTGGCGGAGCCGTCGGCCTTGGAGTTCTCGATGTCGAGGTAGCCGGCGGTCTTGAGGGGGTGGTGGCGGTTGCAGCAGCCGCCGCAGTTGCCCGCGCTGGTCTCCCCTTCGGGGAACGGGATGGCGTGGTCCATCTGCAGCCGTTTCGGTGACCGGGTGGTGCAGCCGGGTCCGCGGCAGTGGTCGCGGGCGAGGATGTAGTCGCGGAGCTTGTCGGGCAGGTACTGGTCTCGGCCGTAGTCGAGCAGGTGCCCGGTGACCGGGTCGGTGACCGCCCGCCGCCACGTCGTCGCGGCCCCGGCGTACTCGCGGGCGATCCGGGCGGGGATGGGTTCGCCGTCGAGGAGGGCGTGCCGGTCGGCCTCGCCGCGCAGGGTGTCGAGGTCCATGACCAGGGTGAGGGAGACGGGGATGTCGGCGGGGTCGAACTCGACCGACCCGTCCTCCTGGACCGTCCCGAGCACGGTCGCGGCGAACGCGTCGGCCCGGCAGGCGTCGGCCAGGGCGTCGTCGTCGCCGTCGCGCACCGCCTTCGCGCCGCCGCGGGCTGTCTGCAGGGCGCGGCCGCGGGCGTCGACGACCTGGTGCATCGCCGAGATCGTCGGCCAGTCCGACACGATCCCCAGGTAGCCCATCCCATCCGGCAGCTGCCGGCACGACACGTACCGGTTCGCGCGGGCGCGGGCCACCCGGTCGGCCTCCCGCTGCGCGTCGAGGTCCGCCACCGCGGTGCGGACGTCGCGGCGGAACTCCGTCGGCGTCTTCCGCCGCGCCTTGGGCAGCAGCCGGTCCTGCAGCGCCGCGATCGTGTCGGGGTCGGTGACGTGCGACGTCTCCGACACCAGCACCCGGCAGTGCCACTCCGACACCTCGCCCGCCGCCAGCGCGGCCCGGAACTTCGGGAACTCGACGTGCAGGGCACGGGCGGTCGCGATCGCCGACGCCGCCGCACCCTCCCCGACCCGGCGGACCAGCGCGACCTCCATCGTGGCGTGCCGGTCGGTCATCGAGTCCGACCTGTCGACCCCGGCCAGCGCGACCGTGGCCCGGGCGTCCATCGCTGCTGCGAGGGCCTTGACCGCCTCGACGCGACGCGCGTAGGCGAGCCTGCCCTCGACGGAGAGCGTGCCGGGGTCGATCGAGGACAGCAGCACCACATCCCAGCCCGACACCGGGCCCCGCATCGCGAGCAGCTCCTCGTCGGCGAAGGCGTCGTCGTCGAAGAACACCGGCACCGGGATGCCGTCGTCGTCGGGACCACCGACCATGGCGGACTCCTCGGCGGCCAGGGTGCGCAGCGACTCGGCGTCCAGCCACTCCTGGTCGACGTCCCACTCCCAGCCGTCGCCAGCACCGCTGACGGGCCGCGCAGGGGAGGTGGGGGTGCCGGGCATGGATCCAGTGTCGCACACCAGTACTATTCGAGTCAACACCTGGATAGGACGTTTTCGCTTGCAGCAGAAGCACTTTCAGCGATCAGAACGTGACTCAGCGTCGCCGGGAGACCTTCACCTGCCCAGCCGGCGAACGAGGTCGACCCGACGCGCGGTCGCCACCGACCCAGCCCCACATGCGGCACACGCACAGCCGAACCCGCTCTCGCCGATGCGCCCTTCACCACCGACCCGGAGCCAGCTGCGGCGCGAAGACGGCCGAACGCCTCCCGTCGATGCGCCCTTCACCACGCACCCCAGCGCCACACGCGGGACATGCACAATCGAAAGGCTCCCGCCGATGCGCCCTTCACCACGCACCCCAGCGCCACACGCACTCCACAGCGCAACGCCAGGCAACGGTGCCCGAGCGCACCCACCCGCCGTTGCCGCGCCATGTCACCCGGCCAGAATCGCCACGTGCCACCGCGACACAGGACGCTGCAGCGGAGAGCGGGCTACAGACCGCGCTCGGCGATGAAGGCGGCGCGGCCCTTCTCGCCCGACTTCGCGAACATCGGCACGACCTTCTCGATCGACCACGGGATGCTTCCGACCAGGCGCGTGGGGATGCTGTCGCCGTAGGGCACGTACGTCTCCAGCCTGCCGGTGCGCAGCGCCTTCTCCACCGCGTCGCCGACGTCCTGCACCGTCTTCACCTTGCCGACGAAGTTGAGCGCCGAGCCGCCATGCGTGGCCTCGTAGCGCAGCATCGGGGTGTCGACGCCGCTCGGGAACACGCCCATCACGCGAACGCCGTACGGCGCGAGCTCGGACCGGATCGAGGTCTGGAACCCGCGCAGGCCGAACTTCGACGCGGCGTACGACGCGCTGCCCGGCAGCGCGAGGATCCCTCCCATCGAGACGATCGTGACGATGTCGCCGCGGCGGCGGGCCTTCATCCCTCGCGCCGCCGCCGCCGTGATCTGCATGGGGGCCAGCAGGTTCACGTTGATGTGGCGGTCGATGACGTCGGCATCGAGGTCGGCGACGTCGCCGGGTCGGACGATGCCGGCGTTGTTCACCAGGACGTCGAGGTCCGCGTGCTCCTCCTCGATCCAGCGCGCGGTCTCGCGGATCTGGGCCGGATCGGACAGGTCGGCGACCCTGGTCTGCGCGCCGCCGCGCAACGACGCCGCCACGGCGGCCATCCGCTCCTCGTCCACGTCGACGAGCACCAGCGAGCAGCCCTGCCGCTCGAGCCGCAGTGCGACCTCCGCGGCCATCGCGCCGCCGCCGCCGGTGACCAGCGCCGTGCGGGTCATGCGTCCACCTCCGTCCGGTCGGCGCCGCGGTCGGCGCGCAGGGCGTCGTACGTCGCGGAGTCGAGGTCGGCCCACTCGAACCGGTCGCGCAGGTCGGCGAGGTAGCCGACATAGGTCTCGACCTCGACGTAGTTGGCATGGCGGTCGCTGTCGACGTAGGTCATACCGCCGGTGAGGTCGGGGGTGTCGGTGCGCTTGAGGGCCTGCAGCTCCTCGCGGTGGACTCCGGTCTCGCGGGCCCGGATGTCGATCACGACCATCTGCGCCATCTCGTCGAACCGCGTGTACGCCGCGCCCGCGAACTCCACGAACCCGAGGACGTACAGCGAGTCGAGCTCGCGGGAGAACACGTTGAGGTAGAGCTGCGGGTGGCCCGCCTTCCACGTGATCAGCGAGTCGTCGAGGAAGGGCAGGAGGTACTGGTACCCGGTGGCGAGAAGGACGAGGTCGAGCCGCTCCTCGCTGCCGTCCGCGAACACCGCACCGGTCGGCGTCAGCCGCACGACGTCGGGCTTCGCGACCAGGTCGCCGTGCTGCAGGTAGTGGAGCACCTGTGTGTTCATGATCGGGTGGCTCTGCAGCAGGTCGTGGTCGGGCGCCGGCAGGCCGAGCCGTGTGAGGTCGCCCACCAGCGCGTCGACGAGCTGCGACGGGTCGCCCGCGAGGCTGACGCCGCGAGGCGGGTCGATCGCACCCGTGAGCAGCGCGTCGGTCGGTAGACCGAAGATGTGCTTGGGCAGGAAGCGGTATCCGCGACGCACCGAGAGGAACGCGGCATCGGCGTTGCGGGCGGCGTCGCAGGCGATGTCGACGCCGGAGTTGCCGGCACCGACGATCAGCACCCGCTTGCCGCGGAACTCGAGGCCGTCGCGGTAGGTCACCGAGTGCCGCAGCTCGCCGCCGAACTCCTCCGCGCCCGCGATGGCCGGCAGGTTCGGGTGCCAGGTGACGCCGGGAGCGGCGATGAGACCGTCGTACTCGCGCGTCTCCCCCGTCGACAGCTCGACCCGCCAGCGGTCGTGGGGCAGCGGCTCGGCGCTGAGGACCGCGACCCCGAGCGTGACGTGGTCGTACAGCCCGAACTCGCGCGCGAAGCTGCGGATGTAGTCGCGGATCTGCCGCCAGGACGGGTAGTCCGGGTAGTCGGCCGGCATCGGGTAGCCGACGAACGCCGACAGCGTCTTCGAACTGATGAAGTGGGCGCTGCTGTACATCGGAGTGCCGGGTGCGTCCATGTCCCAGATGCCGCCGACGTCGTCGTTCTTCTCGAACCAGTCGAAGGGCACGCCCTCGGCGATCAGCGCCCGCGCCATGATCAGCCCCGCGGGGCCGGCTCCGACGACGCAGTACCGCCGCGAGTACCGCACGGCCGGCACGTCGGTGCGTGCGCCACGTCCCCGCACGCGCGACCGCGCGAGGGCGGCGTACGTCGTGGGCTTGCGACGACGGAGCACCAGCGCCATGACCGCACCGGCGAGCGCCACGACGACGAGGATGGACGGCACGGAGTTCACCGCGATGTCGGTCGAGCCGGTGAGCTTGGGGTAGTTCACGAGCGCCATCACGAACGCCGCGGTGAGGCCCAGGAAGCCGATGACCGGTGCGATCACGCACTGCCACAGGGCGCGGTCGTTGCGGATCCAGAAGAACGCGACGACCGCGAGGGACGCCATCGCCTGCAGCGCGATGATGCCGAGCGTGCCGACGCCGATGAGCGCGGGCACGAGCGTGGTGAACGGGTCGGCACCGGACGCCGCGAACAGCCCGATCACCACGAGCGTCGCGACCGACACGACCACGCTCGCGACGTGCGGGCTGAAGTGGTTGGGGTGGTAGCGGCCGAGGCGCTGCGGCAGCACCTTCTCCCGACCGAGCGCGAACATGTACCTGCTCGTCGCGTTGTGCAGCGCGAGGTAGCCCGCGAGCACGCTCGTGCACAGCAGGACCGCCGAGACGTCGTACAGCACCTCGCCGCCGTACTGCTGGATCAGGTCGAACACGAACTGGCCCTGGGCCTTCGTGGCCTCGTCCTGGACGACATCGGCGCCGGCGGCGCCCACGATGATCCAGCTGGTGAGGATGTAGAAGACGCCGATCGAGCCGACCGCGATGTACGTCGCGCGCGGGATGCTGCGCTCGGGGTCGCGGGTCTCCTCGCCGTACAACGCCGCGGACTCGAACCCGACGAAGCTGAACATGGCGAACATCAGCGCGATGCCCAGCGAGCCGCTCACCACGGTGGACGGCTCGAAGGACTGCGTCGGGAACGCCGAGGCGCCACGCTGCGCCACGACGATCAGGTCGAACACGATGAGCACGAGGAACTCGAGGACCATCAGCGTGCCGAGCACCTTGGCCGACAGGTCGACCGAGCGGTAGCCCAGCACGGCGATGACGGCGATGGCCCCGAGGGCGAGCGGCCACCACGGCACGCTCAGCCCGAGCCCGTCGAGCACGAGCGCGGTGTAGTAGCCGAAAGCGCCCGACAGCCCGAAGGTGAGGCCGCCGTAGGACAGGACGGCGACGTACGCCGCCGCGACTCCGGTGGGCTTGCCCAGCGAGCGGGCGATGTAGGTGTAGAAGGCTCCGGTGTTCACCACCCGGCGGCTCATCGCCGCGTAGCCGACCGCGAAGCACAGCAGCACGACGGTGGCGATGACGAACGCCGCGGGGACGCCCGCGCCGTTGCCGAAGATGACGGCGAGCGGGACGTTGCCCACCATGGCCGCCATCGGTGCCGCTGCGGCGATCACGAGGAACACCACGCGCCCGGTGCTCAGCGACGTACGCGCCTTCGATCCTTGCGTCATGCCCGCTCCCGAGTGCGCCACGCGGTCACGACCGCTCCGAGGTGGGCCGAGTCTGACACCCCGCCACCGCCGTCGATGCGTGATCGGAGGACGTTCTCGCGCCGCCTGATCACCCGTCGACGGTCAGTGGCGCAGCGCGGCCAGGGCGTCGAGCGCGACGACGGCGAGCAGGTGGGCGCCGTGGCCCAGAGCCCGCTCGTCGATGTCGAACGTGCTCGCGTGCAGGTCGAGGCGCGGACCCGTCCAGCGCGGGTCGTGCACGCCGAGGCGCACGTAGCAGCCGGGCACGCGCTCGAGGAACCAGGCGAACGAGTCGCCGCCGAGCGACTGGTCGGTCCCCACGACGGCGCTCTCGCCGAGGATGCGGGCGGCGGTCGAGGCGAGCAGCGCCGTCATCGCCGGTTCGTTGACCACCGGCGGCACGCCGCGGCGGTGCTGCAACGTCCACGTCGCACCCGTGCCCTCGAGCAGGCGGCCGACCGCGCGCTCCACGAGCTGCGGCGCCTCGTCCCACACGCCGTGGTCGCGGGTGCGCAGCGTGCCCCTCAGCAGACCGTGGGAGGGGATGACGTTCGCCGCGTCGCCCGCGCGGACCGCACCGAGGACGACGTTGAGGTCGCCGGGCGAGGGCGTGCGCTCATCGATCTCGGCCTGCAGCCCGGTGATGAGCCGTCCGAGGGCGCCGACCAGGTCGACGGTCCGCTCCGGTCGCGCGGTGTGGCCGCCCGGGCCGCTCAGCCGGAGCTCCACCAGATCGGCGGCGGACGTGATCGGACCGGCGTGCACGCCGACGCTGCCGGCGTCGAGCTTGGGCTCGCAGTGGACGCCGAACACGGCGCCGACGCCGTCCAACCAGCCCTCGGAGATCACGTCGACGGCTCCGCCGGGAACCGACTCCTCGGCGGGCTCGAAGATCAGGCGCACCGTGCCTGCCACGTCCGAGCGCGGCGCCAGCGCCGCCAGCGCGCGAGCGGCGCCGAGGACCGCGACCGTGTGCGCGTCGTGGCCGCAGGCGTGCGCGACGCCGTCGACGGTCGACCGGTAGCCGACGTCCTTCTCGTCGGGCATGGCGAGGGCGTCGATGTCGGCGCGCAGCGCGACGACGGGGGAACGGGAGCCGACGTCGCCGAGAGCGATGTCGCAGACGAGGCCGGTGCCGACGTCGAGCCGCTTGGGGGCCAGCCCGAGGTCGTGCAGGTGCTGGCCGATGAACGCGGTGGTGGCGTGCTCCTGCCCGCTCAGCTCGGGGTGCGCGTGGAGGTGGCGACGCATCTCGACGAGCACCGGCTGGTCGGCTGCGACGAGCGCCCCGACCCGGTCGCGCGTTCCCGCCTCCGTCACCACGCCGCGAGCCTAGTCGCGGCCGACCGCGGACGGGCTCGGCCGACGCAGCCCGGACCTGATGGAGCACTCGCTCCGGGCAGCCGGAGCGCCCAGCGCGCGCCTGCAGCCCTCCGCTAGCGTCGGACCGACCTCGTCCGCGAGCACCTGGAGCCGATCGTGTCCCTCGCCGCCCCCGCACCTCGCGTCGTCCTCGATCCGCTGGCGCGCTCGCTCGTGAGCAACGTCGTGCTCGTGCTCGCCGGAGCAGCGTTCATCGGGCTCGCGGCGCAGGTGAGCATCCCGATCCCCGGCACCCCCGTCCCCGTGACGGGCCAGACCTTCGCGGTGCTCCTCGTCGGTGCCGCCGCGGGCCTGTGGCGGGGAGTCGCGTCGACCGTCCTGTACGCCGTCGTCGGTCTCGCCGGCGTCCCCTGGTTCGCCGGCGGAGCCAGCGGCTACGTGACCGCGACGTTCGGCTACATCGTCGGCTTCGTGCTGGCGGCGGCGGTGGTAGGCGCCCTCGCCGAGCGGGGCTGGACCCGGACCCCGTGGCGCACGTTCGCCTCGATGCTGGTCGGCAGCGCGGTCATCTACGCGATCGGCGTCCCGTGGCTCAAGGCGGCGCTCGGCGTCACCTGGGCGAAGGCGTTCTCGCTCGGGCTGACGCCCTTCCTCGTCGGCGACCTGCTCAAGGCGGCGCTCGCGGCCGGCATCTTCACGCTCGCCTGGCGCTGGATCGACAAGCGCCGCGACGCCTGACCGTCAGCTGCGTACCCGGCTCCGCGCCGACGGCTGCGGGGTGACCCGCTCGGCCACGAGGCCGACGACCGACATCGCCTTCTCGGCGGCCTCCAGCGCACGGACGGCGTCGCCCGCCGCCTTGTGCACCTCGACGAGCTGACGCCACACCGCCGCCGCCTGGCGGCTCGCCTTCACGTCCTCGAGCAGTGCTGCAGCCTCGTCGAGCGCGGTGGCTCCGCCCTCGGCGTCGCCCGACTGCAGCAGGGCCGACCCGAGCGCCGCGAGCGCCCTCGCGCGCTCGATGCACTGGTCGTTGCCGAGCCGGCGCAGCGCCGACTGCGCGTGACGCCGTGCCACCTCCGGACGGCCGAGGATGACCTCGCACCGCGCGAGCTCGGTCTCCGCCTCCGCGACGACGAACTCCCCGTCGTGCTGACGCAGCTCGGGCAGCGCCTCGCGCAGCAGAGCACGCGCCTCCTGCGCCCGCGGCGGATCCTGCGCCAGCAGCACCCACGCCTTGGTGACACGCATCCGCGCTCGGGACCGCAGGTTGCTCCCGACCGATAGCAGCGTCGCCGCCTGCTCGGCGAGGTGCAGCCCCTCCGAGGCGTTGCCGCGCTCGGTCGCCGTGATCGCGGCGTTCCAGTAGGCGCTGGCCTGCTCCTCGAGCGTCCCGTGCAGCGTCGTCTCCTCGATGAGGTCGTCGAGGAGCACGGCGGACCGCACGAAGTCGCCGCGCTCGGAGTACGCGCTGGCCAGCGTCGAGATGAGCGCGGCGTGCGTGTGCAACCGACCGCTGAGCAGCTGCTGCAGCCGGGCGCGTTCGCGCTCCCCCACGTCGATGGCCCGGTCGAGGTCGCCGGCGTTGCGGTAGCAGCGGAGCAGGGCGACGAGGACGTCGAGCCGCTCGGGACTCGTGGGCGAGGCGTCGTAGGCGTCGCTGCACCGCTCGAGCAGCACGATCGCGTCCTGCAGCCGGCCGAGCCGCTCGAGCGCGGTCGCCCGGGCCCGGGCGGCGCGCAGCAGCAGCGGTGAGCGGTCCAGCGCCGCGGTGTCGAGATCGACCTGGTCGAGGAGGTCGAGCGCCTCCTCAGGTCGCCCGAGGCCGAGCGCCGACTCCGCGAGCGCCACCGGCGCCTCGAGATCGCGGCCGGTCGAGCCGGTGAGCTCGTCGACGCCGACGCCGAGCCGGCGGGCGATCACCTCGAGCGCGGCCGGCGTGGCGGTACGACGCCCCGACTCCAGCAGCGAGATGTAGCTCGGGTGCAGGTCGTCGCCCGCCAGGGCGGTCTGCGAGAGCCCCGCGGCCTCGCGCAGCCGGCGCAGCCGGGCGCCGAAGCGGGCCGGGTCCGGCTCCGACCGGCGCGCCGCGTTCACGACCGCTCCTCACTCACCCCGCGAGTCAACCACGCGGCGCGGCGGCGACCGCTGAGCACAGGAGCGACGTCCACCAGCGAGGCGACCCCGTGACAGGCGCTGTGACTAGGAGTACGGGTGTCTGTGACAGCGCGGACCGCGCGCTCGCCCCCAGGAGGAGTCCTCATGTCCCAGCTCCGCACGCCGCTGCTCGTCCTCGTCGCGGTGCTCGTCACCGTCGCCGGGCCGATCGCCGCGGCACCGGCCGCATCGGCCGTCTCGTCGACGTTCTCGCAGGTCACGGCCTCGATGGGTCCGGTGCACTGCTGCTGAGAGATCGGTGCGTGGCGGGCCCTCGCGGGCCCGCCACTCCCCCGAGTGCGGACCCACCATAACCCCTCCGGTGATCTTGCTGCGACTCCTGCTGTGACAGATCGTCAGGTGTCAGGTCACGATCCGATCACTGACCTGTCCCGGGGCCGCCGCACAGCGGCACCGGCGCCGGCCCCGAGCCCTGTCGGCATTTACATGGATGTCCTACTATTTCCGCAGCGGCCCCGCCGGGGCACCCAAGGAGGCCTCGTGGACCAGCCGACGCTGCACGTGCCTGCGCACCCGGTGCGCCTGGTGACGGCGGCCAGCCTGTTCGACGGCCACGACGCGGCGATCAACATCATGCGGCGGCTGCTGCAGAGCCAGGGCGCCGAGGTGGTGCACCTCGGGCACGACCGCAGCGTGGACGACGTCGTCACCGCGGCGCTGCAGGAGGACGTCCAGGGAGTTGCCGTCTCGTCGTACCAGGGCGGGCACGTCGAGTACTTCGGCTACCTCGTGGAGCGGCTCGCGGCCGCGGGTGCGGGGCACGTGAAGGTGTTCGGCGGCGGCGGCGGCGTGATCGTGCCGGAGGAGATCGAGGCGCTGGCGCGGATCGGCGTACGGATCTTCTCCCCCGAGGACGGCCAGCGCCTCGGCCTTCCGGCCATGGTCAACGAGCTCGTGCGGGAGTGCGACGTCGACCTGGCGGGCTCGACGGTCGACCTCGACGCGCTGCGCGCGGGGGACCCTGCCTCCCTGGCCCGCGCGATCACCGTGCTCGAGTCCGGGCGCGACCCCGAGCTGGCTGCGCAGGTCGCCCTCGCGGCCCAGGCGCACCGAGCACCGGTGCTGGGTATCACCGGCACGGGCGGCTCGGGCAAGTCGTCGCTCACCGACGAGCTGGTCCGCCGACTGCGGCGCGACAGCCAGGACAAGCTCCGGGTCGCGGTGGTCGCGGTCGACCCGACGCGCCGTCGCGGCGGGGGCGCGCTCCTCGGCGATCGCATCCGGATGAACTCGATCGATCCCGACGTCGTGTTCTTCCGCTCGCTCGCGACGCGCGAGTCCGGGGTCGTGGTGCCGTCAGCCCTCGACGACGTCGTGGCGGCCTGCCGCGCCGCCGGCTACGACCTGGTGATCGTGGAGACGCCCGGTATCGGGCAGGGCGATGCCGCGATCGCGTCGCACGCCGACGTCTCGCTCTACGTCATGACGCCGGAGTACGGCGCGGCCTCGCAGCTCGAGAAGATCGACATGCTCGACTTCGCCGACGTCGTCGCGGTGAACAAGTACGAGCGCCGGGGTGCCGAGGACGCGCGCCGCGACGTGGCCCGGCAGCTGGTGCGCAACCGCGAGGCCTTCGGCACCGCGTGGGAGGACATGCCGGTCTTCGGCACCAGCGCGGCCCGCTTCGACGACGACGGCGTCACGGCGCTCTACCAGCACCTGCGCGGGCTGCTGTCCGAGCGAGGTCTCGCTCCTTTCGAGCCCACGCTCGCACCGGTGAGCACCCGCGTCTCCACCGGTCTCGCGTCGGTGCTCCCGCGCGGGCGCGAGCGCTATCTAGCCGAGATCGCCGAGACCGTGCGCGCCTACCACGCGCGCACCGAGCAGCAGGCGCGGGCGGCGCGACGCCGGCAGCAGGCGAGCGCCACGGTCGACCTGCTGGCGGCGACCGGCCGCACCGACGGGCTCGCCGAGGTGGAGCGTCTCGTCGCCGAGCTCGACGGCGCGCTCGACGAGTCGACGCGCCGGCTCGTCGCGGAGTGGCCCGGCGTGCGGAGCACCTACCAGGGCGACGAGCGCGTCTACGTCGTGCGCGGTCAGGAGCACCGCACCCAGCTCACACGGGAGACCCTGTCGGGCACGCACGTGCCGCGCGTGGCGCTGCCCCGAGACGAGGACCACGGCGAGCTCGTCCGGTTCCTCCGCCGCGAGAACCTGCCCGGCTACTTCCCGTTCACCGCGGGTGTGTTCCCGTTCAAGCGCGAGGGCGAGGCCCCCGCACGGATGTTCGCGGGCGAGGGCGACCCCGCGCGCACGAACCGACGGTTCCACCTGCTGTCGGAGGGCCAGCCCGCGACCCGGCTGTCGACCGCCTTCGACTCCGTCACGCTCTACGGCCGCGACCCCGCCCCGGCCCCGGACGTCTACGGCAAGGTCGGCACCTCCGGCGTCTCGGTCGCGACCCTCGATGACATGAAGGACCTGTACGCCGGGTTCGACCTCTGCTCCCCCACGACGTCGGTCTCGATGACCATCAACGGACCGGCTCCCACGATCCTGGCGATGTTCTTCAACGCCGCGATCGACCAGCAGGTCGACCGGTTCCGCGAGGAGGAGGGCCGCGAGCCCGACGCGGCAGAGCTCGACGCGATCAGCGCGCGGACGGTGTCGACGGTGCGCGGCACGGTGCAGGCAGACATCCTCAAGGAGGACCAGGGGCAGAACACCTGCATCTTCTCGACCGAGTTCTCGCTGCGCGCCATGGGCGACGTGCAGCAGTGGTTCATCGACCACGACGTCCGCAACTTCTACTCGGTGAGCATCAGCGGCTACCACATCGCGGAGGCGGGGGCGAACCCCCTGAGCCAGCTCGCGTTGACCCTCGCCAACGGCTTCACCTACGTCGAGGCCTACCTCGCTCGCGGCATGGACGTGAACGAGTTCGCCCCGAACCTCTCGTTCTTCTTCAGCAACGGCATGGACGCCGAGTACACGGTGATCGGCCGGGTGGCCCGCCGGATCTGGGCCGTCGCCATGCGGGAGCGGTACGGCGCCGACGAGCGGGCGCAGAAGCTCAAGTACCACGTGCAGACCAGCGGCCGGTCGCTGCACGCGCAGGAGATGAGCTTCAACGACATCCGTACGACGCTGCAGGCGCTCTGCGCGCTCTACGACAACGCGAACTCCTTGCACACCAACGCCTACGACGAGGCCGTCACCACCCCCACCGCGCACTCGGTGCGCCGCGCGCTCGCGATCCAGATGATCATCAACAGCGAGTGGGGCCTGTCGATGAACGAGAACCCGTTGCAGGGCTCCTACATCGTCGACGAGCTCACCGCCCTCGTGGAGGAAGCGGTGCTGGCCGAGTTCGAGCGCCTCGCCGACCGCGGCGGCGTCCTCGGCGCGATGGAGACGGGCTACCAGCGCGGTCGCATCCAGGACGAGTCGATGCTGTACGAGCACCGCAAGCACGACGGCTCGCTGCCGATCGTCGGCGTCAACACCTTCCTGTCGGACTCGCCCGATGACGAGGAGCACCTCGGGCTCGAGCTCGCCCGGGCGACCGAGGACGAGAAGCGCTCGCAGCTCGAGCGCCTCGCCGCGTTCCACGAGCGGCACCGCGACGAGGCGCCCGCCGCCCTGGCCGAGCTGCAGCAGGTGGCCACCAGCGGCGGCAACCTGTTCGAGGCGCTGATGTCGGCCGTGCGCGTCTGCTCGCTCGGCCAGATCACCCGGGCCCTGTTCGACGTCGGCGGCCAGTTCCGCCGCAGCGTGTGACCCGGCTCAGCGGTAGGTGAGCACCAGCACCGGCCGGTAGGACGTGCGCTCGTACTGGCGCGACCAGAACCAGACGCTGTCCGACCCCGCGAGCAGGGCCAGGTCCACCGTGCAGCCCGCGACGAAGCGACGCGGATCGAGCCGGACCGTCAACGCGCTGCTGCGCGACACGGGACCGGCGCTGCCCAGCGTCGTCGAGCCGACCGATGGCCTCGTCAGCCACGTCGTCGACGACTCCGACCAGGCACGACCCGCGGAGCGCACCGTGACGGCTCCGGTCGTGCCCGCCGACGCCAGCGACGTCGTGCGCAGCTGCAGGGCGACTCCGACGAGCACCCGGCCCGCGGGTGCCTGCGGCACCACGAACCTCAAGTACGCGATCGAGGCGCCCGCGCCACCGGCACCGAGCGAGCTGCTGCGCCCGAAGACCGTCCGAGGCGCCGACCGGTTCACGTACGTGTCGGCCGACGGCGTCACCCGCTGGACGACGGTCGCGGGGCCGGGCAGCCACATGACGGCGTGCCGGGCTCCCGCGGAGGTGGTGGCGCTGCCGACGATGCGGCCGGCGGCGTTGACCGCGCTGGCCTGGGACTGCGTTCCGCCGAGCGTCCCGAGGTCGAGCATGCCGGTCGACGCGCGCCACACGAACGCGCGCGGGGCCGACGGGTTGCCCGAGGCTCCCACCACGGTGCCGAGCGCGGAGCCGGTCGCCCAGGAGCGGCACCCGTCCAGCGAGCCGAGGTCGACCGTGCCGGTCGAGGATGTCCAGCTGAACGCGCGCTCGGGCCAGCAGCCGTCGTAGCCGTCGCCGGCGTGGTACGCCGTACCCACGATCCGACCGGTGTCGTCGATGGCTGCCGTGTTGCCGTCGTAGCCGCCCGAGCGGATGGCGAACGACAGCGGCAGCAGCCCCTGCACGGGGTCCCAGCCGAACACGTACTCGCCCTCACCGCCGGACGGGTCGTAGCCGTCGAGCACGCCCGCGACCTGCCCGGCCTCGTTCATGTCCACCGCCGCCCAGTAGAAGGCGGCCGGTTCGCCGAGCGAGCCGACCAGGTCGGTCATGCCCGTGGTCGGCGTCCAGCGGAACGGGTGCATGTAGATGCCGATGGCGGCTCGGCCGGCCACCATGCCGGCGTCGTTGATGTCCGACGCCGCCGAGCGGGTGCCGCCGAACGTGCCGAGGTCGGTCAGACCGGCCCCGGGCGTCCACACGAACGCGTGCTCGTCGCCGTTCGCGAGGTCGGCCGTGCCCACCACGGAACCGGCACTGTTGATGTCGGCCGCGGAGGATGACGCGCCGCCGAGGGTGCCGAGGTCCTTCATGCCCGACGCGGCGGTCCAGCGGAAGGCGTGCTGGGCACCGTCGGCGCGCTGCGCCGTCCCCACGACCTCGCCCGCGGCGTTGACGGCGGTCGCCGTCGAAGTCGCACCGCCGAGGGTGCCGAGGTCGCGGATCGCACCCGACGCGTCCCAGCGCACGGCGTGCGCCCGTCCACCCGCGGTCTCGGCCCAGCCGACGGCGTACCCGGTGCTGGACACGGCCACCGCGGCCGACGCCGCCCCGCCGAGCGTGCCGAGGTCGACGATCCGCATCCCCGCAGGCGCCGCGACGGCGCTGCCGGCAGGCACGACGGCCACGACCGACGCGATCACGAGGGCGAGGAGAGCAGGGCGTGCAGAGCTGGACATGACGCCTCCATAAGCCGGCAGCCAGGCTCCGTGGGGCGTACGCGCTCCTGTGTCGGCTCCAGCGGAGCCGGCACCAGTCAACTACTCCGATCGGGTGAACGCGCGCCGACGGGACAGGCAGCCTCAGCTGCCCCTCTAGACAGGGAAGACGGCGTCCGCCGTGCGGTGCAGCGTGTGCTTGTCGGTGTGGGCGAACGGCTCCGCGAACTGGTCCATGCGCAGCATCGTGGTCTGGTCGTAGGACCAACCGCCGTCGGCGAGCGTGATCGTGACGTCGTAGCTCAGGCTGCTCGCGTGGGCCGACAGGTAGCGGTTCTCGCCGATCGAGTACGTCGCATGGCCGAGCTCGGCGTGCATGGTCCAGCCGGTGGCGTCGGCGGAGGCCGTGCCGCCCGCGAGCGTGGTGATGCCCCGTGGCACGACGAAGCCCTTGACGATCTCGCCGGTCTCGCCGTCCCACAGCCAGTAGCCGACCTCGGTGTGGAACGGGTTCTCCTCGTCGTCGCGCCACATCGCCGAGCGGTAGTCGAGGCCGTAGAGCGACTGGCGGCCGTTGTCGACCGGGCCGAACGGCTTCATCGAGCACACCTCGCGGTAGGGCGTGCTGTGCGTCGCGCCGCGGGAGTGCGAGAACGCGACGTCGACACCCACCTCGCCCGCCCACTCGCCGGCCAGCGCTGCCAGGGGTCCCCACTGCTGCGACACGATGTCCTCCGTCACGAGAGCTCTTCGACGGGTCCAGCCTGTCGTACCGCTCCCACGGATGCAGCGCTTGCGGTCACCTCCCCGTGCGCGACCGCCGCCAGCGCTCGAGGACCAGGACGCCGCCGAGCGCCCAGGCCGCACCGAACAGCCACCCCCCGACGACGTCGCTGGGCCAGTGCACGCCCAGCCAGACACGCGACCAGCCCACCGCGAGCGCGACGGCGGCACCGCCGGCCACGACGAGTCCGCGGGGCCAGGGGCGCTGCAGCAGCATCCACGCGCCGAGGACGCCCACCACCGTCGCGACCGTCGTGTGCCCGGACGGGAACGCGGGGCCGCCCGCCGCGCCCCACCAGTCCTCGAACGGCGGTCGGGCGCGGCCCACGACGTGGTTGAGGAGCAGACCGGTGTAGATGCCGAGAGAGGCGACCGCGGCCAGCAGCAGGCCCGCGCCCAGCCGGTCGCGCACGCGCGTCCGCCCCGGTGGGGCGACGGCGCCGACCACAGCGAGCACTGGCAGGGCGACGTACGTCGCACCGGCCCACGTCACGGTGAGCGCGAGCGCTGAGTCGATCGGCGTGCGCTGCGCCACTGCGAACGCGTGCAGCGCGACGTCGACGTCGATCACGAGCGGTTGCTCCCGCGCGACCGCGACGGTGAGCACCGCCACCGCGACCCCGCAGCCGACCGCCACGGGTGCGACCCAGGCAGGCAGCCGGTCCGCCGGGAGGACGTGCGGATCGATCTCCGGGACGGGGTGGACCGGATCGAGGACCTCGGGCACCGGCTGCTCGGGCTCGACGCTCCCGCGCGTCCGACGTCGCAGCATCAGGTGGCGGCCCGCTCCGCGCGGTCCGGCGCCTCGACGGTCCCCGTGCGCACGGGCGGACGGACGGCCAGCAGCACGGTCACCACGATGAGCAGCCAGACACCTCCCCCGATCGCACCGAAGACGACGTCGCTCACGTGGTGCATGCCGCGGTAGACCCGCGAGACCGCGACGACGACGGGTACGACGCAGCACACCGCGATCACCGCGCGCACCCACGGGCCGCGGCTCGACGTCGTCCAGAGCAGGACGGCGATGCACCCGTAGAGCGCGACCGCCGCGCCGGTGTGGCCCGAGGGGAAGCTCGACGTCGGTGGCGCGGCGTCGAGGTGCGGGACGTCGGGACGGGCTCGGTCCACGAGGAACGTGACGATGAGGAACACCCACAGCTCGCCGACGATCGCGGCGCAGACGACCCACGCCTCGAACCAGCGGCCGGTCCGCCACCGGCACACCGCCATCGCGATGAGCAGCAGGGCGATGCACGTGACCGTCTCCGCCAGGTAGCTGCCCACGTGCGTCGCCGTGTCGAGGGTGGGCGTACGGATCGAGACGAACCACCGGTTGACGCCCTCCTCCCAGACGAGGAAGGCGTTGTCCTGGGGCATCGCGGTGATGAGCCGGCCGATGCCGGTGAGCACGAGCGCGAGGACGAGTCCGGAACCGACGAGGACGCCGACGCGGGCCCACGGGACGCCGTGACGCGGCTGGTGGACCGCCTCGACGACGTCACCGCCCACCGCCGTGGTCATCGCGCACCTCCGTCGCCCGGGACGCGTCGCCAGATCGCCTCGGCCAGTCCGTAGACGCCGAACACGATCAGGCCGACTCCGAGCAGCAGCACGAGCTGCGGACCGTAGGGCCAGCCGAGCAGCGTCCGCACGGCGACGTCGATGCCACCGGCGTCCGCGGCTCGGGCGGACCAGGCCGCCGTCACGACAAGGACGCCGGCGACCGCGAACACGAGGCCGCGGCTCACCGTGCCGACGCGCCCCAGCCAGACCACCGTCGAGCGCAGGTGCGCGGGCAGCGTTCCGAAGTAGCGCATGAACTTCTTCGACCAGCCCTCGTGCACCATCACCAGGCCCGCGGCGACCACGCCCAGACCCCCCAGCCCGACGAGCGCGCGGCCGGCGGGGTTGTCGAGGAAGGTGGCGGCGAGGTGCGCCTGCTGACCGGCCTGCGTCGCGCGCGCTCCGCGCAGGATCTCGAACGACGTCCACGCGAGCGCGAGGTAGGCCAGCCCGCGCCCGGCGGACTTCAGTCGCGGACCCGCGCCGGGCGGTTCGCCCACGGGCCCGAACACCGCCTCCGAGAACCGCCACAGCGCATACGCGAGGAAGCCGACGAGCAGGACGACCACGAGCAGGGTCCCGAACGGCTGCGACAGGACGGTGACCAGAACACCGCGTTGGTCGACGTGCGCGGACTCGCCGCGGGCCAGCAGGATCGCGAGCCAGCCCATGACGAGGTACACCACGGCGCGCGCGGTGAGCCCGAGCCGAGCCGCCCAGCCGAGCGGCGTGCTGTCGGCCACGTCGGATCCGGTGCCGGCGCGATGGGTGACGTCGATGCTCATGACGACGAGCCCTCCTCCGCGGACGGCTCGTGCAGCTTCGGCTCCCCCGCCGTCGCGGCCGAGGGGACGGCGACGGTGATGGATCCCGGGACGACATCGATCTTCAGCTTCTCGACCTCGCCCCGGTGCCCGCCGTCGAGCTCGTAGGCGATGGGCCGGTCGAAGGTGACGCGCACGCGCGCGCCGCGCGTGGTCATCACGAACGGCGAGCTCTCCGCGCGACCCGCGATGACGCGGCCGATGGTGCGCACCCACTGCGCGCGGCTGCGCGCCGTCACGATGCCGACCTCGACCATGCCGTCGTCGGGCCGGCTGCCCTCGAACACGCTGACGCCGCCGAACACCTGGTCGACGTTGCCGAGCAGCAGGCAGGTGATCCTGCCCTTGTAGACGGGCAGCTTGTCGACCTTCACGACGGCCTTGACCGGGTCTGCGTCCAGGTTCTTGGCACCGGTCCAGATGTAGGCCGCGCGCCCGATGCGGTCCTTGAGCCCGGCGTCGGCGTCGCGCAGCATCAGCGCGTCGAGACCCGCTCCCGCCATCACGGCGAAGTGCTCGCCGTTCATCCGCACCGTGTCGAGGTCGCGCCGGTCGCCGTCCAGCGCGACCTCCACCGCGCCTGCCACGTCGGTGGGGACCCCGAGGTTCGTCGCGAGGAGGTTCGCCGTACCGGCCGGCAGGATGCCGAGCACCGCGTCCGAGCCGACGAGGGTGTCGATGGCGCGCTGCACCGATCCGTCGCCGCCCCACACGAGCACGAGGTCGGCTCCGTCGTCGAGGGCGCGTCTGGTCCCTTCCGGGATCAGCTTGCTCTTGGCCACCTCGTACCAGAGGGGGTTCGCGAACCCGCGCTCCTCGAGCACCTCGCGGAGCTCGCCGAGCCCGCCGCCGAACGTCTTCTTGGCGTGCGCCACCACGGCTACCGTCGTCACAACTGCGCTCCTGTCTGCGTCGGACCCGACTGCAGGTCGACCAGGACAACCGCGCCGACGACGAGGCTGCGGGCAGCGCTCGTCGCGCCCACCCACCCAGGACGTGGTGGCACCCCGACGCGGTTCGAGACCTGCTCGGACCGTCTGGTGCGCCTGCTTGCCCGATCGACCGGGCCCGAAACCTCTGCCGCGCGGAACGCCTGCTGGCTTGGTCGACGATCCCGAGAACGCCTCGCGGGTCAGGAACGAGCGGGGTCGTCCTCGGGAAGGTAGTCGTAGGCCCAGTCCGAGCGCTTCCAGTCGGGCACCGGCGTACGTCGCCCCTGGCGCGGGACGAACTCCGACTCCTCCACCCGCTGATAGCGGTGGATGTAGCGCGGGCAGTTCGGGAAGACCACGCGGACCCGGACCCGCACGACGAACTGGGCCTCGTGGTACGCCGCGAGAAGCGGGTCGTCGAAATCGACGCTGGCGGTCCCCTCCAGCCGCATCCGGCTGCCGTGCTCGAGGTCGACGAAGAGGATCCCCACATCGGGGTGCACGAGCACGTTCCCTGCCGAGAGGAACATCCCGTTGCCGTTGTAGACGGGGAACGCGATCGTCCGCTCGTCGACCACGCGGACGAAGCC
>JAKOVT010000230.1 GCA_029781935.1 Actinomycetes bacterium | reverse complement strand
CCGGGCACCGGTCCGTCCCACGGCTCGTGCAGGACGTCGGCCGGGACGCCGAGGTAGACCGGGCGGCCGGTGCGCAGCGCATGCGCGCAGAGGCCGGGGAGCGCAGCGACCGCCTCCGCCGCGGTGGTGGTCGACACCGCCTCCGCGCCGAAGCCCGCGCGCACCATCTCGGCCTGGCTGCGCATGCCGTGCAGCAGGCCGTCGTCGTAGCCGCGGCGCCGTCGAGGCCCGACCGGCGCCTCGCTGGAGATCAGCACGACGGGCGAGAACGACGTCCACGCCTCGCCGAAGGCCGCGAGCGCGTTGACGAAACCGGGGCCCGTCGTCGTGAGGACGACACCGAGCTCGCCGGTCGCGCGGGCCAGGGCGTCGGCGGCGTACCCGGCGGCCTGCTCGTGGCGCACCCCGACGACGCGGGGGCGACGGCCCTGGCCCGCTCCCACCCACAGCGGCAGGTTGTGGACGCCGGGGATCCCGAAGCAGACCGTGACGCCGTGGTCGGCGAGCTGGTCGAGCAGGACGTCGGCGACCGTGGTCGCTCCGGGAGCGGACATGCGCGCACCATCCACAGGGTCGGGGTCGGGCCTCGGCGATCATCCTCCCTGCTCCTCGGGGTGCGGCAACGACCCGTTCCGCGCTCAGGGAAGTCGGCGCGCAGGGCGGTGCGACGCCGTGGGACGCGGGGCGGCCGCCGGATCGATCAGGCGCTGCGGGCAGCGATCGTGTCGAGGTCGCGCACGGCGTAGCGCAGGTGCTCCCAGCCCTCCTCGAGGATGGTGTGCAGGCAGGCGCGCACCGTCTCGGGGTAGTCGGGCGCCCACGGGTTGGGGCGCTCCTCGTCGAGCCGCTCCGCGGTGACGCCGGCGAGGAACCGGCTCACCATCGCCGCACGGTCGGCGAACGCGGCCAGCACGTCGGCGTACGGCGGGGTGCCGGTGACGAACAGCGAGAGGTCGACGCCGTCCTCGGCCGACTCGGGGATGGTCTGCCCGAGCGGGTGGAACGGCTGCTCGATCCCGAGCACCGCGCGGCCCAGCCAGGCATCGATGACGAACACGAGGTGACGCACGGTCTGGGCGAACGACCACTCGCCGTCGACCGACTCGTCGACCGTGCCCTCCGGCAGGCGCGCGGCGCGGGCGAGCGCTGCGTCCCAGGCGGCCTGGAGCGCGTCCCACGCCGCACGCAGCCCGTCGGGATCGGCCGCCCGCCGCTGACCGCGCCCGGGGAACCGACGATCGAGCTCGGCGTCGACGAGCGGTGCGACGTCGACCCCGTTCACCAGCAGGCGGGCATCGCCGTCGAGGAGCCACGGCGCCTCGATCTCGCCGCCGTCGATGAGCACGCCGCGCATGACGACGCCGCTGAGGTCCGAGCGCACGAAGCGCGCCCCAGCGAGGTCGGCCTCGACGAACTCCTGCGGGCTCATCCGGTGCGTCCTCCGGGTCGTGGGTCATGGGGGCCGAAGCAGAGGGGTGAGGGCGTGCTGCTGTGTGCGTCCACGCTAGCGGCGTACGCCGACAGCCGGTGATGGCTCGCAACGCGGTCGACGACGTCGAGGCCGAGGCCTACCGTCGTCGGCGATCGGAGGTGCGGCATGGGACTGCGGCTGGTGGCGCTCTGCATCGACGCCCGTGACCCCGCTCGCGAGGCCGCGTTCTGGGCCGGCCTGCTCGACGGCGAGGTGGTCGACGACCCGGTCGACGGTCCGGCCGTCCTGCTCGACCGCATCGTCGGGTTCCGGCTGCGCTTCCCGCGCACCGAGGTGGCGAAGGCCGGCCAGAACGCGCGTCACTTCGACCTCACCAGCGAGTCGTCCGCGGACCAGCGCGCCCGCGTGGAGCGCGCGCTCGCGCTCGGTGCCACGCACCTCGACATCGGCCAGGGCGACGACGCCGAGCACGTGGTCCTCGCCGATCCCGAGGGCAACGAGCTGTGCGTCATCGAGCCGGGCAACCGCTTCCTCGCCGGGTGCGGTCTCGTCGGCGCGGTGTCGTGCGACGGCTCGCACGCCGTCGGCGAGTTCTGGAGCGCGGCGCTGGACTGGCCGCTGGTGTGGGACGAGGGCGAGGAGACGGCCGTCCAGTCGCCGTACGGCGGACCGAAGATCACCTGGGGCGGCCCGCCGTATCTGCCCCGGCATGGCAGGACCCGATGGCGCTTCGACCTCGAGCCGTCCGAGGACGGGGACGCCGAGAGCGAGGTCGCCCGCCTCGTCGCTCTCGGCGCCACGCGCCTCGGCACCGACGCCCACGGCGTCCTCATCGCCGACCCCGACGGGCACGAGCACCGTGTCCTGCCCCGCCCGTGATGCGACAAGGCCGAGCCCACGTCCACCTTCTGGCCGGAGCCGCGCGTGAGCGCGAACGGCGCATCACGCTGGCCGTGCTTGTCGGAAGATCACCCATGGCCCTGGGGAGCGGGCGCTCACGGCGACCATGCACGGCGGGGCACACGGTGCGGCGGCGCTCTACGCTGACGTCGTCGGCCACTGCGCCGAGTCAGCGTGACACGGGAAGGACCACGACATGGGGCCGAGAGTTCCGGGCATCGTTCTCACGGTCACAGGCATCATCGCCCTCATCGTCTCTCTCACCAGAGGACCCAACCTCGGTATCTCCCGGCGAACGGGAGTCACCATCGGCGCTGCACTCCTCGTGCTCGGGATCGGGCTGCTGGTCTACACCGCAACATCTGCTTGAGGGTCGTCCGGAGCCCCTGTCCACGCCGTAGGCGACCACCGGCCAGGAAGGCGCGAAGGATCCAGGCGCGAGTCGTCGGATCGAATCTGACGTTCGTGCGCTGAAGCAGATGGCAGGACACCGCGACCGCGTGACGTGGACCCCATGGCTGCCGACGTGTCGGACCCGACCACGACGCTCATCGCACGCTGCCACCGCGACCGCACAGGTTCGAGAGCAGCGACCGCAGCCTTGCTGGCAGACGTTGCCCGGGGTGGCGGTGCATCTGCGGCGCGCGGGCCGTGACGGGTGGGGCGCCCTGCTGGTCAGGGCCGGGCTGGTCGTCGGGCGGGACCGACGGGCAGGGAGAACTCCCAGCAGTCCTGCTCGCGGCCGGTGAGGCCCGGGCGCAGCCGCATCGACCAGCCGCCCTCGTGGACGGCGACGTGGTGGGTCACGCACAGCAGGGCCAGATTCGGGAGATCGGTCGCGCCGCCGTGCTGCCACGGGAGCACGTGGTGGGCATGGCAGCGGGCGGCCCGGGCGCGGCAGCCGGGGAAGACGCAGTGGTCGTCGCGGACGAGGAGTGCTCGGCGCATCCCTGCGGAGACGGTGCGCTGCTGGCGTCCGACGTACAGCACCGAGCGGGCAAGCGCCTCCAGCGAGGCCATGACTGCGTCCAGCAGGACGGTGGCGGCACCCACGGTCGTGCTGCCGCCGGCGTCGCCGGGCACGGCGGCAGCGGTGGTGACCACGCGGGAGACGTCGGCGTCGCAGAGCAGGCGGTTCAGCGGTCCCTCGCCCACGAGCACGTCGTCGTCGCTGCCCGGCACGGTCACCCGTCCGACGAGGGGGCCGACCACATCGGTCGCGTCGACCACCACGGTGATGTGCGGCGCGACCCGGTGGTGCGACCCGAGCTCGGCGTCGTCGAGGTGGTCGCGCACGAGCTCGCCGAACGCGAGGGCCATCGCCCGGTCGCGCCGGAGCCCCGAGGCCCGACGTGCGCGGTCGACGGCGCCGCACGAGCAGCCGGCGTCGGGTACCTGCTGCGACTCGCACTCGTGGTCGTGCTCGACGCCGCCGAGCTGCTGCTCGGTGATCTGGCGGGCCCCTGCCTCCAGGACGGTGCGCGCCGCGACCGCCGCCTCGGGGCACAGCCAGCCGCTGATCCGGAACATCGTCCCGGCGTCGACGATCGACAGCGTCTGGTTCTCGAACGCGAACAGCGCCTCCTCGGTGGTGCCGTCGGGATCGATGCGCAGCCGGAGCTCGCCGACCATCCGGTGCACGCGGTCCGCGTCGCGTGTGCGGGCCAGGGGCAGCAGCCGGTCGAGCGCCTCGTCGCGCGCGATCGGAGTGTCGGTGCGCGTGGAGCGGCGCAGGACGTCGGTGACACCGACGGTGAGGTCGCGTACGACGGCTCCGCGGATCTCGCCGGCGAGCCAGGAGTCGGCCACCCGGGTGGAGTGCGTGTCGAGGTCGCGGCCGCGCGCGACGGCAGCCCGCGCCTGGGCGCTCGACATCCCGACCTCGCGCTCGAGGAAGCGGGCGGTGGTCGGGTAGCGGTCCGCCACGAGCTTCCCGCGCACCGAGCCGACGTCGCGCTCGAGCCGGCCCGTGACGACGGTGGCCGACGCGGTGCTGGCGTCCGCGGCCAGGTGGAGGTCGCGGCTCAGGCGCGCGAGCAGCTCGTCGGGCAGCTCGGCCAGCAGGGTGGGGTCGGCGGCGAACGCACCGCTCACCCGGCGAGCCGCGGCCGCCAGGTCGTCGACCGCGCGCACGAGCGCGGGCACCGTGGTGGGTGCCTCGCCCGTGGTGGTGGTCGACGTCATGCGACGACTCTAGGCACCACCTCCGACAGTGATCCGTCACCGAGATGGCTTGCACCGCAAGGGATCACAGCACCGTCATCCACAACAGGCGCACCGCGGCGCGTCGTCCACAGAACCTGCGCCGGACTCCACCGACGTCGTGAGGTCTGTGCCGCGAGCTGCGGCGGAGGCCGGCAGATCGGGCGACGAGCCGCCTCGGCGGACGGCGCACGGGCCGTCGGGCGACGCGCCGCCTCAGGCCTCTAACACGACGCGACCGTTCGCCGTCGCGCTGAGCGTCACCCGCCTCGGCACCGACGCCCACGGCGTCCGGTCGCCCGCCCCGACGCGCACGAGCACCGCGTCCGCGTCCGCCTGCCACTCGCATCGAGCGGGCGGCAGGCGGACACGCTGTGCGTCAGGTGGACACGGGGTTGGCGCACTGGCCGTTCGCTCGGTGGCCCACGATGTTGGCCTGGCCGGGGTAGAAGCCGAAGGACAGCGCCGGTCCGAGGCCCGAGCAGGTCAGGTTGCGAGCGATCGTGTTGCGCACGATGTAGACCGGCGGGGTGCCTCCGGCGGCGACCTCCTCAGGGTCTGTGGCGGTGATGTCGATCAGGGTCATGTTGCCGCCGACGTGGTTGAACAAGGCGCCGAACCAGTCAGCGGTGATCGCGGTCGCCGTGAGGTTCCTGCCGATCGTGTTGTTCTTGATCGACCACGGGATGTCTCCGCCGCCGCCGGACAGGGTCACGTTGCCCTTCACCGTGGTGCCGTTGAGCAGCACGGTGTTCGCGCCGGTAGTGGTGACGTTGCCGTTCACCGAGATGGTGGACGATGCGCAAGCGTAGGGGTTGGTCTCTTCAGGGATGCACATCCCGTCCTGGTCGACGTCCACGTCCTGGCCTTCTGCCAGGTCGTCGCTGCCGGGGAGCTGCGCGCCGCATTCGTGACCGGTATGGCCCGGCCGGTCGGGCTGGCAGCCGAGGCCGAGCAAGGATCCGGTGCCTGCGGTCACGTTCCTGCCGACGTTGATCGTGGACGGGAACGTCTGCGCGTCGAACACGGCACCCGGCGCGACGTCGAGGTTCCCGACGACGTCGAGCTCCGTGCCCGGCAGGACGATGCACGCACCGGTGATCGTGAGGCTGGAGTAGCTGCCGGAGGGGACGGGCACCAGGTCCCCAGCGGCGAAGTCGCCACCCGTGCAGGTGTAGCGGGGTGGCGCGGCCACCGCTGACGCGGGCGCGGCCAGGCCGACCACGAGCGCGCTCAGCGACGCGATGACGAGGATGATCCGCTTCATGTCGCTCCCACAGGAGGAATCACCGGCGAAACGACGTACCCGCGCCAGGACCGCCGTCGCGGTCAGGGGGACCTGACCACCGGCATGTCCGGCAGGCTCCTCCAGGACGCGTCCGAGCGCCGCCGAACGAGAGGCGCTTTACCGATCCCTGACCAAGGCGCTGAGGTCCAGCCGCCCACCGGGGTGGGGGTGGTGCGTTGGCGGCACCGGGACCGAATGGACGGCCTGCTCCTCCCGCGTGCCGTCAGGCCTCGTGGACCACGCGGCCGTTCGCCACGGTCAGGACCACCGAGGCGTCGTCGATCGGGTTCTGGCCGTTGGCCGCGAACCCCTCCGCCAGCACGTCGTGGTCGAGCACAGCGAGGTCGGCACGCTTCCCCACCTCGAGCGTGCCGGCGTCGGCGTCGTGGTTGAGGTACGCCGAGCCCGCGGTGAACGCGTCGAACGCGTCGTCGACCGAGAGCCGCTCGGCCGGCAGGAACGCCGGGAGGTCGCGCTGCGCAGGGTCGGAGCGGGTGATCGCGACCTCGAGCTGCGTGAGCGGGTTCGCGGTGGTGACCGACCAGTCCGAACCCATGGCAAGGCGGGCGCCGGCCGCGCGGATGCCCTCGAACGGGTACTGCAGCAGCATCCGCTCCTCGCCGAGGAACGGCACGGTCAGCTCCTCCATCTGCGGGTCGTTCTTCGCCCAGTACGTCTGGCAGTTCGCGATCACGTCGAGCTCGGCGAACCGCGGGATGTCGGAGGGCTGCACGACCTGGATGTGGGCGATGTGGTGCCGGTTGGTGCTGGGCCCGTT
>JAKOVT010000502.1 GCA_029781935.1 Actinomycetes bacterium | reverse complement strand
CGCGCGGACATGCACCCATCCTGTCCGACCACCCCGACATCGGCCGCCCCACCGTCGTCGAGATGTGGCGTCCCGGCGTAGGTATCCACGCCCTCGGCCCACCTCTCGCGCGCGGGCGCTAGGTGGTCCGTGCCGCCGCTGCTGTGGTCGCACGTTCGTGGCAGAGTGGGCCGACCGCGATCGACGTAGCGATCGGTGGCCCGAACTGACGCAGGAGGACCCGTGACCGTGCTCGCCGACGCCACGGCCACCATCGCCGCCTGGGCGGCCGCGATCGTGCTGCTGCTGCTCGTGGCGGCCGTCTTCTGGTCGTTCCTGCGCCGCCGCGGCACCGTCGACGGGCTCACCGTCGAGTCGCCGGCCGACGCCGCGCGCCGCCAGCGCCTCGCCGAGGCCGACAGCGACCCCGGCCTCGGCCCCGAACCGGGCGAGGGCGGTTCCGCCGCCGCGGGCGGCGCCGGGTCCGAGGGCGGTACGCCGTGACCGGGCAGGTGCTGTGCGGCTGACCGACTTCTGGGAGCGCATGGAGCAGGCCCTCGGGCCGACGTACGCGCGCTCCTGGGCCCACGACCACGTCCTGGCCGAGCTCGGCGGTCGCACCGTCGACGAGTCGATCGACGACGGCATCGAGACCGTCACCATCTGGCGGGCGGTCCACCGCGAGCTCGCCCTGCACCCCCGCGAGCGCTGACCGCTCACGTCCACGACGCGACGAGGGCCCGGCCGCCGTGCGGCGGCCGGGCCCTCGTTCGTGCCGGACGTGCGTCAGTCGAGCGACGGCATCGGGACGCCGGCGTCCTCGGCCATCGCGTGCGCGGCGTCCTGGTGGGTGCGCAGCCGCACCTCCGGGAGGATCAGCGCGAACGCGAAGCCGACGAGCATGAACGGCACGGCGATGAGGAACGTGGTGTCCATCGCCCGCGCGAACGCCTCGAGCAGGGGGCCCTGCACGGCCTCGGGCAGCGAGTGGATCGACGTGATCGACGACGTCGCCCCGCTGATCGCGCCGGTGTCGGCGCC
The DNA here is from genome assembly GCA_029781935.1 of Actinomycetes bacterium. Classification (GTDB taxonomy): domain Bacteria; phylum Actinomycetota; class Actinomycetes; order S36-B12; family CAIYMF01; genus Longivirga. The sequence continues at coordinate 161 of JAKOVT010000502.1, read as the reverse complement.
CGGGAAGGCGTTCGAGATCTCCGCCGTGAGCCGCGCGGTCCAGACGGCGCCGAAGAACGCGGTGCCGAACGAGCCGCCGATCGAGCGGAAGAACGTCGAGCCGCTCGTGGCCGCGCCCATCTGCTGGGGCGCGATGGTGTTCTGCACCGCCAGGACGAGCA
>JAKOVT010000215.1 GCA_029781935.1 Actinomycetes bacterium | reverse complement strand
GCTCTCGGCCATGAAATGCACGCCGCAGAACACGATGTACTCGGCCTCGGGGCGCGCGGCGGCATCACGGGCGAGCTTGAAGGAGTCGCCCGTGACGTCGGCGAACTGGATGACCTCGTCGCGCTGGTAGTGGTGGCCGAGGACGAAGACGCGGTCGCCGAGCGCGGCCTTCGCGGCCCGCGCGCGCTCGACGAGGTCGGGATCGCTGGGAGCGGGCAGGTCGCCCGGGCACTCGACGCCCTTCTCGGTGTCGGGGTCGGCCCCGCGACCGAGGAGGAGCAGGGCCAGCGGGGTCGGGGCGGGCTCGACGAAGCGGTCGGTCGTCATGTCGGGATCCTCCCACGCGTACGGACGTCACCTCATCCAACTCCTGCCCGCGCTCCCGCCTTCCCGGTGCGGCTAGCGTTCCGGCCGTGAGAGTCGTCGTCGCCCCGGACTCCTTCACGGGCACCCTGACCGCCGTCGAGGCGGCGGCCGCGATCTGCCGCGGTTGGCGGCGTACCGCGCCGGACGACGACCTCGTCGAGGTGCCGCTGTCCGACGGCGGCCCGGGCTTCGTCGACGTCCTGCACGCGTCGCTGGGCGGCGCGCTGCACCGCTGCACCGTCCGCGGCCCGGTCGGGGCACGGGTCGAGGCCTCGGTCCTCCTCGTCGGCAGCACGGCGTACGTGGAGGTGGCGCAGGCCTGCGGGCTGCACCTCGTGCCGGCCGACATGCGCGACCCGCGCCGCACCACGACGGCCGGTGTCGCCGACCTGATCCAGCACGCGGTGGACGCCGACGCGCGACGGATCGTCGTCGGCCTCGGCGGCACGGGCACCACGGATGCAGGTGCCGGCATGCTCGGCGCCCTCGGTGCCCGCGCATACGACGCCGGCGGGGCCGACGTCACCGAGCGCCTGCTGCACGGCGGCGGAGGCCTGCGCGGCATCGACCGCGTCGACCTCGCGCCGGCCCGCGCCGACCTCGAGGGGATCCGGCTGGTGATCGCCTCCGACGTCGACGTCCCGCTGCTGGGCCTGCGCGGCGCGGCGAACGGGTTCGCGCGCCAGAAGGGTGCCGACGACGCGGCGGTGATGGAGCTCGAGGGGTCGCTGGAGTCGTTCGCCGCCGCGGTCGGACGCGCACCCGACGGCAAGGACCCGGCGGTGGCGCTCGGCGCCGGCGCGGCGGGCGGTCTCGGGTACGCGCTCCTGCACCTCGGGGCGACCCGGGTGCCCGGCATCGCGACGGTGCTCGACACCGTCGGGCTGGCCGAGCGCATCTCGGGAGCCGACCTGGTGGTGACGGGGGAGGGGAGCTTCGACTGGCAGAGCCTGCGGGGCAAGGTGGTCGCCGGCGTCGCGGAGGCGGCGCTCGCGCAGGGCCGCGGCTGCGTCGTGCTCGCGGGCCGGGTGGAGGTGGGCCGCAGGGAGTACGCCGCCACCGGCGTCAGCGGGGCGTACGGCGTCGTCGAGCACCTCCGCGACCAGGGGCTCGATCCCTCGCTGGCCCTCGACGACCCCGCGGAGCGCCTCGCCGACCTCGCCGCCCGCGCCGCCCGGACCTGGTCCCGCTGACCCCCGCGGCCGTGCGTCCCGTTCTGCCGTGGAGCGCTGCCCGTCGGCGACGGATACGGACGCGAGGCGGCGCAGGGGTGCACGGACGGGAGTTCGTGGCACCATGGAGGTGAGGCGACCCTTGGCGGCCGTCTCGCGACCGCCCGGGAATGGATCCCGGCACGCGGTCGTTGGCACCGCAGAGGCACGCTGCAGATCCGTCCCGAAGGGAAGCGCATGACCGCCGACGTCACCATCGAGAGCTCGACCCCCGTCACCGACGGGATCCTGCTCACCGAGCAGGCCTCGTCCAAGGTCGCGGCGCTGCTGGCACAGGAGGGGCGCGACGACCTCTCGCTGCGCGTGGCCGTGCAGCCCGGCGGCTGCTCGGGCCTGCGCTACCAGCTCTTCTTCGACGACCGCTCGCTCGACGGCGACGTCGTCAAGGAGTTCGGCACGGTCAAGGTCGTCACCGACCGGATGAGCGCGCCCTACCTCGGCGGCGCCACCATCGACTTCGTCGACACCATCGAGAAGCAGGGCTTCACCATCGACAACCCCAACGCCACCGGCTCCTGCGCCTGCGGCGACTCGTTCAGCTGACCGGCGCCCCGACGTCCGAGAGGGCCGCCCCCCCAGAGGGGGGCGGCCCGCACCGCTTCCGCCGCGACGCAGGTCAGGCGCGGGGGACGGGCTCGCCGGCACGGGCGTCGACGACGGTCCGGCCGTCGAGAGGCGCGTGCAGCGCCACCGTCACCTCGACCACCTTCGCGATCGCGGGGCAGGCGACGTCCGACGGCTTGTTCGGCGTACCGGTGATCGTCACGGTCACCGAGCCGGTGGTCTCCGCCACGGATCCGGCGTAGTCCGTGCACACGCCGCCCTCGGTGCGCAGGACCAGGCTCGTGCCGTCGGCCGACGGCGTGTACGACGTGACCCGGTAGGAGACCGGCGTGCCGCCCGGAGGCACCGGCAGCGGGAGGTCGCTCGCCGTGGGCGCGGGCACCGGCGACGCGGGCTCGCCAGGCGGGACGGCGCTGCCCGACGAGCCGCCGGACGTCGCACCGCCCGAGCCGCCCGAGGGCGCCGGGTCCGCGAGGTAGCGGTCCGCGACAGCGACGATCGTCACCGGCAGGGTCGAGCCGTCGACCGCGAAGAACCAGGCCGGCACCAGGACCTCCTCGGCGCCGTCCCACGCCGACGTCAGCCCGAGCTCGGCGCCGGTGATCCGCTGCGGCCCGACCCCGGGGCAGCGGGCGCCGACCGGGCAGGCGATCGCGAGCTCGGGCCTCGGCTGCATCCGCAGCGCGGCCAGCGCGTCCGTGGCCGAGATCAACGGGTACGCCGGCCCCTCGGTCGGCTGCCCGAGCACGCCGTACGCCGACCGCACGCCGCGCGCGTCGACCACGACCGACGTCGTGATCCCCGACGTGCGGGCCCCACCCACGACCGGGTCCACGCTCACCGCCGCCGCGTCGCCGTACGCGTCCACGCGAGCGGGCTGCTCTCCCGCGCCCGCGGCCGCCAGCACGGGCGCGGCCGTCGCCCGAGGGTCTGTCGGTGCTGTCGCGGTCGCTCCGGGGGTGTCGGGCCCGACGGCGCAGCCGACCGCCACCGACATCGGGTCGTCGGCGTCGACGTCGACGCGCTGGCCAGGGCAGAGGTCGTCGGTGCGGGTGTAGGACCAGCTGCCGCCGTCCCGCACCCGCAGCTCGCCGGCGCTCGCCGCCACGACCACGCCGTGCGCGTGACGTGCGACCGAGCCGGAGAGGCCCAGCGCGGCGGCGAGCCGGGTGACCTCGCCGGCCGGAACGGCAGCGGTGCCGTAACGGAGCACCGGTGCCTGGGTCGGTCCGGAGGGCAGGGTGCCGACGAGCGGGTACGGGTCGTCGGGCGCGGCCGGCCCGCTGCCGGCGGCCGCGGACGGACGGCTGCCGATCGCCAGCACCGGGAGGTCGCCGCCCGAGCCGCTCCCGGGTACGACGTTCCCGCAGGCCGACAGGAGCAGGGCACCGCCGAGGAGCGCGGGCAGCAACCCCGCCGCGCGCACGGTTCTGGTGGTCATCGTCGTCTCCCGGCCTCGTGCTCCATGTCGCCCCGACATCGCTTCGACGCCGTCCGGCGCGGCCCGGTTCCGCGGTGAGCGCCCCGGTAGGGTTCTGCCCGTCCCGCACCGCCCGACGAGAAGAGACCCACGTGCGCGTCTGCGTCACCGGCTCGATCGCCACCGACCACCTGATGACCTTCCCGGGCCGGTTCTCCGACTCGCTGGTGCCCGACAAGCTCGACAAGCTCTCGCTGTCGTTCCTCGTCGACGAGCTCGACGTCCGGCGCGGAGGCGTCGCGGCCAACATCGCGTTCGGGATGGCGGTGCTCGGGGTGCGCCCGGTGCTCGTCGGCGCCGTGGGTCAGGACTTCGCGGACTACCGCTCGTGGCTCGACCGGCACGGCGTCGACACCCACTCGGTGCGCGAGTCGGAGGTGCGGCACACGGCCCGGTTCGTGTGCACCACCGACGCCGAGCAGTGCCAGATCGCGTCCTTCTACCCCGGCGCCATGAGCGAGGCCCGCGAGATCGAGCTCGGTCCGGTCGCCGAGCGGGTGGGCGGTCTCGACCTCGTCCTCGTCGGCGCCAACGACCCCGAGGCGATGAACCGGCACACCGACGAGTGCCGGTTCCGCGGCATCCCGTTCGTGGCCGACCCGAGCCAGCAGCTGGCCTGGCTCGACGGCGACGGCATCAAGCAGCTGGTCGACGGTGCGGCGTACCTGTTCAGCAACGACTACGAGGCCGGACTCATCGAGCACAAGACCGGCTGGACCCACGACGACCTCCTCGACCGGGTCGGGGTGCGCGTCACGACGCTCGGCAAGGACGGCGCGCGCATCGAGGTGAAGGGCGCGGACCCCATCGAGGTCCCGACCCCGCCCGAGGAGCTCAAGGCCGACCCGACAGGCGTGGGTGACGCCTTCCGCGCGGGGTTCCTCGCCGGGCTGGCCTGGGAGCTCTCGCTCGAGCGCTGCGCGCAGATCGGGTCGCTGCTCGCGACGTACGTCATCGAGACCGTCGGCACGCAGGAGTACGACCTCGCGCAGCGCCACTTCCTGTCGCGGTTCGAGGCGACCTACGGGCCCGAGGCCGAGGCCGAGGTGGCCGCGAGGATCCGCTGCCCGCGGCCCTGACCGACGGACCCCGCCCGACCGGCGAAGGATCGAAGCCGCGCATGCCATCCGTGGAGCCGCCGCCGTCCCCGTGGGCGATGCCCGACCCGCGCCACGCGCCGCCCGGCGTCGAGCTGCTGGGCGTGGGCGCCGACGTCGCCCCCGGCACGCTGCTCGCGGCGTACCGCTCGGGTCTGTTCCCGATGCCGGTCGGCGACCTGCTCGACCTCGACGACGATCCGGTCGGCTGGTGGTCGCCGGACCCGCGCGGGATCCTGCCGCTCGACGGCCTGCACGTGTCGCGGTCGCTCCGCCGCTCGTGCCGACGCTTCGTCGTCACCGTCGACACGGCGTTCGACGACGTCGTCGCCGGATGCGCGGACCCGTCGCGCGACCACGGCTGGATCGATGCCCGCATCGCGGAGGCGTACGCCGAGCTGCACCGCCTCGGGTGGGCGCACTCGGTCGAGACCCGCACGGTCGAGGGCGACCTCGTCGGCGGGCTGTACGGCGTCGAGATCGGCGGTCTGTTCGCGGGGGAGTCGATGTTCCGCCGCGCGACCGACGCGTCCAAGGTCGCGCTCGTCGCCCTCGTCGGGATCCTGCGAGCCGCGCCCGATCCCGCCCGTCGACTGCTCGACGTGCAGTGGCGCACCGACCACCTCGCGAGCCTCGGCGTCGTCGACGTGCGCCGTCGCGACTACCTCCGGCGGCTCGAGGACGCCCTGCCCCTGCCGCCGGCGTTCTGAGCGTCGTCAGGCGGGCACGACGAGGAAGGCCGTGCCGGCTCCGCCGTCGGGCGCCGGCCCGGTCCAGGCCAGGGAGCGGCCCCGCAGCGAGCACCAGGCGGGGATGTCGGTCTGGGCGGCCGGGTCGTCGGAGAGCAGCAGCAGCCGCCGGTCGGGATCGGCCTTCACCTCGCGCGCGAGGGCGATCACCGGCACCGGGCACCGCGAGCCGCGCTCGTCGAGGAGCGCGTCGTACGCCGGGACCCCGCCGGCACCGTGCTCGGTCGTCACAGTCCCTCCGTCCCGAGCTGCGCGCGCACCGACGCGACGACGCGGGGCAGGACGTCGAGGAAGCGGTCGACGTCGCTCTCCGCGCAGCCGGGGGGCAACGAGACCCGCAGGTTGCCGTGGGTCAGCACCCCCATCGCGGCGAGCACGTGCGACGGCGTGAGCGCGTCGGCGACGCAGGACGACCCCGAGGAGACCGCGAAGCCCTCGCGGTCGAGGTCGGCGAGCAGCGCCTCGCCGTCGACGTACAGGCAGGAGAACGTGACGACGTGCGGCAGGCGGTCGTCGGGGTCGCCGATGACGACGACGTCGGGCACGAGCTCCGGGACGCGGGTCCGGATCCGATCGACCAGCGCCGAGAGGCGCGCCGCCTCCACCACCCGCTCGGACTCGACCGCCTCGAGCGCCACCGCGGCCGCGACCGCCGCGGGCACGTCGGGGAAGCCGGGCACGCGGTCGGGCCCGCGCGCGCCGTCGGGCAGCGGCGAGCGCCAGCGCACGCCGGTGCGCACGGCCAGCACGCCCACACCGGCCGGGCCGCCCCACTTGTGCGCGCTGGCCGTGAGCACCGACCACCCGTCCGGGAGGTCGTCGCGCCCCACCGACTGGGCCGCGTCGACCCCGAGCGGTACGCCGTACCACTCGGACGCCTCGGCCACGGCCGCGCGCGGCTGGCGCGAGCCGACCTCGTGGTTGGCGCTCTGGACGGCCGCGAGCGCGACCTCGCCCGCCTCGAGGAGCCGCCGCAGGT
>JAKOVT010000213.1 GCA_029781935.1 Actinomycetes bacterium | reverse complement strand
GTGCAGCGGGGCAGGCAGGTCGACCTTGCCCCCGACGAACGCCGCGAACAGCGCGGCGAGGCGGTACTGGCCGTCGACGCCGATGTTGAACAGGTTCATCTTGAAGCCGATGGCGACCGCGACCGCGGCGATGTAGTACGTCGTCGACAGGTTCAGCGTGAGGATCAGGCTGTCGGGCTGGGTGCCGTAGTCCCACATGCTCTTGTAGACGTCGACCGGCGGGTGGCCGGACAGCACCAGGATGATCGTGGTCACGGCGAGCGCGAACAGCAGCGCCAGCGCCGGCGCCGCCACGGCGAGCAGGAACTTCCTCACGACTCCCCACCTCCGGCACCGGTCATCGCCGAGCCGAGCTGTTCGGGTGTGACGGTCTGCGGATCGGCGTCGGCGACGAGCCTGCCGCGCAGCAGCACCTTGATCCGGTCCGAGAGGCCGATGAGCTCGTCGAGGTCGGCCGAGATGAGCAGCACGCCGAGACCCGCGGCACGCGCCTTGCGGATCTCGTCCCAGATCGCCGCCTGGGCCCCGACGTCGACGCCGCGCGTGGGGTGCGCCGCGATGAGCAGGCGCGGCTCGCCGCTCATCTCGCGGCCCACGATGAGCTTCTGCTGGTTGCCGCCCGAGAGCGCGTTGGCCATGACGTCGATGCTCGGCGTGCGGACGTCGTACTCCTCGACGATGCGCCGGGTGTCGGCCTTGGCGCCCTTGCGGTCGACGAGGAGGCCCCGGGCGTTGGGCTTCTGGGTCTGGTGACCCAGGATGCGGTTCTCCCAGAGCGGCGCGTCGAGCAGCAGGCCGTGCCGGGTCCGGTCCTCGGGGATGTAGCCGACGCCGGCCTCGCGGCGGCGTCGCGTGGACCATGCCGTGATGTCCTCGTCGCCGAGGCGCACGGTGCCGGCCGCGGGCGTGTGCATGCCCATGATGGTCTCGACGAGCTCGGCCTGGCCGTTGCCCTCGACACCGGCGATGCCGAGCACCTCTCCCTGGTGGATCGTGAGGTCGATGCCGTCGAGCACGAGGCGGCCCGCGTCGTTGGCGAGGGTCAGGCCCGCGACGTCGAGCACCTCGACATCGGTGATGGTCGACTCGCGGGTCTCCGGCGAGGGCAGCTCGCTGCCGACCATGAGCTCGGCGAGCTGCCGGGCGGTCACGTCGGAGGGCTTCACGGTGGTCACGGTCGTGCCGCCGCGGATGACGGTGATCTCGTCGGCGACGGAGAGCACCTCGTCGAGCTTGTGCGAGATGAAGATGACGGTGAGGCCCTCGCGCTTGAGCTCCGCGAGCGCGGAGAACAGCTGCTCGACCTCCTGGGGCACGAGCACCGCGGTGGGCTCGTCGAGGATGATCGTGCGGGCGCCTCGGAAGAGCACCTTGATGATCTCGACGCGCTGGCGGTCGCCGACACCGATGTCCTCGACCATGGCATCGGGATCGACGGTGAGCCGGTAGTCGCGGCCGATCTGCTCGATGCGCTCGCGCGCCTCGGAGAGCTTGAGCACGCCGCGCCGGGTGGGCTCGTCGCCGAGGATCACGTTCTCGAGCACCGTGAAGTTGTCGGCGAGCTGGAAGTGCTGGTGGACCATGCCCACCCCGAGCGCGATCGCGTCGGAGGGCGACCGCAGCACCACGTCCTTGCCGTCGATGGCGATGGTGCCGGAGTCCGGCCGGTGCATGCCGTAGAGGGTCTTCATGAGCGTGGACTTGCCGGCGCCGTTCTCGCCGACGATGGCGTGAACGGTCCCACGCCGGACCACGATGTCGATGTCGTAGTTGGCGCGCACGCCCGGGAAGGTCTTCGTGATCCCCGTCAGCGCGACAGCGACGGGCCCGTCGCCGACCGTCTCGGTGCTGATGGCGTCCTCCTGCGGTGCTCGGACAGTGCTCCGGCCCGGACGCTACCGCGTCCGGGCCGGAGCCAGTGTGCCGTTGACGGCTGTGCCGGTGCGGGTCGTCAGACCCGCGGCGTCACAGCTTGTCGGGGACGGTGACCGACCCGGCGATGATCGCCTGAGCGGCCTCGTCGGCCTTGGCCTCGTACGGCTGGACGGCGGGGTTGGACTTGGAGTAGCCCACGCCGCCGTTCTTGAGGTCGTACACCTGGGTGCCGGTCAGCGGCGAGCCCTTCACCGACGCCTGGATGACGTCGTAGACGGCCACGTTCACGTTCTTGAGGGCCGAGGTGAGGATGACGCTCTGGACCGCGGCGTCGGCCGACAGGTACTGGTCGGAGTCGACGCCGATGGCCCAGGCGCTCGCGGCCTTGGCGGCCACGAACACGCCGCCGCCGGAACCGCCGGCCGCGGCGTAGACGACGTCGGCACCGGCGTCGAACATGCCGGCCGCGGTCGCCTTGCCCTTGTCAGGAGCGTTGAAGCCGCTGAAGTCCGGCGGCTGCGTGAGGTACTTGTCCTGGACGGTGATGGCCGAGTTGGTGGCCTTCACGCCCGCGTCGTAGCCGGCCTGGAAGGACTGGAGCAGCGGGACGTTGACGCCGCCGATGTAGCCCACGTTGTTCTTCTTGGTGGCCTGCGCGGCGATGACGCCGACGAGGTAGGACGCCTGGTTGGCGGCGAACGTCAGGTTGGCGATGTTCGGGCCGGTGACGTCGGTCGAGTCGACGATCGCGAAGTTGGTCTTCGGGAACTTCGCGGACACCGTCTTCAGCGCCGGGGCGTAGGCGAAGCCGACGGCGATGACGGGGTTGTAGCCCGCCTGCGCGAGCAGGGTGAGGCGCGCGGCCTTCTGGGCGTCGGTCTCGTTCGGGACGGCCGACAGCTCCTTCGAAGTGACGCACAGCTCCTTCACGGCCTGGTCGAGGCCGGCGGCGGCGGAGTCGTTGAACGACTTGTCGCCACGACCGCCGATGTCGTAGGCGAGACCGACCTTGACGTCGGACGGGGTGCACGACGCCGACGGCGAGCCGGAGCCGGAGGACGACGGGGACGAGCTGCCGCCGCTGGTGCTGCTGCCGCACGCCGCGAGCGCGAGCGCACCGGCCGCGATCAGCGTGGCGACCTTGAGGCCCTTGAGCAAGGGAGGACTCCTTCCATGGCACCGGCCGTTCGCCGGCACGTGAGTGCTTCCAACCTAGTGCGGTGAGCGGTGATACCACGCACCGGTCGCCCGTGATACGGACCACCGAGACCGATCCGTGACCCGGGGAAACGGTCTGGACCATTCCGTGCGGTCCCGGCGGGCGCCCGCGCCGCGCCTGCTCGCTCCCACGGGGCGTTCACGCGGCGTTCACGGAACCCAGCCGCGGGCCCCGAGCCCGAGCCGGGCTCGGCCCTAGAAGACGTCGACAGGCGTGTAGGTGCCCCACACCTCGCGGAGCGCGTCGGACACCTCCCCGACCGTGGCGTGGGCGCGCAGCGCCTCGCGCATCGGGTAGAGCACGTTGTCGTCGCCGCGCGCCGCCGACCGCAGCGCCTCGAGGGTCGCGTCGACCGCCGCCTGGTCGCGCGCGGCGCGGAGCTCCTCGAGCCGGGCGCACTGCTCGGCCTCGATCGCCGGGTCGACCCGCAGGGGCTCGTAGTGCTCCTCCTCGTCGACCGTGAACCTGTTGACCCCGACCACCACGCGCTCGCCGCCGTCGATCTGCTGCGCCACGGCGTACGCCGACCGCTCGATCTCGGCCTTCTGGAAGCCCTGCTCGATCGCGGCGACCGCGCCGCCGCGGTCCTCGACCTGGCGCATCAGGTCGAGCGCCGCGGCCTCGAGCTCGTCCGTGAGCGACTCGACGACGTAGGACCCGGCGAAGGGGTCGACGGTGGCCGTCACGTCGGTCTCGTAGGCCAGCACCTGCTGCGTGCGCAGCGCGAGGCGCGCCGCCTTCTGGGTCGGCAGCGCGATCGCCTCGTCGAAGGAGTTGGTGTGCAGCGACTGCGTGCCGCCGAGCACCGCGGCGAGGCCCTGGATGGCGACGCGCACGAGGTTGACCTCGGGCTGCTGCGCCGTGAGCTGCACCCCGGCGGTCTGCGTGTGGAACCGCAGCATCATGGACTTCGGGTTCTTCGCCCCGAACTCCTCCTTCATGACGCGTGCCCAGATCCGGCGTGCGGCACGGAACTTCGCGACCTCCTCGAGGATGGTCGTGCGCGAGACGAAGAAGAAGGCGAGCCGCGGGGCGAACTCGTCGACGTCCATGCCCGAGGCGACGGCCGCACGCACATAGGCGATGCCGTCGGCGAGGGTGAACGCGACCTCCTGCGCAG
>JAKOVT010000204.1 GCA_029781935.1 Actinomycetes bacterium | reverse complement strand
GGGCAGGTCGGCGTACGACGCACCCTCGCGCAGCACCACGACCGCGACGACGCGCTCGCCCCACGTGTCGTCGGGGACGCCGACGACGGCCGCATCCACGACGTCGGGGTGCTCGAGGACCGCGTCCTCCACCTCGCGCGGGTAGACGTTGTAGCCGCCGCTGATGATGAGGTCGCTCGCACGGCCGACGAGGCGCAGGTAGCCGTCGGCGTCGAGCTCGCCGATGTCGCCGGTGCGGAACCAGCCGTCGTCGGTGAAGGCCGCGGCGTTCGCCTCGGGGCGCTCCCAGTAGCCGCGGAACACGTTGGGCCCCGCGACCTCCACGCCGTCGCCCTCGCCGAGCCGGATTCCCACGCCGGGCAGCGGCAGGCCGACCGCACCGGCCTTGCGCTCGCCCTGCACGGGGTTCGACGCGAGCATGACGGTCTCGCTCATGCCGTAGCGCTCGACCGGCGCCTGCCCGGCCTCGCGGCGTACCGCCTCGAAGAGCGCCGGGTCGAGCGGTGCGGAGCCGCTGACGAGCAGCCGCAGGTGCGCGAGCTCGGGGAGACGGCCGGAGTCGCGCAGGCGCGCATACATCGTGGGCACGCCGAAGAACATCGTCGCGTCGTGCGCGCGGACCGCCTCGACCACCGCATCGGGGTCGAACCGCGGGAGCACCACCATCGAGGCGCCCGCGGTGAGGCTGCCGTTGATCGCAGCGCCGAGGCCGTGCATGTGGAACATCGGCAGCGCGTGGACCAGTCGGTCGTCGGGCGTCCACTCCCAGGCCTCGACGAGCGCCTCCGCGCCGGCGCGCATGTTGCCGCGGCTGAGCATCGCACCCTTCGGCCGGCCCGTGGTGCCGCTGGTGTAGGCGACCATGCCGAGCGCGTCGTCGTCCTCGTGGTCGAGGACGGTCACCCCGTCGGCGTCGAGGGTGGGCGGAGCGCTGGTGGCCACCCGGTGGTCGCCGTCTAGCGGCGGGATCGCCGCCTCGTCGACCGCGAGGTCGGCCGGACACAGGGTGCGCACGGGCAGACCGTCCAGCCGCTCGGGATCGTCGACGACCGCGACCACGGGGCGGACATCGCCGACGATGTGCTCGAGCTCGCTGCGGGTGTAGCCGGTGTTCGCCGGCACGACCGCGGCGCCGAGCCTGAGGATCGCGGCGTACGCGATCACCGTCCCGGGCGACGGGCCGCACGACAGAAGCACCCGCTCGCCCGGCCCAACACCGGCGTCCGCGAGCACCGTCGCCGCCGCCGCGGTACGGACGAGCAGGTCCGCACCGGTGAGCACCGCGCCGTCGCGCGCATCGACGAGCACGACGCGCTCCGGCTCCTCGCGCCATCGCGCGACCCAGGAACGCGTGATCGTCACCCCCAGATCCTGCCGCACGCGTCGAGCGCTGCGGCCCGCCCCCGTCACCAGAGGTGCGGCACGAGACGAGCCCGCCGTTCGGCGTAGGCGGCGTACGCCGGGCCGAGGTCGCGCAGCAGCGCGGCCTCCTCGACGCGTATCCGGTACACGACGCCGATCATCACGACGGGCAGGAACACCAGCAGCGAGAGCCAGTTGCCGAGGAGCACGGCGACGCCCAGGAGCGCCAGCACCATGCCGGCGTAGGCGGGGTGCCGGACCCAGCGGTAGGGGCCGGTGTCGATCACCGGCTGGTCCGTGCTGGTCTGCACGGTGTAGGTGAAGTACTCGCCCAGCGCACGGCGGCTCCGCCAGCGCAGCCCCACGCCCGCCCAGATCAGCGGGAGCGACAGCCACACCGCGCCGACGCGGGCGAACGCGGCCTGCGGCACCGTGACCGAGACGAGCGCCGCTACCACGAACGCGAGCAGCGTCGTGACGCGCAGCACCAGCATGCTGCGCCGGTCGGAGATCTCGGCGTCGGCACGGGAGCTGCGCACGCCGCTGAGCTCGAAGGCGAACCAGGCGAGCAGCGTCGCGACGAGCAGCACCGCACCTGCCCGCTGGCCGTCCACTCCCCGAGTGTGGCACCGGCCGCTGGGGCCTCCCGGGCCGCGCTCGGTGGCTAGTCTCCCCGCATGACTGCACTGGCTGCCGCGTCCTACGACCTCCGCACGCTGCTCACGGCGTGGGAGGACTCGCTGCACGCGGTCGTGGAGCTCGGACGGCGGCTCACGCCCGAGCAGTGGGAGGCGCCCACCGAGTGCCCGGGCTGGTCGGCGGGCGACATCGTGCGGCACCTGTCGTGGATCGAGGCGTTCCTCGCCGGGCGTCAGGACCCCGACCACCTCGTCGACTGGGACGCGTACCCGCACGTCACGAGCGACTTCGGGAGGATGACCGAGACGGGTGTCGACGTACGCCGACCGCTCGGGCAGCAGGAGGCGTGCGACGAGCTCGACGGCCTCATCGACCTGCGGCTGCACCAGCTCATGGCGATCGAGCCGCTCGACCTGCTCACCGAGGTGCCGGGGCTCTTCGGCCGTCCGGTGCCGCTGCAGAACCTGCTGCGGGTGCGGGTCTTCGACACCTGGACGCACGAGCAGGACGTGCGCCGAGCGGTCGGGCTGCCGGCGAACCTCGCGAGCGCGGGCGCGCAGGTGAGCGCGCTGCAGATGACCGGTGCGCTGCCCTTCGTGTGGGCGCGCAACGTCGAGGCGCCGATCGGTACGACGCTGCACGTGACGGTCACCGGCCCGATCGCGTTCGAGGCATGGGCCGCGGTCGACGAGGACGGTCGCGGCGTCGCGCTCGACGACCTCGCCGCTCCCGCTGACCCGACCCTGTCGCTGACGACCGACTGGGAGACCTACGCGCGCCTGGGTGCCGGCCGCCTGGACGTCACCGCGCCCGAGACCCTCGCCCGGCTGCGGCTCGACGGCGATCCCGACCTCGCCGCGAAGCTCCCCGAGTCCCTCGCCATCACCCCGTGACGGATCTCTCGGCCCGGACCCACGTCACTGCTCCGACGCACGGTATTCCGCACGTCACTGCCCGGACGCACGGACTTCCCCACGTCACTGCCCGAGCGCAGGGATTCTGGGCCGAGATCCGTGCGTTCGGGCAGTGACGTGCGATCCGGTCCGGCTCGAGATGAGAGGCACGGGGCCGCGGTACGTCACTGCTCGGACGCACGGCATTCCGCAGGTCACTGCTCGAACGCACGGATCCGGGGCTGGAAACCGTGCGTTCGGGCAGTGACGTCGTGGCGGGTCGAGGGTCAGGGGAGGAGGAGGGCGACGGCGGGATCCTCGAGGAACTGCGCGACCGCGGCGAGGACCTGACTGCCGAGGGCTCCGTCCACCAGGCGGTGGTCGAACGACAGCGTGAGCTGCATGACCTGCCGCACCCGCACCTCGCCGTCGACCACCCAGGGCTTCGCGACCGCACGGCCCATCGCGAGGATCGCGGACTCGCCGGGGTTGATGATCGGCGTCCCGCCGTCGACGCCGAAGACGCCGACGTTGGTGATCGTGATGGTGCCGCCGCTCATGTCGGCCGGCTGCGTCCTGCCGGCCTTCGCGGTCTCGACCAGGTCGTGCAGGGCATGCGCGAGACCGACGAGGTCGAGGGCGTCGGCATCCTTGACGTTCGGGACGACGAGGCCGCGCGGCGTCGCAGCGGCGATGCCGAGGTTCACGTAGTGCTTGGTGACGATCTCGCCCGCGGCCTGGTCCCAGGTCGCGTTGATGCCGGGATGGCGGCGTACCGCGGCGATGAGGCCGAGCGCCACGAGCAGCAGCGGCGACACGCGTACGCCGTCGAGCTCCGGACGCTTCTTGAGCCGGTCGACGAGGTCGAGGGTGCGCGTGACGTCGACCTCGACCCACTCGGTCACGTGCGGAGCGGTGAACGCGCTCGCGACCATCGCGTCGGCCATGAGCTTCGTGACGCCCTTGATCGGCGTCCGAGTCTCCCGCCCCCCGGAACGATCGAGCCCACCCTCCCGGTGGAGGTGCCCCGGAGCGCCATAGACGCGCTCAGGACTCCCCACTGGCTGCCCGGAGTGGCCCGCCAGGCGGGCCGCACGCTCGACGTCGGCCCGCGTGATCGTGCCGTCGGTTCCCGTGGCATCGACGCCGGCAAGATCGACCTGCAGATCCTTCGCGAGCCGTCGTACCGGCGGCTTGGCCAGCACCGGCGACCTCTTCGACAGCACCGCCTCGAGCTGGCGGCCGACCTCGAGGCCCCCGTGGCGCACGGGTTTCACGGCCTCGCCGGGCGGGCCGGCCTCGGGCTCCGTCGTGCCGTGCGGGTCGTGGGCGAGCACGCGCGCACGCCGCTGCGGCGTGCCCGTCTGCTTGACGCCGTACCCGACGAGGACCGCTTCGCGCTGCGCCTTCTCGCCGGTCGGCACGGACTCAGCGACAGGCACTGGGGAGTCCTCAGTGCCTCTACCGCGCTCCGGGGCACCTTCGACCGGAGCTCCGGGGGTGGCGGCGCCTTCGAGGGCGATGGAGAGGAGGGGCGTGCCGACGGCGATGACGTCGCCGGCCGCCACGAAGATCTCGGCCACGGTGCCGGCGTAGGGGCAGGGGAGCTCGACCGCGGCCTTGGCGGTCTCGATCTCGACGATGGTCTGGTTGACCGTGACGGTGTCGCCTGGCTGCACGTGCCAGGAGAGGATCTCGGCCTCGGTGAGGCCCTCGCCCACGTCGGGGAGCAGGAAGGTCTTGACGTCGCTCATCGCTGCGGCTCCGGACGGGTGCGCGGGAAGGTCGTGATGTCGCTCATCGCTGCGGCTCTCAGTAGGCCATGGCGCGGTCGACGGCATCGAGCACGCGGTCCAGGTCGGGGAGGTACTCCTCCTCGAGCCGCGAGGGCGGGTAGGGCGTGTGGTAGCCGCCGACGCGCAGCACGGGCGCCTCGAGGGAGTAGAAGCACTCCTCGGTGATGCGCGCGGCCAGCTCGGCACCGAGGCCGAGGAACACCGGGGCCTCGTGCACGATCACCAGCCGACCGGTGCGCCGCACCGATTCCGCCACGGTCGCGACGTCGAGCGGCGACATCGAGCGCAGGTCGATCACCTCGAGGTCGGTGCCGTCGTGCTCCGCGGCCGTCGCGGCCTCGAGGCAGGTGCGCACCATCGGGCCGTAGCAGACGACGGTGGCCGACGACCCCGGCCGCACGACGCGCGCCTGGAACGGCGACAGCGCGGAGGCGATGTCGACCGTGTCGTCGACGTCGGCCTTGTCC
>JAKOVT010000195.1 GCA_029781935.1 Actinomycetes bacterium | reverse complement strand
GACATCTTCCAGTCGCGCAGCTGGCGCAGGTAGAAGTCGCGGGTGACGCCGTCGTAGCCCTCCTGCCGCTTCCAGCCCAGGAAGATGTCGGACGCCGCCTGCATGAGCCGCTGACCGTGCACGACGCGCTCGCCGTTGTTGGCTCTGCGTCGTCCCACGACCTTCGCCTTGTGGACCACCGACGGGCCGGCCTCCTTGGCCTGCAGCAGCAACGGGTCGCCGCTGTCGATGCCGCGCAGCAGCAGCACCCAGCAGCGCGTGCCGACGCTCCCGACGCCCACCACCTTGCGGGCCATGTCGATGACCTCGTACTGCTCGAGGAGATGGCGGCGGTCCGACGTGAGAGTGGCGCGGTACTCCCGCACCATCGTGCGCATCGTCTCGGTGAACTCCTCCCGCGTGCTCTGCGGGAGCAGGACCTCGATGTTCTCGATGAGCGGCGGCTGGTGCAGCAGCCGGAGCTGGCCGTCGACGACGGTGGTCATCTTGCGGACGGCCTGCGCGCTGGTGCGCGTGCGGGCCTTGATCATGGCCGCCTCGGCGAGCCGGGCACCCTTGGCCGGGACCTGGGCCCGGATGCGGGCCATGGCCTCGTCCATGTCGATCCGGGCGTACCAGACGTCGAGGTTGCCCATCTCCGCGAACGCGCGCATCGACTCGCGGTACTCCCGGACGGCGTCGACCACGATCGCCCTCCGGACCTTGCGGCTGTAGCCGTTGCCGCGGCCCGCGATCTCGAGGCTGGCCGCGAGGCGCTTGACGTCCCACTCGAACGGCCCGCGCGCGGTCTCGTCGAAGTCGTTGATGTCGAACAGCATCCGACGCTCGGGGGAGGCGAAGACACCGAAGTTGGCCAGGTGCGCGTCGCCGCAGATCTGGGTGTTGAGCCCGGTGTCGGGGCCGTTGCCGAGGTCGACCGCCATGATCACCGCGGCACCGCGGTAGAAGGTGAACGGCGTAGCCGACATCCGGCCGTACCTGATCGGCAGCAGCTCGGGCACCCGGCCCTCGCCCTGCTCGACGAGCAGGTCGACCGGATCCGGCCGCGTGGCGGGCAGGTGGAGCTCGGCGTGCGCCTCGAGCGGGAGCGCCTTGCGGGTCGCCTTGCCCAGCTCGACGCGTCGTGCACGTCCGGGGTGGTCCTTGCGGGCGAGCTCGGGCGCCGCGGTGTCGGCTGCAGGTGTCATGGCGTCTCCCGGTTCGGTTGGGAGCGATCCTGCTCCGTCGCCGGCGCTCGTGCCTCCACCTTCGCGGAGGAAACAGGGCGTCGCCGAGGACGCCGCCGATCACAGCCCCTCGTGGGAGCGCGGCGTGAGACGATGGCGGCCGCGGCGGGAGGCGCCGCGGGACGGGGTCGACATGGTGCTGGCGGACCACCTCGTCGTCGTGCCCGACGACGGGACGGCGGCTGCGGTCACCACGGTGCCCGAGGTGGTCCGCCGCTCCCTCCTCGACCGCCTGCTGAGCAGCCGGGCCACGGTCGTCGTGCTCCGCGGCCAGGCGGGCGCGGGGAAGTCCACCCTGCTGCGCCAGTGGGCCCAGGAGGACCGGCGCGTCTTCGTCGGTCTCGACCTCCGCGCACGTCACGACTCGCCGGCCGTGCTCGCCGAGGCGCTCGTGCGGGCCTTGGTCGACATCGGGCCCGACGAGCCCGCCGCGCTCGCCGCACTGACCGACGAGGAGCCGACGTACTCCTCCGTCGTCGTCCCTGGTCTCGGCGACGTCGCAGGGAGTCGCGCCCGACCCTTCGTGCTCGCCCTCGACGATGCGCACCTGCTGACCGACCGTCGCGCCGACAGCCTGCTGCGCTCGGTCGCCGACTCAGTGCCCGACGGCTCCACCCTGGTGCTGGCCACCCGAGGCGCACCGCCGACCTGGGTGGTCCGGCTGCGCGCCCAGGGCCGGGCGCTGGTCCTCGACCCGGTCGACCTCGCCTTCGACCGCGGCGAGGCCGCCGAGCTCGCCGCCTCCCTCGGACTGCCCGCCGCGGAGGCGCCGCGGCTGCTGCGCGAGACCGACGGGTGGGCGGTGGCTCTGCACCTCGCTGCGCTGGCTGCGCCCAACCGCGAGGCCGGGTCCGCCGGACCGGTGCCCGACTCCCTCACGGACTACCTGCGCTCGGAGGTGCTCGACCTGCTGCCGCCCGACGAGCGCGACCTGCTGGTGCGGACGAGCATCGTCGAAGCCCCCAGCGCCGACCAGTGCGACCACCTGCTCGGCCGCTTCGACTCGGCGCTGCTGCTCCACGACGTCGTACGCCGGACCTCGCTGGTCCGCGAGCGCGACAACGGCTTCCGGGTCCACCACCTGCTGCGTGACGCACTGCGCATCGAGCTCGCGGAGACCGTGCCTGCCGACGAGATCGCCGCGGTGCACGGACGTGCCGGACGGTGGTTCCTCGCGCACGACGACCCCGAGTCCGCCGTCGACCACGCGCTGGCGGCCGGTGATCTCGCGACGATCGCGACCGTGGTCGGCCAGGCGGTGCCCGAGTCGGCCGGGTCGGGCCGCAGCGACCGGCTCGCCCGCCTCCTCGGTCGCCTCACCGACGCGCAGATCGCCTCCGACCCGTGGCTGTCGCTCGCGGCGGCCTGGTCGTGCCTGCAGCGCGGCGACGTCGAGGGCCGCGAGCGCTGGACCCTGCACGCGGAGGCGCACGCCGGCCCCGCATGGCGCGCGACGGTGCGCTCCGACCCGTACGCCGCGTCGCTCGCGGTGCTCGTCGCGGTGGTGGGTCGCGACACCGTCGCCGCGACCCGCGACCTGTGCGACGATGCTCTGGTCGGCATGGGGCCCGACGACCCGTTCCGCTGCCCGGCCGCCTTCATCCGCGTGGTCATGCGCACGCTGCTCGACGACCCCGAGGCCGAGGCCCTGCTCCCCGAGGGACGGCGATGGGCCCGGGCTCTCTCGGTGGCCATCAACGAGGCCGACACCCTGGCGTTCGAGGGGATGCTCCGGCTGCGCCGGGGCGACGTCGCGGGCGGTACGGCGCTCATCGACGAGGCGGGCCGAATCGTCGCCGAGCACCACGGCGACCGTCTCGCCACGGCCGCGCACCCGCTGTCGGCGTACGCCCTGTCGCTGGCCATCCAGCGACGCGACACCGAGGCCGTGCAGGTGCTCGGCCAGGCCCGTCGCCTCACCCAGCAGCTGCACGGTCTGGTGCCGTGGTTCCACGTCATGGCACCGGTGATCCAGGCGCGGGCGGCGCTGCTGCTCGGCGACACGGCGCTGGCGCGGCAGCTGGTCGCCGACGCGCACCAGGCCATGACCCCGGACCTCGCCGCGACGACGCTGAGCGCCTCCTTGTCCGAGGTCGAGGAGCTCCTGCGCACCGACGGAGCGTCCGCCGCGGGCGCGGCGACGCTCACGCCGGCCGAGCTGCGGGTGCTGGCGTACCTGCCGAGCCACCTGACCTTCCCCCAGATCGGCGAGCACCTGTTCCTCTCCGCGAGCACCGTGAAGACGCACGCGCTGTCGATCTACCGCAAGCTCGGCGTCGGCTCGCGCTCCGACGCCGTCGACCGCGCCCGACGGCTCGGACTGGTCGAGCGCTCGCTGCGCGGCTGATCCGGGAGCAGCGGCCACGGGCCGGACGCCTGGCTAGGCTGGCTCCGACGATCATCCGGACCGGATGATGCTGCGCACGAGGCCTTCGACGAGGCTGGGGTCCGACCCCTGAGGAGAGGCGACTGATGGCTGACGACGACATCGAGCTGGGACCGATCGACTACCTCGTGGTCGAGTTCCCACCCACCTACACGACCGGCGCGGGCCTGCCCTACCTGGTCGACCTGGTCGACCGCGGAGTCATCCGCATCCTCGACCTCGTCTGGATCAAGAAGCTCGACGACGGGTCGGTCGCCGTCGCCGAGATCACCGAGCTCGACGGGGCGCTCGACCTCGACCTGTCGGTCTTCGACGGCGCGCGCTCCGGGCTGCTCGGCGACGACGACATCGCCGAGGCCGGTGAGGCCGTCGCACCGGGCTCGGCCGCCGGCATCCTGGTCTACGAGAACACCTGGGCCGCGCCCTTCGCGACGGCGCTGCGCCGTGGAGGTGCCCAGCTGGTCGCGAGCGGCCGCATCCCGGTCAACGCGATCATCGCCGCCCTCGACGAGCTCGACGCCTGAAGACCCGAGACGCAAGGAGAAGCACCATGCCCGGACTCATCCGCGGGGTCGCCCGCACCGCCGTCATCGCCGGCACGGCGACCGCCGTCTCGAACCGCGTCTCGCGCCGCCAGGCCAACCGCTGGGCCGAGCAGGACCAGTCGCAGATGTACGAGCAGCAGCAGGCCTACCAGCAGCAGCCGCAGTACGCCGCCCCGCCGCAGCCGCAGTACGCTCCGCCGCCGCCTCCGCCGCCGGCTCCGGCCGCACCGGCGGTCGACCCGCTCGTGGAGCAGCTGACCGAGCTCGCGAAGCTGAAGCACGCGGGGATCCTCACCGACGAGGAGTTCGCCGCCAAGAAGGCCCAGCTGCTCGGGATCTGACCATCGTGCGGGCGTGGCCGACCAGCGGGGCCGGCACGCCCGAGGTGC
>JAKOVT010000139.1 GCA_029781935.1 Actinomycetes bacterium | reverse complement strand
GCCCGGACCTCCTCGAAGTCCTTCACCACCCCGCGCAGGACCAGGGCATCGGGCGGGGGAGTCGTCACGTCCCCCACGCTAGACGGGGCCGCCACCGGGATAGCCTCGACCCGTGACCGAGTCCCGTCCCGACCCGATCGCCGACGCGCTGCGCCTGCGTGCGAGCGACGCCGACCGCGAGCGCGTCGCCGGGCTGCTGCGCGACGCGTACGCCGAAGGCCGGCTCTCCCACGCCGAGCACGACGAACGGCTCACGAAGACCTACGAGGCCACCACCTATGCCGACCTCGTCCCGTTGCTCGCCGACCTCCCCGTACCGCCCGGGTCGCTGCCGGTACCTGGTGCGGGCCAGGTGGTCGCGGTCACGGGCCCGGCCCTCCCCGTGCAGTCCGAGGGCGGTGTCGTCATGGTCGACCCGTCGCGTGCCAGCCAGGCGGTCGGCCACTCCATCGCGGTGATGAGCGGGGTCGAGCGCAAGGGCCGCTGGGTCGTGCCGGAGTCGTCGAACGCGGTCGCGATCATGGGCGGGGTCGTCTACGACTTCACCGACGCCATCCTCACCGCGCACACCACGGAGATCACCGTGTTCGCGGTGATGGGCGGGGTCGACGTGAAGGTGCCCGAGGGCATCGACGTGCGGATCGACGTGTTCGGCTTCATGGGCGGGTCGAGCGGCCCCACCGACACGGCGCCCCCGGGGTCCCCGACGATCGTGTTCAAGGGCCTCGCGCTCATGGGCGGGCTCAACGTCGAGCGGCCCAAGCGCTCGCGGGG
The DNA here is from genome assembly GCA_029781935.1 of Actinomycetes bacterium. Taxonomy (GTDB): domain Bacteria; phylum Actinomycetota; class Actinomycetes; order S36-B12; family CAIYMF01; genus Longivirga. The sequence continues at coordinate 18,584 of JAKOVT010000139.1, read as the reverse complement.
CAAGCAGATCGGGTCCTGACGCCCCGGTCTCAGTGGGCGTCGAAGTCCACGGAGGCGTAGCGGCGCAGCTTGCCGAGCGCGTGCTCGCTCTTGATCTCGCGGATCGTCCCGCTCTTGCTGCGCATGACGATGGAGTGCGTGGTCGGGTTGCCGCCCTTGAAGCGGACGCCGTCCATGAGCTCGCCGTCGGTGATGCCCGTGGCGACGAAGAAGACGTTGTCGCCGGTGACGAGGTCGTCGGTGAGCAGCACCCGCGACAGGTCGTGTCCCGCGTCGATCGCGCGCTGGCGCTCCTCGTCGTCCTTGGGCCAGAGCTTGCCCTGGATGACGCCGCCGAGGCACTTCATCGCGCAGGCGGTGATGACGCCCTCGGGCGTGCCGCCGACGCCGAGCAGGAGGTCGATGCCGGTCCCCTCGCGGGCGGCCATGATCGCACCGGCGACGTCGCCGTCGGAGATGAACTTGATGCGGGCGCCCGCCTCGCGGACCTCGCGCACGATGCCCTCGTGGCGCGGTCGGTCGAGGATCACCACGGTGAGGTCCTCGACGTTCTCCGACTTCGCCTTCGCCACCTTCTTGAGGTTGTCGAGGATCGGCGCCTCGATGTCGACGACGTCGGCCGCGGCGGGACCGGTGACCAGCTTCTCCATGTAGAACACGGCCGAGGGGTCGTACATCGTGTGGCGCTCGGAGACCGCGAGCACCGCGATGGCGTTGGGCATGCCCTTGGCGCACAGCGTGGTGCCGTCGATCGGGTCGACGGCGACGTCGACCTCCGGTCCGGTGCCGTCGCCCACGGCCTCGCCGTTGAAGAGCATGGGGGCGTCGTCCTTCTCGCCCTCGCCGATGACGACGACACCCTGCATCGACACCGACTGCACCAGCGCGCGCATCGCGTTGACGGCCGCGCCGTCGGCGCCGTTCTTGTCGCCGAAGCCGACCCAGCGGGCGGCGGCCATCGCGGCGGCCTCGGTGACGCGCACGAGCTCGAGCGCGAGGTTGCGGTCGGGGACCTCCGGGCTCGGCACGTCGGTGGTGGTCATGGCACGCTCCCGGGATCGTCGAGGTCTGCGCCGAGCGTATCGACCCCGGTGGGGTCGATGGTCGCTCGGTCGCCGTGCGGGTCCGTCGTACGGGACCCGCGGCGCATCCGCACCGGATACGGTCCCACCATGACGCAGTTCCGGGTCACCGAAGCCGCCGCGCTGCTCGGTGTGAGCGACGACACCGTGCGGCGCTGGATCGATGCCGGCCGGCTCACCGCCGTCCGCGACGGCGGTGGCCGCTGGATGGTGAAGGGCGCCGATCTGGCCGAGTTCGCGCGCGAGCACGCCAACGCCCCCGAGGTGGAGGGCGTCGCCCTGAGCTCGGCGCGCAACCGGATGCCCGGGCTCGTCACGCGGGTGCTGCGCGACGGCGTCATGGCGCAGGTCGAGATCCAGGCGGGGCCGTTCCGCCTCGTCAGCCTGATGAGCCGCGAGGCTGCCGACGAGCTCGGCCTGGAGCCCGGCGTGCTGGCCGTGGCGACGGTGAAGTCGACCAACGTCGTCGTGGAGACCACCCGTCGCTGACCGGCCCTCCCCGCGGACGACGCGATCGCGCCGATCGCCCACAATGGACCCGTGGACCCCGAGCAGCCGACGTCGACCGACGCGTCCGACCCGGCGGCTCCCGTGAGGGTGCCCGAGGCGACCGGCGCGCCGGACGCCGAGCCCCCGCACGAGGACCCCGCCGCGATCGCGGCGCAGCGCGAGGAGCGGGCCCGTCGACGGCTGCGGCAGACCGCCCGCGACATGGTCATCTCGATGCTCGTCGTCATCGGCGTCGTGATGCTGTTCTGGATCCCCTTCCGCCCGCACGGCGACACCGGCGAGGTGCGCACGGTCGACCCGGCCCCCGTGGTGCAGGGCGCCCGCCGCGCGGAGCCGTGGCCGGTGCTCGCACCGGTGGGCCTCGGCGCCGACTGGCGGTGCACGAGCGCCCGGATCGAGTCCGCGGCCGACGGGCAGGACGTCGTCCACCTCGGCTACCTCAGCCCGACGAGCACCTACGTCGGCCTGGAGCAGTCGGCCACGAAGGCGACGTCGTTCGTGTCCGACGCCACCGTGAAGGGCCGCGAGCAGGGCACGGTCGACGTCGAGGGCACGCCGTGGACGACGTACGAGAACGAGGGCCAGGACCATCGCGCGCTCGTGCGCTCCGCCGACGGCGCGACCTACGTCGTGGTCGGCACCGGCCCCTACGAGCAGCTCGAGGAGTTCGCCGCGAAGCTCCGCGCCGGCTGACCCCCGTCGTGGATGCGCCGGAGTGCGCTAGAGCGACCCGCTCACGCATCCAGTCCGGGGGAGGCGGGGGAGCGGGCGGCGTCGAGACGGGCGCGGGCGTCGTCGAGCCAGGTCTGGCAGACCTTCGCGAGCTCTTCGCCGCGCTCCCAGAGCGCGAGCGACTCCTCGAGCGTGGTGCCGCCGGCCTCGAGCCGGCGTACGACGTCGGCGAGCTCGTCGCGCGCCTGCTCGAACGACGGATTCCCGGCTGCCTGCGTCATGGGGCGAAGCCTAGGGTCAGGGGTGTGACGACGATGGTGCGGGACGCGACCCCGGACGACGCCGCTGCCCTGGTCCGGATCCGCGAGGTCATGCTCGCGACGTTCGTCGAGGCGCCGACCGACACCTGGCAGGCCGATGCGGCCGAGGAGCTCCGGCGTCAGCTCGAGGCGGGCACGATGATCGGCGCTCTCGTGGAGATCGACGGCGTCGTGGCGAGCGGGGGGCTCGCCCGGGTCTGGCGGCAGCTGCCCGGGCCCGGCGACGACGGCTCCCGCGCCTGGATCTTCAGCGTCGCCACCGAGGAGCCGCTGCGCCGGCGCGGGTACGCGCGGGCCGTCGTGACCCACCTGGTCGAGCGCCTCGACTCCCTGGGCACCGCCCGCATCGACCTGACGGCCAGCGACGACGGTGAGCCGCTCTACCTGTCGCTCGGCTTCTCGCGAGCGGAGTCGCCCCTGCTCCGCCGGCGTCGCACCTCGTGACCGTCGAGGTCCGAGACGCGACCGCCGACGACGCCGAGGAGCTGATCCGGCTCGACTCCGGCATCGTCGCCTCGCTCGGCGGCGACGCGGACGGCGAGTGGCGGGAGCGCGCGGTGGCGTCGCTGCGCGAGAGCCTCGCCGCCGGCCGGGTGATCGGCGCCGTCACCGACGTCGACGGCGTCACGGTCAGCGGCGCGATGGCCACGGTGTGGACGACGATCCCCGGCCCGGGCCACGACGGCCGTCGGGCGTGGGTGTTCGGCGTCGCGACCGATCCGGAGCACCGGCGCCAGGGCCATGCCCGTGCTGCGCTGGGACGGGTTCTCGACCGCCTCGACGCCGCCGGGATCGCCAAGATCGACCTGTCGGCGACGCCGGAGGGGGAGGCGCTCTACCGCTCGCTGGGCTTCGTCGTCTCTCCGTTCGCGCGGATGGTGCGCCGCCCGCCCGGGCTCTGACAGCGCAGGGGTCAGTCCTCGCGGCGGGCGTGCAGCTCGCCCTCGGCGACCCGCAGCCGCAGGCGGGTGCCGACCGCGACTGAGGCGGCCGCGCGGACCACCGCGCCGTCGTCGGTCTGCACGACGGCGTACCCCCGCTCGAGGGTCGCGGCGGGCGAGAGAGCCCGCACGCGGGCGCGGACGTGCGCGACGTCGTCGGCGGCGCGCAAGAGCCGGTGCTCGAGGTTGCGCCGGGCGCGGTCGAGGTGGGCCGCCACCTCGTCGGCTCGCGTCGTCACCAGCACCTCCGGGTCGGCCAGCACGGGACGGTGCCGCGCCTGGTCGAGCCAGGTCTGGGCCTGGTCGAGCCGCACGCGGACCACCCGCTCGGCGCGAGTGCGCAGGTCGGCGACGAGGCGCAGCTGCTCGGCCATGTCGGGCACCACCTTGCGCGCGGCGTCGGTGGGCGTGGAGGCGCGTACGTCGGCCACGAGGTCGAGAAGCGGCGAGTCCTTCTCGTGGCCGATCGCCGACACGACCGGGGTCGCTGCGGCGGCGACCGCTCGCACGAGCCCCTCGTCGGAGAACGGCAGCAGGTCCTCGACCGAGCCGCCGCCGCGCGTGACCACGATGACGTCGACGCCCGCCAGCGCGTCGAGCTCGCGGACCGCCGCCGTGACCTCGCTCACGGCGCGCACGCCCTGCACGGCCACCTCGCGGATCTCGAACGCGACGCCTGGCCATCGCCGTCGTGCGTTCTCCACGACGTCGCGCTCGGCGTCGCTGCCGCGCCCGCACACCAGGCCCACCTTCCGGGGCAGGAACGGCAGCGGCTTCTTGCGGTCCGGGTCGAACAGTCCCTCGGCCGCGAGCAGGTTCTTGCGGGCCTCGAGCTGGGCGAGCAGCTCGCCGATCCCGACCGGGCGGATCTGGTCGGCGCGGAACGAGAGCGTTCCGCGCACGGCGTAGAACTCCGGCTGCACGTGGACGACGACGCGCTGGCCCTCCGCGAGCGGCGGGACGCACGCCTCGAGGACGCGGGGGTGGCAGCTGACCGACAGCGACATGTCGGCCTCGGTGTCGCGCAGGGTGAGCCAGACGGAGCCGGCGCCGGGACGGCGGTTGAGCTGCGCCACCTGGCCCTCGACCCACACCGAGCCGAGCCGGTCGATCCAGTCGCCCACCGCCTTGGCGATCGTGCGCACGGCCGCGGGGTTCTCCGGCGACGTCGCGAGGGCCATGCGCGGCAGCCTACGGCTCCGGGCCGACCGCGCTCCCGAGCGGCGGCGGGAGGCCGGGTACGGCGTACCCACCTACGATGGACCGGTGAGCGACTCCCCCAGCCCGGCCAAGAAGGTCCTCCTGGCGTCTCCGCGCGGCTACTGCGCCGGTGTGGACCGCGCCGTGGTGACCGTGGAGAAGGCCCTCGACCTGTACGGGCCGCCGGTCTACGTGCGCAAGGAGATCGTCCACAACAAGCACGTGGTGGCCACCCTCCAGGAGCGCGGAGCGATCTTCGTCGAGGAGACCGACGAGGTGCCCGAGGGGTCGGTCGTGGTGTTCAGCGCCCACGGCGTCGCGCCCTCGGTGCACGAGGAGGCTGCGGCTCGCTCGCTGCGCGCGATCGACGCCACGTGCCCGCTGGTGTCGAAGGTGCACGCGGAGGCCAAGCGCTTCGCGCACGAGGGCTACCAGATCCTGCTCATCGGCCACGAGGGCCACGAGGAGGTCGTCGGGACGATGGGCGAGGCGCCCGAGGCGATCACGCTCGTCGACGGTCCCGGCCACGCCGACGAGATCGAGGTCGGTCCCGACGCCAAGGTGGTCTGGCTCTCGCAGACCACGCTGTCGGTCGACGAGACCATCGAGACGGTCGACCGGCTGCGCGCCCGGCTGCCCCTGCTCGTCGACCCGCCGAGCGACGACATCTGCTACGCGACGCAGAACCGTCAGCTGGCGGTGAAGGAGATCGCACCGCGCTGCGACGTCCTCGTCGTGGTCGGCAGCGGCAACTCGTCGAACTCGGTGCGTCTGGTCGAGGTCGCGCTCGACGCCGGCGCCGCCGCGGCGTACCGCGTCGACGCCGCAGCCGAGCTGCAGGACGCGTGGTTCGCCGACGCCGCGACGGTCGGGGTGACGAGCGGAGCGTCGGTTCCGGAGGTGCTCGTGGACGGCGTGCTCGCCTGGCTCGCCGAGCGCGGGTGGGGCGACGTCGAGCAGGTGCACTCGGCCGAGGAGCGCCTGGTGTTCGCGCTGCCGCCGGAGCTGCGCCGCGACCTCAAGACCGCCGAGCGGGCCTGATCGTCAGGCTGGGGTGCGCCGGCGCCGGATCAGGACGATCACCAGCGACACGAGGGTCGACGCGAGGATCCACGGCGCGTTCACCGCGAGGCTCTTGAACACCATGAAGGCCTCGCGCTCGAGCAACGAACCGGTGCTCCCCAGGGTGAGCTGCCCGGCGGTGAGAGTCGCGGCGAGGAACGCCAGCGGGGGTGCGACCACCGCGGCCCAGATGTCGGCGCGGCGGACGAACGCGGCGGCGTAGACCGACGAGACGAGCAGCGCGATGCCGGTGAGCCAGCCGATCTCCTTGCGGACGACCGCCTCGAGGAAGCCCACGAGCACCGTCGCCGCGATGACGACGACCATGACGCCGGAGTAGGTGAGCCCGACGGTGCTGCCGCGCGGTGCCGGGGGCGCTGCCGGCCCGGGTGCCGGGCGCGCGGCCTCGATCTGCGCGAGCCGCTCGGGGTCGAGCGCCGGGATGGCGTCGAGCGTCGCGGGGCCCTCGGCGCCGGCCGAGCGGTAGAGCCGGCCGGTGTCGACGCGCCCCGCCGGGGCCGAGGACACGGAGGGGTCGGGGGTGCCGTCCCACGGTGCGGCGGCCACGGAGACCGCGGATGCCGCTGCGGTCGCGGCCGCGACGGGGGCGACGAGCTGGTCGTCGTGGCCGACCTCGTCGCCGGGCTCGCTGTCGTGCTCGAAGCCCGCGACCTGGTGGGCGGCCTCGTCCGAGGAGTGGTCGAGGTCGTGGTCGGCGTCGGCATCGAGGTGGGGAGCGGCGTCGTCGGCCGGCTCGACGCCCGCGACCTCGTGAGCGGCCTCGGTCGGGGCGTGCACCACGTCGTCGTGGGTGGGGATCGGCGCAGCCGAGGCCGGAGCGGCCTCCGGCGCCTCGGGCGCGTCGGGATCGTCGAAGAGGTCCCCGAAGGAGGGGGCCCCGGCGCCGTGGTCGTCGCTCACGGTGCCCCACCGTACGTGACTCAGGGGTTCGCACCCGCACGAGGGACGTCCGTGGCGAGCGTGGCGAGGCCGCCCTCCGCGCTCGCGAGCAGCTCGGCAGCGCTGAGCGGACGGGTCGCCGAGGTGACCAGTCGGGGGGCTGCCAGCCCGGCGTCGTCGCCCGCGGCCTCGTCGACCACGCCGAGCCCGGCCATCGTCCGGGCCGTGACCAGCACCCGCGACTCCAGCGAGCCGACAGCGGCGTTGTAGTGGCCCACGGCGCCGTCGAGGGCGGCGCCGAGCCGGGACAGGTGTCCGCCGAGGGTGGCCAGCCGGCCGTGCAGGTCGCGGGCCAGCCGCTGCACCTCGCGCACGTTGCGGGTCGCCGCCTCCTGCCGCCAGGTGTGGGCGACCGTGCGCAGCAGCGCGAGAAGCGTGGTCGGCGTGGCGATGACGACGTCGCGCGCGAACGCGTGCTCGAGCAGGTCGGGACGGGCTTCCAGCGCGCTGGACAGGAACGACTCGGCGGGCAGGAACAGCACGACGAACTCGGGAGACCCGTAGCGGCGCCAGTACTCCTTGGTCGCGAGCCGCTCGACGTGGGCCACGACCTCGCTGGCGTGCCGTGCCAGCAGCAGCCGGGTGGTGGCGTCGTCGGTCGCCTCGGCGGCGTCGAGGTACGACGACAGCGGGACCTTCGCGTCGACCACCACCTGACGACCGTCGGCGAGGTCGACCACGAGATCGGGTCGCAGCAGGTCGCCATCGTCGTCGCGGGTGCTGTCCTGCTCCTCGAAGTGGACGTGCGGGAGCATGCCGGCCGACTCGACGAGCCGCCGCAGCGTGACCTCGCCCCAGCGGCCGCGCACCTCCGACCGGCGCAGCGCGGTGACGAGCCGCCCGGTCTGGTCGCGCAGCGCGTCGGTGCCGAGCGCGGTCTGACGGACCTGCTCGGCGAGCGCCGCCTGCGAGGCGGCGCGCTCGCGCTCGGCCCTGGCCAGGTCGTCGGAGACCCGGGCGAGGGTCTCCTGAAGGGGGCGGACCATCGCGTCGACCGCGGCGCGCTCGGCCGCGAGCGACGGGGGAGCCGGCCGGGCCGCGCGCACGGCGAGCAGCGTTCCGCCCGCTCCGAGCAGGAGACCGAGGAGCAGACCGAGGAGGAGGGGAAGCAGGTCAGCCATGCCTCGAGGCTCCCGGCCACCTCCGACAGCGGCGGACCGTTCGGAGTTGACCTTGACGTTACGTCAACGTCTACCGTCGTCGTCATGAGCATCACCGAGGAGACCGCCTGGTCGATCCAGGAGGTGGCCCGACTGGCCGGGGTGTCGTCGCGCACGCTGCGGCACTACGACGACCTCGGGCTGCTGACGCCGTCCTACGTGGGCGGCAACGGCTACCGCTATTACGGCCGCGAGGAGCTGCACCGGCTCCAGGAGGTGCTCGTCCTGCGGGAGCTCGGCCTGCCGCTCGACGCGATCGGGAGGCTGCTCGACGGCACGGTCGACCGCGTCGGCGTGCTGCGCGAGCACCGGGCAGCACTGCTGGCCGAGCGCGACCGGCTCACCCGCCTCGCCGACGCCGTCGGCCGGGCCATCGACGAGAAGGAAGGAGGGGCTCCCGTGGACCCCGCAGAGCTCTTCGACGGGTTCGACCCCGAGAAGCAGAAGCAGTACGAGGCCGACCTGGTGGACCGCTACGGCCCGCAGGTCCACGACCGCATCGACGAGTCGTGGCGGCGCGTGGGTCGGATGAGCAAGGAGCAGGCCGCGAAGGTCGCGGCCGACCTCGCCGAGCGCGACGCCGAGTACGCCGCGCTCCTCGACGCGGGCGTGCCCGCGGAGGACCCGCGCGTCCAGGCGGTCACCGCGCGCCACTACGCCTGGGTGGACCAGTTCTGGACGCCGGACGCCGAGGCCTTCGCCGGGCTGGGCGACCTCTACGTCGACCACCCGGACTTCAAGAAGCGCTACGACGACATCCGCCCCGGCCTCGCCGAGTACGTCCGCGACGCCATGGCCGTCTACGCCGTGGAGCAGCTGGCCTGACGGCCGCTGCTCATCGCGGCGGTCAGGGCGGTCTGGGCTGGACGATGCCGCGCTGCAGGTCCCCGGATCGGGGCCTGCAGCGCGGTCGTCGCACTGCTGGCTCGAGGTCCGCTACGCCGCTCGCCCGGGGCCGACGTGGTCAGGGCACCCCTGCGTGCCGCCTAGACTCTGGGCCCGTGGCTCTCACCATCGGCATCGTCGGTCTCCCCAACGTCGGGAAGTCGACGCTCTTCAACGCCCTGACCAAGAACGACGTCCTCGCGGCGAACTACCCGTTCGCGACGATCGAGCCGAACGTCGGCGTGGTCGGCGTCCCCGACGAGCGCCTCGCCGTGCTGGCCGGGATCTTCGGCAGCGAGCGGATCCTGCCCGCGACGGTGTCCTTCGTCGACATCGCCGGCATCGTCAAGGGCGCCAGCGAGGGTGAGGGTCTGGGCAACAAGTTCCTCGCCAACATCCGCGAGAGCGACGCCATCTGCCAGGTGATCCGGGTGTTCACCGACGAGAACGTCGTCCACGTCGAGGGCAAGGTCGACCCGCGCTCGGACATGGACACCATCAACACCGAGCTGATCCTCGCCGACCTGCAGACGGTCGAGAAGGCGCTGCCGCGGCTGGAGAAGGAAGCACGGCTGAACAAGGAGCGCGTGGGCGCCCTCGAGGCCGCCAAGAAGGCCTACGACGTCCTCTCGGCTGGCACCACCATCTTCGCCTCGGGCCTCGATCGCGAACCGCTGCGCGAGCTGTTCCTGCTCACGGCCAAGCCGTTCCTCTACGTGTTCAACGTCGATGCCGACGAGCTCTCGAACACGGCTCTCCTCGACGAGCTCCGCGCGCTCGTCGCGCCGGCCGAGGCGGTGTTCCTCGACGCCAAGACCGAGGCCGAGCTCATCGAGCTCGACGACGCCGAGGCGCTCGAGCTGCTGCAGTCGATCGGCATGACCGAGTCGGGTCTCACCACCCTCGCCCGCGTTGCGTTCGACACCCTCGGTCTGCAGACCTACCTCACCGCCGGTCCCAAGGAGTCGCGCGCCTGGACCATCCACAAGGGCGATACGGCCCCGGTGGCCGCCGGCGTCATCCACACCGACTTCCAGAAGGGCTTCATCAAGGCGGAGGTAATCTCCTTCGCCGACCTCGTCGACTGCGGGTCGGTGCAGGAGGCCCGCGCCAAGGGCAAGGCCCGGATGGAGGGCAAGGACTACGTCATGGCCGACGGCGACGTCGTGGAGTTCCGCTTCAACGTGTAGTCAGGCGACGAAGAACTCGTTGTCCTCGAGATCGAGCATGACGGGCGACGGGCGCGAGGCCTCGAGGGCTACTGCAGGAGCGCGAGGTCGCGCCGGACGTAGCGCAGGTGCGCCCACTCCTCCTCGAGGATGACGCGCAGGCAGTCGCCGACCGTCGGCGTCCAGCTGCCGCCCCAGGGGTCGCGGCGATCCTCCGCGAGGAGCTCGGGGGTGGCCGCGTCGAGGAACTCGGTGACCATCTGCTGGCGTTCGGCACGCACCGCGAGGATCTCGTCGAACGAGGGCGTGTCCGTCCGGAAGATCGACGTGTCGAATCCCATCTCCGCGGCGCCGGTGAAGATCTGCCCGATCTCGTGGAAGGGCTGGGGCAGCCTCAGGATGCCGCCCCGCAGCCACGCGTCGGTGGCGAGCACGAGGTGACGCAAGGTCTGCGCCAGGGACCACTCGTCGTCCACGTGCGCGTCGACCAGGATCGTCGGCGTTGTCGACACCGTGGTCTGCCACGCGTCCTGCACCGCGACCCAGGCCTCGCGCAGGCCCTCGGCAGTCTGCGCGTTGCGCATCGCCCGGCCAGGGAAGCGACGGTCGAGCTCGGCCTCGACCAACGGGACGACGTCGACCCCGTTGACGAGGAGGCGGCCGAAGGCGAGGTCGTGGCTGTCGATGTCGAGGCCGCCGACGTCGACGCTGCGCATCGTCACGTCGCTCACGTCGCAGAAGCGCAGGGTCGCTCCCGCGAAACTGGTCCTGACGAAGGTCGCATGCTCGAAGGAGGGCACGTCCGGCGAGGAGCTCATCCCTCGAGTGTGACGGCGACGAGTCGCGTGCGCGACGGTCCCGCGGCATCACCGCGAGTCCCGCGCGGCGCGGTCCTGGTGCATCCGCGCTCCCGTACGTCAGGCGCCCTCGGTTCCCTCGATCTCGCGAGCGAGCTGCCACTGGCGGGTGAGGAAGGCGCGCTCGTCGTACCTCTTGCGGCGCATCCACGTCGTCAGCTCGGAGTTGCACTTGCTGGCGTTGCACGAGCGGCAGGCAGGGACGACGTTGGTGAGGGTGTACCTACCGCCGCGCGAGATCGGCAGCATGCAGTCCCTCTGCAGACCGGCACGGTCCCCGGATCCGCAGTAGGCGCAGCCGTTCCAGGCCTCGACGAGCGCCGCCCACTGGGTGTCGGTGAGGTCGTGCTCCTGCGTGGCCATCCGCCGCTTCCGCCGGCGGGCGTAGACGGCGGTCCGGCTGCGGGATGGCACGAAGCCCACGGTAGGGCGAGCCCGCCCGCCGGACGCGGAGGCACGGCGCGAGGCGAGGGCACGTCCGATGACGGGACGTCGCGGGCGTGCGGGCGCGACTCGGGGTGACGGACTGCCGGAGACTGGGGACGTCCTGCTGGATCTGGGGGGATCTCATGCGACACCGCGCCCGCGCTGCCCTGCTCACCTGCTTCTCGCTTCTCGTCGGAGCCCTCGCCTGCGCCGGACCGGCGTCGGCGTCGGCGTCGGAGGAGATCGTGTACGTCGGCTCGGCGGGAGGTGCGGTGCTGCGAGTCCTCGACCGCGGCACCGGCGTCGACACCGTGCTGCCCGGTTCGCAGCTCGGCACCGACCCCTCGGAGGTGTGGATCGCCGTGTCGCCGGACGGGCGCAAGGTGGCGCTCCTGGAGTACGACTCCCTCGACTTCGGCATGCGGTTGAGCGTCTACGACCGCGACACGGCCAGCATCAAGGCTCTCGGGCACGTCGGTCCGGACGCGTCGTACACGGGGTTGGACTGGATGCCCGACAGCCAGCACCTCCTCGTCGGTCCGTCGCTGCCGGACAACCGGGCACCGCTCGATCTCGAGCTCGTCGGGCTCGACGGGTCGCACCGCAGCCTTCCTGGTACGAAGGGGATCGGCGGCTTCTCCGTGTCGCCCAGCGGTCTGCAGCTGGCCTACACCGGGGTGACGGCGGGGGTGCCGCACGTGTGGCTGGCGAACCTCGACGGAACGGGGCGCGTCGACCTCGGGGTGATGGGCGAGGCGCCGCTGTGGTCGCACGACGGCTCGATGCTGCTCGCGTCGTTGACGCTCAAGGGGCCGGACGGCGAGCGCGTAGGCCGCGTGCTGGAGACGTTCGCGCCCAACGGCACCGGTCGCACCATCCACGACGCGACCTACGCGTCGGGCTTCTGGACCTATCAGCTCTCGGCCGACGGCACGCACGCCCTCATCGCCCAGCAGGGCAGGCTGCGCGAGATCTCCTTGGCGACCGGAGCGGCGACCCAGATCCTCGAGACCTCCTACGACGCGCAGTACGCCGCGCCCTGGACGGCGACCGACACGACTCCGCCGCACCTCACCTCGGGACCGCTGCTGGCGATCGAGGACTCGGCCGTCAGGTTCGCCTGGTCGAACGCCGCGGTGCGCGACAGCGACATCGTGGGCGTGCAGATCGCTCTGTCGCGCGGGCTCACCCCACCGGCGACGTACGCCGCAGCGGCTCGGCGGACCACGGTCCTCGGCCGGGTGTACAGCACGCGGTTCACCGCGCTTCTCCCCGGCGCCACGTACTCCTACTCGATGTGGGCGCTGGACGCGTCCGGCAACGTGTCCGCGCCGCGCACCGGGCACGTCCGACTGGTGCCCGCGGTGGTCTCGCTGACCGTCCCCGCCGTGGCGTCGACCACCTCCACCGGCGGCTGGATCCGGGTCGGCTACTCGACCACGTCGACCACATCCGCCGGCGTGATCCTCCACGCCGACCCGGGCGGACGCGGCTCCTGGGCCTTCTCGCCCGGCGTACAGCTCGGCTACAGCGGCGTCTACTACTACGGCCGGGGCAACTACCCCGAGACGCTCGAGCCCGGAGCGAACTACCGGATGTGCCTCGGCACGCGCGACGAGTGGGGCAACCCGCACTGGACCACCACCTGCCTGGTGTCGCAGTACCCCCTGGACGACCGAGACCGGCACCTGGCCTACGCCGGCTCCTGGAGCCGCTTCACGACGACGGGCACCTGGATGGGCACGACCTCGGCCACCAGGACCGGCGGCTCGGCGGCGTTCACGTACGTCTACCGTCAGGGGAACTACGCCGCGAAGCGGTTCACCGTGGTCGCGTCGACGTTCTCCACCGGTGGACGGTTCCGCGTGTACGTCGACGGCCGCTACGTCACCACCGTGAGCACGCGGACGTCGCGCACACTGCTGCGTCGAGCCGTGTGGACGTCGGCGGCCCTGACCGCCCGGCGTACGCACTCGGTGCGCATCGTGCAGGTGAGCGGCAGCGGCTGGCTGCGGCTCGACGCCGTCTCCGTGCTTCTCCAGTAGGCGCGCGAGGACCCCGTCGCGAGGGGGTGTCGCGACGGGGTCCTCGGCGTGGATCAGGGCTGGAAGGGGAGCAGGACGCGGTCGATACCGTGCGCGATCTGCTTGTTGCCCTTGTTGATGTCGACCTGCGACAGGATCACGCGCGGGTTGCGGAACTCGCGGGCCTTGTCCCACAGCGAGATGACCGGACCGCGGTAGACGGCGACGTGGATGGTCTGGCCGGTCGCGGTCTTGAGGTTGGCGCCGTTGGACTTCAGCGCCATCGCCGACGTGATCGTCGCGCCCGGGACGACGTGGTAGAGCAGCACCTTCTCGACGGTCGGGATGCCGAGCTTGGCCACCACGCCGAAGACCTCGCGCTCGCGCAGCAGGGTCTTGCCGGTCAGCTGCTTCACGAGGATCTGGAAGGCGCGGTCGTTGGGCAGGAACGCGGTGAGAGCCACGTTGCCCTTCGCCAGCACACCGACCTTCGAGGTGGGCTTGGCCTTGAGCACCGCGAACACCGCGTGGGTGACGACGTTGTAGTCGTTCCAGTTCGTGTTCCAGGTGCTGGCGTAGGGCGCTACCACCGCGGCAAGGGGCTTGCTGCCGGTGGCCGTCGCGGTCGCCTGGGTCGGGGCGGCCGAGGCCGCGCCGACGCCGGTGAGGGCGGACGCCGCGAGCGCGGCGCCGGCGGCGGCCGCGACGAACGTGCGGGTGAATCGCATATGGGGCTCCTCGGATGGTGGGGCCGTGCTGTCAGGAGCCTCTTCCGGCGCTGGGCCCGATCTGGATGCACCCGACGCACACGAAGCTCCGACGCGAGCAGGTGCATCCAGAGAGCGCGCTCCGCAGGAAGAGGGGGCAGAGGCGCCGCGCACCCGCGGGGCGGACCGACGGAGGAGGTGTCATGAGCACGGGGGTCGTGGAGGCCGTCGAGCACCTGGCCCCTCCGTCGAGTTGCGGGATCCTCCGGGCCTGCGAGCCTGGAGACATGTCGTGGGGGGTGCAGGTGGAGGACCTCACCGACGCCGATGTGGCGCAAGGCTTCCGGGCGGGCGACGAGGTCTGCCTGAGCGAGGCCTACGGACGCTGGTCGTCGTTGGTGTTCACCGTCGCGCTGCGCTCGCTGGGCAACCGCGAGGACGCGGAGGACGTCACCCAGCAGGTGTTCGTGGCTGCGTGGCGCGGCCGCGAGCGCTACTCCGCCGACGCCGGCACCCTCGCCGGCTGGCTGCTGGGGATCACGCGGCACACCATCGCCGACCGCTGGGCGGCCACCGCGAGGGACCAGCGGGTTCTGCGGGCCGTCGGGTCCGCCACCGTGCCGGAGCCCCGCGCACCCGAGGCCGTCGACGAGGTCGCCGACCGCGTGCTCGTGGCCGACGAGCTCAACCGTCTCGGCCAGCCCGCGCGTCGCATCGTGGAGATGGCCTTCTTCGACGACCTGACCCACGCGCAGATCGCCGACCGTCTCGACCTGCCGCTCGGTACCGTGAAGTCCCACATCCGCCGATCGCTGGAGCGGATGCGCACGCGATTGGAGGCCGACCGTGTCGCACTATGACGACGCCACGCTCGCCCTCCTCGCCTTGGGCGAGCCCGGTGCCACCCCCGACTCCGAGGCCCACCTGGCCGTCTGCGAGCACTGCCGTCGCGAGGTCGAGAGCCTCGGTGCGGCAGCGGCCGTCGGCCGCCGGGTGCAGCCGGGCGACGTCCCGACCACGCCGTCGCCCGAGGTCTGGGACCGCATCGTCGCCCAGCTCGAGCAGCCGGCGGCCGGCGAGACTCCCGCCGTCCCCGGGCCGGTCGCTCCTGTCGCCGAGCTGAAGCCGGCCGCGCGCGGGTGGCGCCGGGTGCTCCCCCTCGCCGCGGCGGCGGCGGTCGGCATCATCGTGGGCAGCGGCGGCATGTACGCCCTCACGAACGAGCCCGCTCCGCCGACCGTGGCGCAGCCGCCCGCCGTCGCCACCGCGTCGCTCAAGCCCTACGACGACCCCGCCGCCAGCGGCACCGCCGTCATCCACCAGGCCTCCACCGCGCAGCGCACCGTCACCGTCACGGTCACCGGCCTGCCGCAGCGCGAGGGCGCGTTCTACGAGGTGTGGCTCATGGACCCGAGCAACGCGCACCTCGTCGCGCTCGGCGTCCTCGACTCCAGCGGCCACGGCGAGTTCGCCGTCCCGCCGGGTCTCGACCTCCAGTCCTACTCCGCGGTCGACGTCTCGCTGCAGCCGATGAACGGCTCGCCGTTGCACAGCGGCGACAGCCCGGTCCGCGGCGAGCTCAGCACCTGATCCGGTCAGCCCCGCAGGACGACGAGCTGCTCGGTCGCACGGGTCATGGCGACGTACGTGTCGACGACGGCCTCGATCCCGCCGTCGACCCGTGCCGGCTCGACGAGCACCACGAGATCGAACTCCAGGCCCTTCGCCTGCTCGGCCGTGAGCGACACGACCCTCGCTGAGCTGTGGTGCTCCGGCTCGCCGATCACGCAGGCGATGCCCTGGGCGTGCACCGTGAGCCACCCCTCGAGGATCGCGGCGAGCTCCGAGCGCGCCCCGTGGCGCACGGGCAGGCGGGAGCTCCGCACCGACACGGGCACCTGAGCGTCGGGCACCGCGGCGCGGATCACCGGCTCCGCCTCCGCCATCACCTCCGACGGTGTGCGGTAGTTCACCGTCAGCGTCGTACGCCGTGCCGCCCGCACGCCCACGCGACGGAGGCGGTCCTCCCAGGTCTCGACGAAACCGCGCCGCGCCTGCGCGCGGTCGCCGACCACCGTGAGGCTCTGGGACGGGCAGCGCGAGAGCACCATGGCCCACTCGGCATCGGTGAGCTCCTGGGCTTCGTCGACGACCACGTGGGCGAACGGTCCGGCGAAGCCGTCGGGATCCGGTGCCGGCCCGGCCGCGCCCTGGTCGACCAGCGCATCACGGATGCCGTCCTGACGAAGCTGGGCGAGCATGCGCTCGTCGTCGTCCGCCGCCAGCAGGTCCTCGATCACGAGGTCCATGCGCGCGCGCTCGGACTGCTCGGACGCGCGCTCCTGGCGCCGCCGGGCCGACGAGGACGCGTGGCCGAGCCGTCGACGAGCCAGGTCGAGGAGCGGCAGGTCCGACACCGTCCACGCCTGTGCGTCGTCGCGCTGCAGCGCCTGCACCTCGTCGCGCTCGAGCCAGGGAGCGCAACGGCGCAGGAACGCCGGCACCGACCAGAGGTCGCCGACCACGTCGGTCGCCTCCAGCAGCGGCCACGCGCGACCGAGCTCCGCCCTCAACCCCTCGTCCTGCGCCAGCTCACGTCGCAGGAGGTCGAAGGGTACGTCGTCGTCCAGGCGCGCGGCCAACCGTTCGACGAGTGCCTCCCACACCTGATCGCGCGCCTCGTTGTGCGGTAAGCCCGGCTCGGGGGAGGCGAACGCCTGCGACCAGTCGTCGGGTGTCACGTCGATGTCGAAGACCGACGTCGAGACGGCGAGGGGCTCCTCCGGTGGTTCCTCGTAGAACCGGACGGCCGCCTCGACCACCTCGGCCATCCGGGCCGACGCCTTCAGCGAGGCGACGCGCGGGTCGCGCTCGGCCTCGGCGGTGGCGCCCTCCGGGACGAGGTCGCGCACCGTGCACATGCGGACCTCGTCCTCTCCGAGCCCGGGCAGGATGTCGGCGACGTAGGACAGATAGGCCCGCGAGGGCCCCACGACCAGGACGCCGCCGCGGCCAGGGGTCACGCGGGGATCGGTGTGGAGCAGGTACGCGGTCCGGTGCAGCGCCACGACGGTCTTGCCGGTACCCGGGCCGCCTTCGACGACGGTCGCGCCGTCGGAGCCGGCGCGGATCGCCGAGTCCTGGTCCGATGCGATGGTCGCGAGCACGTCGCGCATGCGGGCTGAGCGCGCGGCACCGAGCCCGGCGAGGAACGCCGACTCGTCGTCGAGCGCGAGGCCATCCCCCTCGACATCGTCGACGAGCAGCTCGTCCCAGTAGTCGACGACCCGCCCCGCCGACCAGCGGTAGCGGCGCCGTGCCAGCAGGCCCAGCGGCTCCGACCTCGTGGCTGCGAAGAAGGGTGCCGCGGCCGGCGACCGCCAGTCGAGCAGCAGCCGCCGACCGTCGCGATCGGACAGGCCGAGGCGCCCGACGTAGAGGTGCCCGGTGCCGTCGGCGGGCGTCATGCGTCCGAGGCAGACGTCGGCATCGGCCCGGGCGAGAAGGCGCAGCCGCGCGCTGCGACGCCGGACGTCGTCGTCGCGGTCCCGCGCCTCCTGGCCGATGCGCGCCCGCGTCGCGAGCAGCGCCTCGAGCCGCCTGGACTGCTCGGCGAGGTCGTCGGCGAGCGCCGCGGCTATGGCGGCGAAGTGCGCCTCGTCGGCGGCGACGAGCGGGGGCGCGGCCTTGGCGGCCAGCCGGTCGGGCAGGTCGAACGCAGGGGCGGGCGAGGGTTCCACGGCGAGCCTCCTCGGAGTGAGGGCGGCGAGGGTAGACCGGATTCCGACGGCTCATGAGACGGCCGGATCGGTGCTATACAGGAGATGCAGGCGATCGCCGTGCGCTCTGACGCAGCGCTCGGCGGCCTCGCTCCCTGATGACGATCCAGCCCCCTCCCTCGTAGTCCGGCATCACCGGGCGGGGGCGTTCCCACGTCCGTAGGATCGGAGCAGCCGAGGACGGGAGACGGACGATGAGCACGCGCACCAAGGGCATCCTGACGCTCGCACTCGTGGCGGGCGCCGCGGTGGGCGGCTACTACCTCTGGACGTTCGCGATGGAGAAGAAGAAGGTCGCCGACGAGGCGGTGCTCTCCATCCAGTCCGAGCTCGACGGTCTCGACCCCGCCACCCGAGCCGCGGTGATCGCCAAGCTCTCCTCCGACGAGGTGAAGCGCTACAAGGGTGGCGCGGCCACCGCCTGACCCGCGCTCACCGGCGACACCCGCTCTGTCGTATGGGACGCTGACCGCGTCGCCGTCCAGGGGGAGCGCGTCGTGAACAAGATCGTGCGTCGAGCCATCGCCTCGGCCGGTGCCCTCGGCCTCGTGGCGGTCGGCATGGTCGTGGTGACACCCGCCATCTCCGCTCCGCCCGAGCCCAGCGGCTCGCTCGTCTACGCCGCAGGGCTGGGCGACGGCGAGTACTCGATGCAGCTGCACACGCTCGACCTCGCGAACGGTGCCGACGTCGCGCTTCCGGGCACGCGGAAGTTCTCGACCTCGGGCTCCACCACGGTCTCCCCGGACGGCGCGAAGGTCGCCGTCGTCTCGGAGAACCCGATGGACTTCGGCGACTCGCTGGACGTCTACGACCTCGCGACGCACACG
>JAKOVT010000129.1 GCA_029781935.1 Actinomycetes bacterium | reverse complement strand
CGCGAGGTAGCGCAGGAACGACCGCAGCCAGGCGATCCCCTCGGGGTCGAGGCCGTTGGCCGGCTCGTCGAGGACCAGGACACCGGGGTCGCCGAGCAGCGCCGCCGCCAGCTGCAGGCGCTGGCGCATGCCCAGGCTGAACCCGCCGACCGAGCGGGTCGCCGAGTCGGAGAGGCCGACGAGCGCGAGAGTGGCGTCGGCCCGGCGCTCGTCGATGCCGCCGGCGCGGGCGAGCACCCGCAGGTGGTTGCGGGCGGTGCGCCCGGGGTGGAAGCCGGTGGCCTCGAGGGCGGACCCGACCACCCGCGCCGGGTGCGGGATGTCGTGGTAGCTGCGCCCGCCGATGGACGCGCTGCCGGAGGTCGGGGCGACGAGACCGAGCAGGCATCGCAGCGACGTCGTCTTCCCGGCGCCGTTCGGGCCGAGGAAGCCGGTCACGCGTCCCGGGGCGACGGTGAAGGACAGGGCATCGACGGCCAGGACGTCGCCGAACCGTTTGGTGAGCGCGGCGACCTCGATGGTCGCGCCGCGCGGTCCGCCGGCGAGCGCGCCGGCGCCGTGGGGTGAGGTGGTCATGGCACCACCCTGCCGTGCGCCGGTGCCGCTCCACCACGGGGTTGGCCCCGGACCGACCCTGATCCGTCCCTGAGCCGTCCCCGGCCGACCCCGGGTCGACCTGGGCCGACCCGGGCCGACCTGGGCCGACCTGGGTACCCGGCGTCGGGCAGACTCGGGGCAGACGTCCCCGACCCGGCGACCGCGGAGGATCCCATGACCACGAAGAACGACTTCACCGTCGAGGAGTGGGAGAAGGTCTCCGCCCTCCCGGGGCTCGTCCTCGCGGGCGCGGCCTGGGCCGACGGCAAGATGATGCCCGCGATGCGCGAGCTCGTGGCCGGCGGCGAGGTGCTCACGGCCGCCGCCGACGGTCAGCCCGAGGGCTCGGTGGTGCGCGACATCTTCGCCGGCGCCGCGCAGAGCAAGCCCGACCTCGGCGAGGCCAAGCCCGCCTCCACCCAGGAGGCCGTGACGGTGATGACCGGCAGGATCCAGGAGGCGTTCGCAGTCCTGTCCGCCAAGGCCACCGCGGACGAGGTCGCGGCGGTCCGCACGACGCTCGAGGGCACGGCGAAGGCCGTCGTGGAGCGGCTCGGCTCGGGCTTCTGGGGCAGCGGCTCGGAGAAGGTGTCGGCCGGCGAGCAGGCCTTCCTCGACCGCCTGGCTCAGGTCCTCGAGACCGGCGAGGTCCCGACCGGGCCGGCCCACGCTCCCGCCGACGCCGCTCCTGCCGACGCCGCTCCTGCCGACGCCGCTCCTGCCGACGCCGTTCCCGCCGACGCGGTTCCTGCCGACGCCGTTCCAGCTGACGCCGCTCCCGAGGCTCCCGCGGCGGAGTAGCCCCGAGGTCCTCGCCCCGCAGCCCCGGGCGACGTCACTGCCGCAACGCACGCCTTCTCGCGCGTTTCCCGTGCGCTCGGGCAGTGACGTCGTCGATTCCGTGCGCTCGGGCAGTGACGTGCTGCGCGCGAGAAGGCGGCCGGGCTCGGCTCAGGGTGCGGTCGGCGTCCGCTGCTCGGCCCAGGACAGGACGCAGTCGTCGTTCATGACCGTGAGGCAGACCGTGTACGACGCGAGGTCGGCGGGCGCGATCGTGGCCTCGGGCGGCACCGCCTCGAACGTGATCGGGCCGGCGACGGATGCGGTCCAGCGGACCGCCTGCTCGTCCGGCAGGAGCTCGTCGGGCTCCTGCCGGATGCCCGCCGAGAGAGTGCGGCAGGTCGTGCCGCGGCGAGGACCTTGTTCAGGCGCGGGGGACCTTGTTCAGGCGGCGGGGACCTTGTTCAGGCGTCGAGGCGGCCGTGGCGGCGCAGGGCGTCGACCACGCGGTCGTGGGGGAGCGCGGGCGAGCGGTTGCCGTCGCGGCCGACCATGTCGTCGTTGACGACGAGCGCGTTGAGCACCGCCTCCTCGACGCACTCGACGACCGCGGTGAAGAACGGGTCGATGTGGCCCCACGGCACGAACTGCACGGTGTCGTAGTCGTCGTCGGTCGGTGCGGCGAGGGGGATCTCGCTGCGCAGCGCCCCCTCGTTCGCGGTCGAGAACGCGAGGAAGATGTCACCGCTGAAGTGGCCGCCCGCCGTGCCGGTGCGCGCCAGCCCGAGCGGCACGCGCCGGGCGAGGGCCTTGCACTGCCCGGGCAGCAGCGGCGCGTCGGTCGCGACCACCACGATCACGGAGCCGGCTCCCTCGACGCCAGCAGCACCCGCGCCTCTCGCTGCGGCCGCCCCGTCCAGGTCGCGTGCGAACCACGAGCCCTCGCCCAGGGGGTTGTCGTCGGCGAGCTCCGCGCCCAGCGGCACCCCGGCCACCGCGAGCTCGGCACGGTCGCCGAAGTTGGCCTGCAGCAGCACGCCGACCGTGTAGTCGCGCGTGCCGTGCCGGACGACGCGCGACGACGTACCGGTGCCGCCCTTGAAGCTGTAGCAGTTCATGCCGGTCCCGCCGCCGACCGAGCCGTTGCTGACCGGTCCGGCGACGGCCGCGTCGAGCGCGGCCTCGGCGTGCGCCGGTCGGACGTGGCGGCCGTTGATGTCGTTGAGGTAGCCGTCCCACGTCTCGG
This sequence comes from Actinomycetes bacterium, assembly GCA_029781935.1. Taxonomy (GTDB): domain Bacteria; phylum Actinomycetota; class Actinomycetes; order S36-B12; family CAIYMF01; genus Longivirga. The sequence goes on along the minus strand of JAKOVT010000129.1, from coordinate 2,258 downwards.
CCACGACCGGCAGCATCCACTGGACGCCGACCCGCGGGTGGTTCCGGAAGGTCCACGCGATGACGCCGTCGTGCACCGCGCCGACGGAGTGGGTGTTCGTGATCGCGACCGGCATCGCGAGGGCGCCGGACTCGTCGATCCACGTCGTCCCGGTCATCTCTCCGTTGCCGTTGAGCGAGTACCAGCCTGCGGCGCAAGGGACGCCGACGCCGTCCTTGCCGCGCGGCAGGATCGCGGTGACGCCGGTCCGGACCGGTCCGCTGCCGACGACGAGAGCTCCCTCGCCCTCGACGAGCGTCGTCATGCCGACCGCCACGCCGGGGACGTCGGTGATCGCGTTGAGCGGGCCCGGCGTCCCGGGGAGGGGGATGCCGAGCGCGCGGGCACGCGGGCGGCCGTCGGGGTCGTGCGTCTGCGCGGTCGTGAGATCCACGGTGCTCCTCGGTCCTCGGTGTGCTCTCGCGAGCCGGTCCATGATGCTCCGCCCTCGACAGGGCGGTTCAGGAACGCGCCCGACCGGAACGTGATCGTGCGGCTGTCGGGTGCGGCTGGGTCAGGCGGTGGCGAGGCCGCGGAGGGTGACGGCGACCAGGTCGCCGAGCGTGTCGAGGTGGTAGCCGCCCTCCTGCACCGCGACGGTCGGCAGCCGCAGCGCGCCGAGCCGACGACCGCCGGTCTCGTACCCCTCGTGGCTCACGCGCAGCGGCGACTCGGGATCGGCGAGCGCGGCGTCGACCCCGAGGCTCACCACCAGGGCGCTCGACCCGTGCGCCTCGACGGCGGTGGCGATGCGGTCCAGCGCGATGAGCCACGCGTCGTCGCCGGTGCCCTCGGGCAGCGGCACGTTGAGGTTCGTGCCGCGCCCGGCACTGCGGCCGATCTCGTCCGAGAACCCGGCGTAATGGGGGAACCAGCCGGCACCGGGATCGACGTGCAGCGATCCGTAGAAGACGTCGGCGCGATCGTAGAAGACCGCCTGCGTGCCGTTGCCGTGGTGGGCGTCGACGTCGACGACGGCGACGCGGTCGTGGCCGGCATCGCGCAGCTCCTGGGCCGCGACCGCGGCGTTGTTGAGGTAGCAGGACCCGCCGTACGCCGCCCTCGTCACGTGGTGGCCGGGCGGGCGGGTCAGCGCGTAGGCGAGCGGCTCGCCGCCGACGACGGCATCGACGGCCGACTGCGTGACGTCGACCGCACCACGCGCGGCCTCCCACGTGCCCGGGCCGACGAGGGTCATCGTGTCGTAGCACCAGCGGCCCGCGGCGGCGTGCACCGCGGTCGGCTCGCGCTCGGGGAGGCCGTCGAGCATGCCTGCGCTCGGGATCAGGTAGGGCACGACGCGGTCCTGGCCCGGCTCGTCCGGGAAGCCCGCGGCGACCCACCGGTCGTAGACCGTGCGCAGGTGCTCGACCAGCCGCGCGTCGTGGACGCGCAGCAGCACGTCGTCGTCGTGCGGGACCGCCTCCACGACACGGTGGCCGGCCCCTCGCAGGGCCGTCTCGATCCGGGCGGCGCGCTCGGCCACCTCGGTGCCCGGCGTACGCACTCCGACCCAGATCTCGGCTCCCGGCACGTGCGCCAGGCACGCGTCGGACCGCACCACCAGCGCACCCGGCGCACTCGTCGTCACGCCCGCCACCCTCCCACCCCCACCCACCCTTTCGCCGTGAATGTGCCCCCAGGTGCGCTAGAAGCACCAGGGACGCCCCACTGCAGCCGGTCCGTTCCTGTTCGGCGCGTGGTGCGGCCGCCAGTGAGCGCTGTCCGACCGCCTGCTGATGGCGGGCGGGCAGGGCCGCATGGGGCGGATCGGGTGCTTCTAGCGCACCGCGGGGCACATTGACGGGGAAGGGGGTAGCGGCTGGGGCAGGATGAGGGCGTGGGGACTGTCGCTGATCTCGGGATCAGGATCGGGTCGTTGCCGTCGGGGCCGACCGCGTCCGTGGTCGACGTCCCCGGCGTGGGCCTGGGCCACGCGACGATCGTGTACGACGACCCGCCGCCGCCGTTCGGCCGCGGGGTCGCGCGCACCGGCGTCACCGTCGTCGACCTCGGTGGCGACGTCTGGGAGCGGCCGGTGCCTGCCGGCGTCTCGCTGCTCAACGGCGCCGGCGAGCTCACGGCGCGCAGCCAGGTCGACGAGTGGGGTCTGCTCGAGACGCCGGTGTTCCTCACCTCCACGATGCAGGTCGGCCGCGTGTACGACGCGGCGTGCCGGCTGCTCATGGCCGAGCAGCCGAGGATCGGCGTCGACGACG
>JAKOVT010000116.1 GCA_029781935.1 Actinomycetes bacterium | reverse complement strand
ACCAGCGCGAAGTACCGCTTCCGGTCCCGCCCGTTCGACCTCGTGTCCACGCCGACCGTGTGCGAGCACTGCGCCTCGGGCTGCGGCCAGCGCACCGACGTGCGCCGCGGCACCGTGCTGCGCCGACTGGCCTGGGACACCCCCGAGGTCAACGAGGAGTGGAACTGCGACAAGGGCCGGTTCGCCTTCGGGCACCAGGCCTCGGGGCGTCTCGAGGGTCCGCTCGTCCGCGACGACGACGGCACGCTCGTCGCCGCCTCGTGGCCGGAGGCGCTGTCGATCGCGGCCCAGGGGCTGCGCGAGGCGGGCACCGCGACCGGTGTGCTGCCCGGTGGCCGGCTCACCGTCGAGGACGCCTACGCATGGGCCCGCTTCGCCCGTGTCGCGCTCGGCACCGACGACATCGACTTCCGGGCCCGCCCCGCATCGGCGGAGGAGGCCGTCTTCCTCGCCGCGCTCGTCGCCGGTCGGCCGGTCGGCCCGACCTACGCCGATCTCGAGTCGGCCCCCGTGGTGGTCCTCGCCGGGCTCGACGCCGAGGACGAGTCGCCGATGGTGTTCCTGCGCCTGCGCAAGGGTGCGCGTCGTCGAGGTCTGCGCGTCTTCTCGGTGGCGCCCTTCGCGTCGGCCGGTGTCACCAAGGCCTCGGGCCAGGTGCTGCCGACCGTGCCCGGCGCGGAGGCCGCCACGCTCGACGCGCTGGCCGATGCCCGCGACGGTGACGGCGCTCTCGCCGAGGCGGCGCGTCTGCTGCGCGAGCCCGGTGCGGTCCTGCTGGTGGGCGAGCGCCTCGCCCAGTCGCAGGGCGCTCTCTCGAGCGCTGCACGACTGGCCGCGGCGACGGGTGCCCGGCTGGGCTGGGTGCCGCGACGCGCCGGCGAGCGCGGCGCGCTCGACGCCGGCGCCCTCGCGGGCCTGCTGCCCGGCGGCCGCCCGCTGTCCTCGCCCGCGGCGCGCGCCGAGGTGGCCGCGGCGTGGGGGGTCGACCCCGCGTCCTTGCCGGAGGCAGCGGGTCGCGATCTCGAGTCGGTCGTCGCGTCCGTGCTCGCCGACGTCACGGCCGTCGAGGCCGCCGCGCCCGGCACCACGGTCACCCGCTCGGTGTCCGCGCTTCTCGTCGGCGGCATCGAGCCGGCCGACCTCGCCGACCCGTCCGCCTTCCTCGCCGCCCTCGACGCCGTCCCGTTCGTCGTCTCGCTCGAGCAGCGGCACTCCGCCGTCACCGAGCGTGCCGACGTCGTGCTCCCGGTCGCCGCCCTGCAGGAGAAGCAGGGCAGCTTCCTGGACTGGGAGGGCCGCGTCCGCGACTCCGCCCAGGTGATGCGCGAGGCGCTCACGATCCCCGACGCGCGGGTCCTGGCGATGCTCGGCGACGAGCTCGGCCTCGACCTCCCCGGCGACGTCGCTGCGCTGCGCGCCGAGCTCGCCGCTCTCGGTGCCTGGACCGGCGAGCGCGCCGAGGCGCCGAGCGTGGCACCGGGCGAGGCGTCGTCCCCGGCCGACGGCGAGGCGGTTCTCGCCACCTGGCGTCAGCTGCTCGACCGCGGCCTGCTGCAGGAGGGCGACCCGTACCTCGCCGCCACGGCGCGCACCCCGGTGGCCCGGGTGTCGCCGGCGACGGCCGCGTCCGTCGGTGCCGTCGACGGCGCCGAGCTGACCGTGTCGACCGACGCCGGCTCGCTCACCCTGCCGCTGGTCGTGACCGCGATGCCGGACGGCGTCGTCTGGATCCCGGCGAACTCCGACGGCTCCACACCGAGGGCGACCCTCAGTGCCGGCCACGGGGACCTCGTCCGCATCGTCGGAGGTGCCGCATGAACCACCTGCTCGCCTCGACGGCCTCCGACCAGGTCACGCTGGACGACTTCGGGAAGGACCCGCTCTGGCTGGTCGTCCTCACGGTCCTCGTGATCTTCGTGGCGCTGCTCCTGCTGACGCTGTTCACCACCTGGTACGAGCGCCGGGTCGTCGCCAAGATGCAGAACCGCCCCGGCCCCAACCGTGCCGGGCCGTTCGGCCTGCTGCAGCCGATCGCCGACGGCATCAAGCTCGCGCTCAAGCAGGGCATCACGCCGGTCAACGCCGACCTCGCG
>JAKOVT010000100.1 GCA_029781935.1 Actinomycetes bacterium | reverse complement strand
TCGGCGGCGCGCTTGGCGCGCCAGAGCAGCTCGCCGACGAGGACCAGGCGGACGGGCACGTCGCGGCTCATGACGCACCTGCCAGCGGTACGTCCACGACGACGACGTCGCAGTAGTCGTAGATGACGTCGGTGTCGGCCTGCTCGCGGGTGAGCATGTTCTCGATGAACTCGGTCGACACGGACATTCCGACGAGGTCGGGGTGCTCTCGTGCGGCGTGGTCGAGGATGTCCTCGTGGTCGACGCGCGCGGCGCAGGGGTGGCACCAGCCATGGAGGTCGCTCACTCCGCACCTCCGTCGGTGGTCGCGGCCGGGAGCCGCTGGTCGATGTGCGGCTGGTCGCAGCACGCGGCGATGTGGCGCACGCCGGGGAACGCATGACCAATGCACGCGCACCCGCTGCGCTCGGTCGAGATGAGCGGGTCGGTGGTCGCGGGCCGCGTCGAGAGCGACGCAGTGTCGGGGTCCACCTCGATGACGTAGGCACCGTCGGTGGTCGCGGACGGGTCGCGGCGGACGTCCAGCAGGTTGAGCACTTTCGCGGCCAGCGTCTCGACGCTGACCCGGTCGTGGCGCTCGGTGTCGGCGCGCTCATACCGCTCGCACAGCGCGCGGACGGCGGCGATGGCGGCACGGGCGTCGTCGCGCTCACGAGCGAAGAACTCGCCCCGCTCCCACAGTTCGGCGGGGCGGCGACCGTGCCGCGAGCACTCCTCCTGCGGTCCCCACGCGGTGTCGCAGCCGCCGTCGCACGGGAACTCGGCCTCCCACTGCGCGATCCGGGCACGGGCCTCGTCGCGCTCGGCGATGACTGACTCGTACAGCGACTCGCGGTCGGCGCGCAGTCGCCGGACCTCGGCGATAAGCGCGTCGAACGTTGTCGGGATCGCTGCCCACTGCTCGGGCGTGATGAGGGAGCCGGGGACCATGCTGGCTCGCAGCGCGGCCGCAGCGTCGAGGTCGATGTCGGTCATGAGGTCACCGCCAGGAGGAGGACGGCGAAGGTGACGAGGGAGGCGGCGACGATCCAGGCGGCGATCTCAGCGGCGCGGTTCACCACGGCACCCCCTGGTCGTCGGTGCCCGCGGTGCGGTCGTCGTGGCTGCGGATCGCGGTGACGACGAGGATGCCGACGACGACGATCCACGCGACGAGACCGAGGTTGCCGTCGAGGTAGGCGGTGGCGAGGGTCATGACGACACCGCCTCGGTGGCGTAGCGCCATTCGTATCCGTCGCCGTTCCACTCGAACTCGACCGCGCCGTCACGCACCGGCTCGTCGCCGCCGAGGTGCAGTTCCTCAGCGGAGCCCTCGTCCATCCAGGTGACGTAGTTGCAGTAGTCCGTGTGCTGCATGGCGTGCTTGCCGAGCGGGTGTCCGGCGTCGTCGAGGACTTCGTGTGTGCGGTTTCCCGCGTCGGGTGCGGGCCACTGCTCGCAGTCCTCGGCGCAGGTGACGCGGCAGTCGGCCCACGCGGCCGTGTCCTCGTCGCAGTGGAAGGTCGCGACGACGACGTCGCGGTCGTGGCGCCACTCGATCCGGTGCCCGCTCACGACGACCGCCTTCCCTGGCCGGCCATCCGCGGACGACGGCTACCGTCCAACGTCATGAACTGCGACGACGGCGCGGCGACGGCCCGAGGGCCCTCGGCGATGTCGGCGGCCTTGTACATGCCGCGCACGAACGCGCCCCGCGGCTGGAACCGGGCCGCCGCGTCGGCGTGCTGGCGGATCTGCGCGGCGACGTCACGACGGATCTCCCGCTCCCGCGACGCACGCGACAGCACCAGCGCCACCGTGAACGCGAGGAGGAAGACCCACGCGAGGATGAGGGTGATGATGGCGGCGCTCACGACTGCGGCTCCTCGTCGACGACCGGAGCCGCGCCAGTCAGGTCCGCGGCCGTCAGACGGGTCTGCGGGAACTCCTCCTCTACGCCGACCTCGCCTCGCTGCAGCGACTGGTAGAGGACGACGAGGGACGCGACGTCGCCGGCATCCCACTGCCCGCGCTTGCGGCCGAGCTTGTCCTCGAGCTGTGCCTGCTTCACGCCGTAGGTGTTGACGAACAGCGCGACGGCGTCCTCGATGCGCTGCTTGATCGGCTTGCCGTCGCCGTGCTCGAGCGCTTCCCGGCAGCGCGCTTCGGCGGCTTCCACGAACCAGGTCGGCAGCGCGGTGAAGATGCACTCGCGGACGGCGCGCGCGCCGATGTTCTGGTTGTTGAGGTACACGTCGCCGAGGTCGACCAGGGCGACGCGCTTGCCCTCACGCATCCGCTGGTGCGGCACCTGGAAGGTGCGGACCGAGCGGACGTTGGTCTGCACGTCCCACGCGAACGCCTGGATCTCGGACATGCCGGCGGCGTCGTCGCGGCGCAGCTCGACCACGCCGTACTGGAAGTTGCCCCAGATCCGCGCGAGCTCGCGGGCGAGGTGGACGGACGGGCCGGAGCCGCGGTTGGGAACGCGGTAGAACGCACGCTTGGCGAGAGCTGTGCGCCCGCAGGCGGAGACCATCTCGCCTTCGGCGCGGTCGACGTCGCGAGGGCACTGCTGCGCGACGACGACGGCTGCCTGGACCTCGGCGACGGCACGGGCCTGCTCGACAGCGGTGGTCTGTGTGATGCCGCCGCCCTGGATGGGGTGGGGCTGGAACTCGCGCTCGGCGTGGACGACGGTCATGCCGTCACCGCCGCGATGAGACCAGCGTCCTCGAGCGCAAGGCCGAGGCGCTGCGCCCGCCCGACCTTGTCCGCGACGACGACCTGCCACCGGCCGCTGATCGTGCGCTTGGCCAAGCCGATCCGTCGGCCGCGCGTGGTCGTGACGACGTAGGCCGGTCTCCCGTCGATCTTCTTGAAGTGCAGGTTGACCTTCTTCATCACTGCCTCCGCTTGAGAGTGAGCACGACCGTGCCGTTGACGTGGCGCACGGTGGAGTCGAGGTAGAGCGGCTCGGTGGGGATGAGGGCGTAGTCGCCCTCGGCCAGGTACACGACGCCGTCCTCGCGGGTGGCGAGGTCCTCGGCGGTCACGCGGACGATCGAGTCGTCGCGCCGCTCGTGGGCACTCACGACGAACCTCCGGGCAGAGAGTCGGCGGGGACCTCGATCCAGACCGGCTCGGTCGCGAGCTGCTCGAGGCGGACGTTGCGGACGAAGCCGGTGTCTTCGGCGTCCCACTTCCGCAGGTTCGCGAGCTGGGTCCACGGGTCTTCGGACTCGTGGCCGGTGACCGGGTACCAGTGCTCGTCGGGGATCTCCGAGTTCGGCACGGTCTGAGTTGTGTTCTTGTAGAGCGACGGGTCCGCGTTGCTGTAGCGCCACAGCTCGCTGAGGCGGACAACCTCGAACCTGATCCGGTACGTCGTCACCCTCATCACCTCGCCCACGCGGGCAGGGACACGAGCTCGATCTCGGTCGAGTAGCCAGGCCACTCGTCGTTGGACTCGCACTCCGCGTACAGGTGGCGCGCGTCGGACGCCTTCGCGGCGCCGAACGCGAGCGCGTCCGCGTCGACCTGGTAGACCGCCACCAGGTGCGGCGGCTCCTTCTCGACGACGACGTGCACGAACGGCAGCCGCTCGCCGGTGAGGGCCTCGTAGCCGTCCTGGTACCAGGCGGCCTGCAGCGCGTACCCGTAGTCGACGAGCGAACGGGAGAACCGCTGCGGTGCTGCGGTGATCGCCGTCTTCAAGTCGATGAGCGCGTTCGACATCTCCCAGTCGATGCGGCCCCGGCAGGTGATCCCGGTCTCGTCGTCGATCCAGTACAGGGACCGCTCCGCGCGGCCCTTCGACGGGTCGAAGATCTGCCCCGCGACCGGATGCGCCTTCACCGCATCGACCAGGGCGACGGCGCGGGCGTAGTCGCCGACGAGGATCGGGACCTGGCCGGCGTCGCGTGCCTCGTCCCGCTGGGCCTTCGCCGCGTTCGTCCGCCAGTCCGCCGCGTCGACGACGACGATGTCCTCGCCCAGGCCGAGGAGCAGCGTGTGCGCGACGGACCCGAAGTCGAAGGCGTCCTTCACGACCGGGTGCTCGCGCTGCCACGCGAAGCGGGCCGGGCAGTCGAGGATGGCCTTCGCGCCCGACGAGGACAGCGACCGGCCCAGCGTCGACGCGAGGTGCTTGTCGGCGTGGTACGTGGCTTCGTCGAGGTCGTAGAAACCCGGCTCGCTGATCGTCGCGGCCATCACGCGTCCTCGTGGTCGGCGCGGGGGTTGCGGACCGCGGCACGGAGGCGCTCGGTGACGACGTCCTGGGCCTTGTGGCGGTGGCAGAACCACGGCGAGGGGGTCGCGAGATGGGACTGCTTGCCCGCCCAGTTCGTCATGCGGGTCGCTCCGCAGCGGGAGCCGTCGGCCTTGACGCCGTTGCAGCGGTTCATGTCGGTGCTCATGACGCCACCGCCACGAGCTGCGCGAGCGGGCACAGCGCGACGGACAGCACTGTGCGGTCCGGGCCGACGATGCCGCGCACCATCCGTCCCAGCACGGCGTCGTCGACGTCGGCCGGCAGCACGAGGGTTGGGACGGCGACGACGCGTGCGACGCCGTTCTCGTCGGTGCGGACCACCGCGACGTCGGCACTCATGCCGCCACCGACGCCTTCCACTCGCGGTACGCCGCGCCGTAGGCGATGACGATGCGCATGTCCTCGTCGCGCATGAGGCGCACCGCCTGCGCGTCGCGGCGGGTCTGGGCGCTGACGGAGTCGGCGGCGACGTCGAGCGCGACCCAGAGCGCCAGGCGATCGCAGGTCTTCTCGAGCTCGACGACGGGCAGCCAGGGGGCGCGCTCGAAGTCTGCGATGCGGTAGGGGAAGTCGGTGCTGGTGATCGTGCTGGTCTCCATGGGAGACTCCTTCCAGTTCGTGCGACCCGGTCTTGCTGTCAGAGGCGGCCGGGTCGCCGGCTTTTGCAGGGGGTTCAGCGGGGGCGCCGGGGGATGCAGCACTGCGCCCCCGCTGAGTCAGGAGGCGCGCTCCGTTGGAGCGCCGGCGACCCAGGCGTGCAGGTCCTCGGCGAGGATCACCGGACGTTGCGCCGGGTAGTGCACAGGCAGCTCGCCGGCCGCGACTGCGCGGCGGATCGTGCTCTCGCTGTAGCCGGTGGCGGCGGCGGCATCGCGAATGGGGTAGGAGACCCGGGTGTCGCTCATGCGGCTGTCCCGGTACGGCGGCCGAGCTCGGTCCGAGTCGGTCCGTGCCACACGTTCAGCGGCTCGACGCCGAGAGCGAGCGACATGGCGAGGAGCACGCGGTCGCTGGCGCGCTTGTGCCCCTTCTCGATGTTGGAGAGACCGGCCTCGGTGATCTTGACGCCGTGCTCTTCCATGCGGTCTGCGAGCTGCTGCAGCGTCAAACCGCGCGCCTGGCGCAGATCGCGAGTCCGAACCATCGGTCCGAGCGGTTGGGTGGTGGGCATGCCGCCAACTTAGCGACAAGTTCGGACAGCCGCAAGCACTTCGAGCGGAAAAGTGGCGATGAAGTGCTGAAAGACAGCGGTGTAAGACCGTTTTAGGGCCCTGACCTGCGAGTGAACTTGTCGTTTCTATCCTGGACTTGTCCACTCCTAGCGGGAGACGATCGCAACATGACCCAGGACGACAGCAGCGATCGCCGGCGCGCCCTCGGCGCCGTGATCCGAGCCCGCCGCAAGAAGCTGCACCTCACGCAGGACGAGGTGGCGGCCTTGGGTGGCCCGGCCGCTGCGACGCAGCGGAAGATCGAGGCCGGCAACTTCAAGACGCTGCGTCTCGGCACGACGTGGCCGCTCGAGCGGGTCCTCGGATGGCGCCCCGGTGCGATCGACGGCTTCCTGAGCTACCCGGAGCGGGACGACATCGAGGCGGCGATCGAGCCGAACTACGACGCGTTGCGCGTCAACGGTGAGCTGCCCGAGGACGCCGAGCCACCCGATGTCGGTGGGGGCGAGCAACATCAGCGCCCAGCACTCAACATCCCCGAGGCCGTCAGCAAGGGCATGACCGACGACCAGCTCGCCGAGCTCGAAGCGCGCCTCGTGGCCGAAGGGTGGAAGGCTCGTCGGGAGATCATGGGGGACTGATGACCTACGACCCGTGGAGGGACGCCGCGGAGCGCCACCCGGACGTGGTCATCAAGCGCACCGACTGCCTGCCCGCGCTGGGGGCCTGGATCGAAGCAGCGCGCGTCATCCTCGTCGAGCAGTCGCTCGAGCGGCCGGCGCGGAACTCGGTGCTCGCGCACGAGGTCGCGCATCTCGACCTCGGGCACAAGATGACCGGGGACGGCTGGTTCGACCGCCGCCAGGAGCATCAGGCGGACCGTCTGGCGGCGAAGCGTCTCGTGTCGCTCGACGCGCTCGCGGACGCGCTGCTCTGGTGCAGCTGGGAGACCGAGGTCGCTGAGCACCTGCACGTCACAGTCGAGGTCGTCCGCCTCCGCCTGGCCTACCTGACCAATCCGGAGAAGGCCTACGTCGAGGCGCGGCTCTGGGCGCGGCCGGCTTGATCCGCCGTCCGAGGGGATTGGCTACAGTTTCGGCTACACCGAGGCTCCAGCATGACGAAGGCCCGTCAGCCGGTTTCCCTTGGCTGACGGGCCTTCGTGCTGTGTACGCCGCGTAGGACTTGAACCTACAACCCGCGGATTAAGAGTCCGCTGCTCTGCCAGTTGAGCTAGCGGCGCGTAGCGCGGTCACTCTACAACGAGTGCCGCGGAGACGAGAAATCGTCTCCGCGGCACCCTGGTGGTCCGCTGCGTCGCCGCACGGGGCAGCGACAACCGGATCCGTGCTCGCCGGCTAGGCGGCGTGCTGCTCGATCTCGAACAGCTCGCTGCTGCGCGGGCCGAACGGATCGGCCAGGTCCAGCAGGAGGGTCAGAGGCACTCCTTGCCGGAGCAGCTCCATCACGTCGTTGTCACGCTGCGACAGCGTCTGCGTCGTCATCGTGGTCCACCTCCTCGCACTCACAGATGGGGTGTCGGTTGGCCGGTCACGATCATGGTGAGCCGTACGGGTGTTCCTTCCCGGGCATTGCTCTCGACGTGGGCGTGTCGCTCTCTGCAAGCGCACGGTCACGTTCTGCCACGGTCACGCCGGGGACGCGAGCGCGTCCGCACCGGGAGGGCTGCACGACCCGGGATGACGGAGGGGATGACGGGGGGTCGGCGACCGGACATCCATCATGACGCGCGGGAGCGCGGCCGGGTTCGCGGCCTCGGCGTGTCGTCGCAGAGTTCGCCCGTGTGCCGCAACCGGTCTGCCTGTGCGGGAGGTCGCGTCGCCCGGATGGAGCAACGCGCGCCGACGCAGCGTGCCGACCCCGACCATGGTGCTGCCGCACGCGCGGCCCGGCGCTACGACGGGAGCGAGGCGATCCAGTCCGCGGTGGGGACGACGCTCGCGAAGCCGTCGGCGAGGACACCGAGCTCGACCCGGTGCACCAGCGCCGCAGGCAGCGAGTCGGACAGGTCGATCGTCCCGGTGGCGTCGTCGAGCACGGTGACGCCCAGCCCGAGGTGCGCAGCCTGGCGGGTGGTGGTGTCGACGCACATGTGGGTCATCCAGCCGACCACCACGACATGGTCGGCCCCGAGCTCGCCGAGCAGGTCCTCGAGGCCGGTGCCCGTGAAGGAGCCGGGCAGCGTCTTGTCGATCACGGCGACATGGGGGCGGCCGGTCACGTCCGTGTGCAGCTCCCACGCCGGGGTGCCTCGCACGAACAGGCCCCCGCTGGGGTCGGGCTCGGTGTGCCGGATCAGGACGACGGGGACGCCCGACGCGTTGGCGGCGTCGATGGCCGCGGCGATGCGGGCCAGTCCCTCGTCGGCGGGCGGGTGCACGATCGGCAGCCCTCCGGTGACGTACTCGTTCTGGACGTCGATGACGAGCAGGGCCGTGGTCATGGGCAGACTCTCTCAGGACGACCGGCTGCGCCGGGCGAGGACGGTGAACTCGGGGATCGTGAGCAGGGCGCAGAGGGCGACCGCGGCGTACGGCGCGACCACGCCGAACCGTCCGAGCAGGGCCCCGGCGAGCAGCGACGCTGCTGTCATGCCGATCGCCCAGCCCAGGTTGGCCAGGGCGAGGATCTCGCCGCGCGAGGCCTCGGCCTCGGCGGTGCCGTCGGCGAGGAGCGCGCTGCCCGGCACATAGCCGGCCTCGAGCGTCACGAATCCGCCGACGAGCAGCACGACCAGCAGCCAGAGCGGCCCGCCGGCGCGCGAGACCAGCCCGGTCAGCAGCGTCGCGGCGGCGCCGGCGGCGAGGACCACGACCGCGACGACCGCGCGCCCGTGGCGGTCGGCCCGTCGGCCGACCCGCGGGCTCGTGAACGCGGCTGCGGCGGCCATAACGAGGAACACCACGCTCGTGCCCGTCGCCGTGACCCCGACGTCGGCGAGGGTCAGCGGCGCGAGCGTGTTGATGGCGCCGGTGACGATGCCGCCGAGCGAGAGCAGCCAGATGCCCAGCCGGAGGCGGTGGTCGCGCAGCAGGCCGAGGGCGTGGCGCCAGCCCGGGGAGCCGGTCACGAGCGGTGCGGGCAGCCGCGCGGCGACGACGGCCAGCGCGACGAACACGGCGCCGAGGCCGACGAACACGGGCGTGGTGCCGGTGAACGACGCGAGCGCGCCGACGACCGGCCCGACGATGGAACCGATCACCGCCATCCCCAGCACCTTCCCCGCGACCTCCCCGCGGCGGTCGACCGGCGCGACGGCCTGCGCCCACGTCATCGCCGAGGCCCAGGCGAGGATCCCGCCCACGCCCTGCACGAAGCGGAACCCGATGAGCTGCGGTGCGGTGGACGCGATGCCGAACAGCGCGCACGACACGGCGACGGTGAGCAGCCCGGCCACCAGCATCGTGCGAGGCCATGCAGCAAAAAGGCAGCAGCAGCCTTCCCCTGGCTGCCCGCATGCGCCCGCAAAACTTAGAGGAGTTTGTTGGCCAGCAACATATCGTCGGCCCCGGCAGCCTGCTGCGGCGGGCTATTCTGGCAGACCGCCTCACCTCAATGATCTTCTATGGTCCCCCTGGCACAGGCAAGACTACTTTGGCCGCCGTCATTGCCAACCAGACCAAGGCCAGCTTTCAGCGCCTCAATGCCGTCACTGCCGGCGTTGCCCAAGTGCGGGAGGTGCTGGAGGAAGCAAAGAACCGCCTGGAAATGTATCACCAGCGGACAATACTCTTTATTGATGAAATCCACCGCTTTAACAAAAGCCAACAAGACGCTCTGCTGCCGGCGGTAGAGGATGGAACAGTGCTGCTAATCGGTGCCACCACCGGCAATCCCT
>JAKOVT010000092.1 GCA_029781935.1 Actinomycetes bacterium | reverse complement strand
GTCGCTCACCGCGGTGTTCGAGCAGTTCGGCATCGACGCCACCGTCACCGGCTACTCCCGCGGCCCGACGGTCACCCGCTACGAGGTGGAGCTCGGGCCCGCGGTGAAGGTCGAGCGCGTCACGCAGCTGTCGAAGAACATCGCCTACGCCGTCGCCTCCGCCGACGTGCGGATCCTGTCGCCGATCCCCGGGAAGTCCGCGGTCGGCGTCGAGATCCCCAACACCGACCGCGAGCTGGTCAGCCTCGGCGACGTCCTGCGCAGCAAGGCGGCCACGAGCGACCACCACCCGATGCTCGTCGGCCTCGGCAAGGACGTCGAGGGCGGCTTCGTGTGCGCGAACCTGGCTCGGATGCCGCACATCCTCGTCGCGGGCGCCACCGGCGCGGGCAAGTCCGGCTGCATGAACACGCTCATCACCAGCGTGCTCATGCGCTCGACGCCCGACGAGGTGCGGATGATCCTCGTCGACCCCAAGCGCGTGGAGCTCACGGCGTACGAGGGGATCCCGCACCTCATCACGCCGATCATCACCAGCCCCAAGAAGGCGGCGGAGGCGCTGCAGTGGGTCGTGAAGGAGATGGACCTCCGTTACGACGACCTCGCGCAGTTCGGCTTCCGCCACATCGACGACTTCAACAAGGCGGTCAAGGCCGGCCAGGTGAAGCCGCTGCCGGGCAGCGAGCGCGTCATCACCCCCTACCCGTACCTGCTGGTGATAGTCGACGAGCTCGCGGACCTGATGATGGTCGCCCCGCGCGACGTCGAGGACTCGATCGTCCGCATCACCCAGCTCGCCCGCGCCGCCGGCATCCACCTGGTCCTCGCGACGCAGCGACCGAGCGTCGACGTCGTCACCGGCCTCATCAAGGCCAACGTGCCGAGCCGGATGGCGTTCGCGACCTCGAGCCTGGCCGACAGCCGCGTCATCCTCGACCAGCCCGGCGCCGAGAAGCTCGTCGGCCAGGGCGACGCGCTCTTCCTGCCCATGGGAGCGAGCAAGCCGATCCGCCTGCAGGGCTCGTGGGTCACCGAGAACGAGATCCGTGCCGTGGTCGCCCACTGCAAGGAGCAGCTGTCCCCGGCCTACCGCGAGGACGTCGGCGTGGTCGCCGCGAGCAAGAAGGAGATCGACGAGGAGATCGGCGACGACCTCGATCTGCTGCGCGCGGCGGTCGAGCTCGTGGTCACGACCCAGTTCGGCTCCACCTCGATGCTCCAGCGCAAGCTGCGGGTGGGCTTCGCGAAGGCCGGGCGCCTCATGGACCTCATGGAGAGCAGGGGCATCGTCGGGCCCAGCGAGGGCAGCAAGGCGCGCGAGGTGCTCGTTCAGCCCGACGAGCTCGAAGCGATCCTCGCCACCCTCGGCGGCGAGTGAGCGCTCTGATCTGCGACGACACACCCGGCTGAGCCGGTCGGGGGCTCGGGCGGTTGGCCCCGCACGCGTCGTTCGGCCTAGCATGGACGCTCCGGCGGCATCCCCTCACGACGTCCGGTCGTGCCCGCCGGTGCCGAGGAGCGCGCTGTGAGCGACACGATGCCGACGGTCGGTCGGACCGTCGCGCGCGCTCGCGAGGCCGCGGGGCTGACCGTCACGCAGGTCGCGGCGAGCACCCGCGTCCGCGCTGCGGTCATCGACGCCATCGAGAAGGACGACTTCCGCCTGTGCGGCGGCGACGTCTACGCCCGCGGCCACCTCAAGAGCATCGCCACCGCCGTCGGCCTCGACCCCACCGCCCTCGCCGCGCAGTACGACGCCGAGCGCGGCACCGCCCGCGCCGCCGCCGGGCCGGTCGCACCGATCGAGCAGCCCACGTCCGTCGTCGAGCGCACGTCGGCCGGCGACACCATCGGCGCCCTGGCGGGCACCCTCGGTGCGAGCGTCGCGCGCACCCGAACCGGCCCGAACTGGTCGGCCGTGATGGCGCTCGCGCTCGCGGTCGTGGTCGGCGCGGGCGTCATCTCGTTCCTGAGCAACCGGCCGTCCTCGTCGGACCTGGCCGCTGGTCCGTCGTCGTCGCCGAGCTCCAGCACCGCGGCCACCGCGCCCTCGAGCTCGCCCACCACGTCCACCACCGCCCCGACCACCGAGCCGACCTCGCCTGCGCCGAGCCCGAGCGAGGTCGTCGCCGCGGCCGACGGCGTCGTCGTGAAGCTCACCGTGACCGGCAAGAAGTCGTGGGTCCGCGCCACCGCCGGCCCGGGCGGCAGGACGCTCTACGAGGGCATCCTCAACCAGGGCGACACCAAGACCTTCCGCGACAAGCAGAAGGTGTCGCTCGTCGTGGGCAACGCCGGCGCCGTCTCGCTCGTGGTCAACGGGCGCGACCTCGGCGAGCCGGGCTCGGGGGGTCAGGTCGTGAAGGTCAACTTCGGCCCTGGCGACCCCACCACCACCGCGGGCTGAGCCCGCTCCCTCGCCCCGTAGGCTCTGGGCCATGTCCTCGTCCGTGCGCAAGGTCGCGCTCGTCACCCTCGGGTGCGCACGCAACGAGGTCGACTCCGAGGAGCTCGCCGGACGCCTCGCGGCCGACGGCTGGGAGCTCGTCGACGAGGCCGCCGACGCCGACGCCGTGGTGGTGAACACCTGCGGCTTCGTGGAGCAGGCCAAGAAGGACTCCGTCGACACCCTCCTCGCGGCGGCCGACCTCAAGGACGACGGCCGCACGCGCGCCGTCGTCGCGGTGGGCTGCCTGGCCGAGCGGTACGGCGACCAGCTCGCCGCCTCGCTGCCCGAGGCGGACGCCGTGCTCGGCTTCGACGACTACGCCGACATCTCCGAGCGGCTGCGCCGCATCGTGGCGGGCGAGCAGCACGTGCCGCACGCGCCGCGCGACCGCCGCCTGCTGCTCCCGGTGTCCCCGGTCGAGCGGTCCGCCACGGCCGTGGCCCTGCCCGGCCATGGCCAGGAGCCCGACCTGCCCGAGGGTGTCGGGCCCGCCAGCGGGCCTCGCGTCGTACGCCGCCGGCTGGGGTCGGGTCCGAGCGCGCCGCTGAAGCTCGCGAGCGGCTGCGACCGCCGGTGCGCGTTCTGCGCGATCCCGTCCTTCCGCGGCTCGTTCGTCTCGCGCCGTCCGCACGACGTCCTCGAGGAGGCCCGCTGGCTGGCCTCGCAGGGCGTGCGGGAGCTCGTGCTGGTGAGCGAGAACTCGACGTCGTACGGCAAGGACCTCGGCGACCTGCGCCTGCTCGAGGCGCTGCTGCCCGAGCTGGCGGCGGTCGAGGGCATCGACTGGGTGCGCGTGTCCTACCTGCAGCCGGCCGAGACGCGTCCCTCGCTCATCGACGTCATCGCGCGCACGCCGGGCGTGGTGCCCTACTTCGACCTCTCGTTCCAGCACGCGTCCGCCGACGTGCTGCGCCGGATGCGCCGGTTCGGCGGCACCGAGTCGTTCCTCGAGCTGCTCGCCGCGGCCCGCCACCTCGCCCCAGAGGCCGGTGCCCGCAGCAACGTCATCGTCGGCTTCCCCGGCGAGACCGAGGCCGACGTCGACGAGCTCGAGCGGTTCCTCGTCGCGGCGCGTCTCGATGCGGTGGGCGTGTTCGGTTACTCCGACGAGGACGGCACCGAGGCCGCGACGTACGACGACAAGCTCGACGACGCCGTGGTCCGCGAGCGGGTCGAGCGGGTGTCGTCGCTCGTCGAGGAGCTCACCTCGCGCCGCGCCGAGGACCGGATCGGCCAGACGGTCGAGGTGCTCGTGGAGTACGTCGGCGACGGCGTCGACGGTTTCGCGGCGGAGGGCCGCAGCGCGCACCAGGCCCCCGAGGTCGACGGCGCCACGCTGCTCGTGACGCGCGACGAGACGCCGCTCGTGGAGGGCGAGCTCGTCACGGCCGTGGTCGTCGGGTCGGAGGGGGTCGACCTCGTCGCCGAGGTCGTCGACCGGGTCGCCCGGTGATCAAGCCGCCGCCCCCCGACCACGTCGGCGACCCCGTCCAGGCGCCCTCGCGCCTGAACCTCCCCAACGCCCTGACCGTGCTGCGTCTCGTGCTCGTGCCCGTGTTCGCCTGGCTGCTGCTGCGCGACGGCGGCGACGACCCGGCCTCGCGCATCTGGTCGGCGGTCGTGTTCCTCGCGCTGTCGTTCACCGATCTCGTCGACGGCGAGATCGCCCGCCGCCGGGGCCAGGTGACGAGCTTCGGCAAGATCGCCGACCCCATCGCGGACAAGGCGCTCACCGGCACCGCGCTGGTCGGGCTGTCCTACCTCGGCGAGCTCCCGTGGTGGGTCACGCTCGTGATCCTGTCGCGCGAGATCGGCGTCACCATCCTGCGGTTCTGGGTCATCCGGCACGGCGTGATCCCGGCCAGCCGCGGCGGGAAGCTGAAGACGGCGTTCCAGATGGCGGCGATCGTCGGCTACCTGCTGCCGGTGCCCGAGTGGCTCGTGCCCGTGCGCGTGGTCCTCATGGGGATCGCCCTCGTGCTCACCGTGGTCACCGGCGTCGACTACGTCGTCCGGGCCCTGCGCCTGCGCGCCGCGGCGAAGGCCTCGGCATGACCCCCTTCCCGTCGACGTGTGCCCACGCTGGTCTCGGAAGCAGCGTGGACAGACATCGACGGTGGTGCTGGGCGTGACGGCGTACGCCGACGCTGCGGCGTACGAGGCGGCGGCGCGCGACCTCGCCGCCCGGCTGGTGCCCGCGCTGACCGATGCCGGGCGCACGGTCGCCGTGGCCGAGTCGCTCACCGGCGGGCTCGTCGTGGCGACCCTCGTGTCCGTGCCGGGCGCCTCCGCCGTGGTGCGCGGGGGAGTGGTGGCCTACATGACCGACGTGAAGACCGCCGTCCTCGGCGTCGACCACGAGCTGCTCGCCCTCGAGGGCGCCGTGCACCCCGAGGTCGCGCGGCAGATGGCCCGCGGGGTGGTGTCGCTCGTCGGGGCCGACTACGGCGTGGCCACCACCGGAGTGGCCGGGCCCGACCCGCAGGACGGCCGCGCCGTCGGCGAGGTGCACATCGCCGTCCACGGCCCCGGCGGCCGCGCCCACGTGCAGAGCCCGACCTTCGCGGCCGGCCTCGGGCGCGAGGGCATCCGCTGGGCCGCCGTGCACGAGGCCCTCTCCGCCCTCCACCGCGTCGCCACCCTCTGACCGCCCCCTCCGCGTGATCTTGGTCAGACGTGGGGTTCCCGGTTCTGATCGGCTCCGGAACCCCCCATCTCACCAAGATCACGCGGGTAGGCCGTTCGGGTGAGGGGCGAGCGTGTTCGCTGCGGGCGTATTGCGGTGGCGAGGGCGGGAACAGGGGCCCAGGATCGAGGCGTTGACACCGGAAAGGTACGGCGACCAGCCCTCAGGAGATCCCGCGTGACCACTGCCCCGACCGTCACCCCGCGACGCGCCGAAGTAGGCCGAGCGGGTGCAGTCGCTGCGACCGCAGGTGCCGCCGGGTACCGTGGTGGGACGCCGGAGGGCTCCGGCGGGTCGTCGCGTACCTCGGGAGGGGGTGCCCCCGTGATCGTCCTGCGCCGCGTCATCGGCGACGAGCTGCGTCGTCGTCGCCAGGACCAGGGCCGCACCCTGCGCGAGGTGTCGTCCGCGGCCCGCGTGTCGCTCGGCTACCTCTCCGAGGTCGAGCGGGGCCAGAAGGAGGCCAGCAGCGAGCTGCTCGCCT
>JAKOVT010000081.1 GCA_029781935.1 Actinomycetes bacterium | reverse complement strand
TGCATGAAGGCCTGCACGACGCCGACCTTCTGCCGGTTGCCGCGCGACAGGTCGCGCACCCGTCGGGTGAGGTCGAGGCCGAGCCGCTCCGCGAGGTCGCGGTAGCGCTGCGCCGGCACGCCGCCGCGCAGGCTCGCGAGGTAGTGCAGCACCTGCTCGCCGGTCATCCGGTCGTAGAGGGCGAGGTCGCCGGGCCGGTAGCCGAGGTCGGCGCGGGCGCCGACGGGGCCGGGGCGCAGCGGCGTCCCGAGGATGGTCGCCTCGCCGCGGGTCGGCCGGATCAGGCCGAGCAGCATCCGGATCGTGGTGGTCTTGCCCGCGCCGTTGGGGCCGAGGAAGCCGAAGACCTCCTCGGTGCCGACGTCGAGGTCGAGATCGGTGATGCCCACCTGCGCGCCGTAGAGCTTGGTGAGGCCGCGAGTGCGCAGCGCCAGCTCGGCGGTGCGGCTCGGTGTCCCCTGCTCGATGACGGCGGTCATCGCTCCCACCCCGGTTCGCGTCGGCGTGCACCGGTGGTCGCGCCGTCGGGGTGGCGACCTCGGCGGTCGCGGCGATCGGCCTGCACCCAGCCTTGCACCGGCGACGGCGCGACGCAGGTCGGTGCCCGGTCTCTGGGGCGCGATCCCGTCACCGGGTTGTCGCGAGGGTCCGAGAGGTGGGTCGAGGGCGTGGCGACGTACGCCGAGCGCCCACATCTCGCGGCGGGCGGGGTGGCATCCTGCGCGGGTGACGGAGCGGCTGGCGACGTACGGGACGCTCGGGCCCGGGAGGTCCAACCACCACCACGTGGCGGACCTGCCGGGGCGCTGGCTCTCCGGAACGGTGCGCGGGCGGCTGCTCGCGATCGGGTGGGGTGCCGCGCAGGGGTTCCCCGGCATCGTGCTCGACCCGGACGGCGAGGTCGTCGAGGTCGCCGTGCTGGAGTCCGACGCATTGGCCGACCGGTGGTCGCACCTCGACGCGTTCGAGGGCGCGAGCTACGTCCGCACGCTCACCACCGTGCAGACCGCGGAGGGCCCGCTGCCGGCGTACGTCTACGCCCTCGCCGACGACACCGTCGCCCGCTCCTCCGCCACGTGACCGGAGCGTCGAGGGGTCAGCCGGTGGCGCGCCGGGCCTCGCGCACCTGGAGCGGGCGGAGGGTGGCGGCGCCGTCGAGGCTCACCGCCGTCACCAGACCGACGACGGCCGCGATCATGACCACGGGGATCTGGCTGTAGGCCTGCGACCCGAGCAGCAGGGTCACGAGCACGATCGACGTGATCGGCAGGCGCAGCACGGCGGCGGTGGCGGCGGTCATCCCGACGGCGATGCCGGCCGTGACGCCGAACCCGGGCAGCGCGCCGAGCAGGATCCCGGCGGCGGCGCCGAGGAACAGGGCGGGGAAGGTCGGGCCGCCGCGGAAGGCGCCGATCGACACCGAGTATGCGATCGCCTTGAACGCGACGAGCGCCAGCAGGGTTCCGGTGGCCCACTGCGAGGGGTTGGCGACGAGCGCCTCGAGGGCGGTCTCGCCGGAGAACAGGACGTCGCTCACGGGGCGGTCGGTGAGCAGCGCGTACGCCGCCGCGCTCACGCCGACCACGACGCCCACCGCCGTTGTCACCGCGACGGTGCGGCGCGCGGCGGCGTTCGCGACGCGCAGGCCGATCCGTCGGGTCGCCTGCGCCGCGAGCGCGATCAGCATCGCGACCGGGACGGTCCAGAGCAGGTCGCCGAGGTCGAGGTCGCCGGTGGGCAGGCCGGGGATGGTGAGGGTCGGCGCGTGGAAGCCGGTCCAGGTGCCGAGACCGGTGAACACCAGCGACCCCACACCGGCGGCCATCACCGCGGGCAGCAGGACGAGCAGCACCTCGGCGCCCGCGAAACCGACGACCTCGAGCATGAGCACGGCGCCCACGACCGGGTTGCCGAAGATCGTCGCGATCGCCGCCGACGAGCCCGCGATCGCCAGCAGGCTCACGGCATCCGGGCGCTCGGCGAGCTTCGAGCGCCGCAGCGCGACCACCACGGCGCCCGCACCGATGGCGACGAGCGGCGCCTCCGGGCCGACCACCGCGCCGAGGGAGAGGCTCACGATCGCCGCGGCGATGATGCCGGGCAGCTCCGCAGGCAGCGCCTGCCCGCCGCCGAGCCCGTGCACCGGGATGTGCCCGCCGGTGCCCGGCAGCCGCCGGATCACCACCCCGACGACCGCGCCCGCGAGGGTCAGGGCGAGCACGGCGTACCACCACGACGGCTCGCTCATCCCGAGCGCG
>JAKOVT010000079.1 GCA_029781935.1 Actinomycetes bacterium | reverse complement strand
TCGACGATGCCGCGGAACAGCCAGGCGATCCCGATGAACAGCGCGAGGATCTCGGCCGAGAGGTCGGCGCGGACCGCCTTGAACATGTAGACGGCGAGGATGATCGACAGGATGCCGGAGATCGCCAGCAGCGCCCGGTGGTGCTGCGCGGACGAGAACGACTGCACCAGCTGGAAGATGCCGCTGAGCAGCAGGTACAGGCCGAAGAAGATGGCGAAGACGTTGATGCTCTTGTCGGTCCAGAAGGTGAGGGCCAGGCCGAGCAGCAGCGTCACGATGCCGATGAACAGCAGGATGCCCCAGCTGCGTCCCAGGCTCGAGAGGACGTCGCTCTCCTCGACGGCGGGTTCGGTCGCGGACATGGTGTCTCCCTGTGTCGGTGCGGCCGCAGCCGCTCGTTCCCCGGGCGCGACCGGCGGGTCGCACCACGGCCTCCAGCGTAGGAGCGCCTTACCTCGGCGCGTGGGAGGCGGACCGCGGCCGCGGTTGCGTGTCCCGAGAGCCGTGGATCCGGCCGCTAGAGACGACCGGCCTCGTGCACTCGGCGGAGGAACTCGCGGGTGAGCGGGTCGGCCGGGTCGTGGATCACGCGGTCCGGCGTACCGCGCTCGACGATGACACCACCGGCGAGGAAGCAGACCTCGTCGGCCACCTGGGTGGCGAACCCCATCTCGTGGGTGGCGATCACCATCGTCATGCCCTCGCCGCGCAGGTCGCGCACCGCGGCGAGCACCTCGTTGACGAGCACGGGGTCGAGCGCCGAGGTGACCTCGTCGAAGAGCATCAGCCGCGGCGCGACGGCGAGCGAGCGCGCGATGGCGACGCGCTGCTGCTGACCGCCGGAGAGGCGGTCGGGGTACTGCGTCGCCTTGTCGGCCAGGGCGAAGCGCTCGAGCAGCTCGAGACCCCGCTTCTCGGCCTCGGCGCGCCCGACGCCGTGCACCTTGCGCGGCGCGAGCGTGATGTTGTCGAGCACCGTCATGTGCGGGAACAGGTTGAACGCCTGGAACACGATGCCCATGCGCTTGCGGACGTCGTCGTGGTCGACCCGTGGGTCGGAGATGTCGACGCCGTCGAAGAGCACCACGCCGTCGTCGATCTGCTCGAGCTGGTTGACGCAGCGCAGCAGCGTCGACTTGCCGGAGCCGCTCGCACCGATGAGGACGGTGACCGTGTGCTCCGGCACGACGAGGTCGACGTCGCGCAGCACCACCTCGTCGCCGAAGGACTTGCGGACGTTTCGCAGCTCGAGGACGGGTACGCCGGTCATGCGTTGCCCTGCGCGTTCTGGCGGGCGATGGCGCGGGCGAGGACGCGGTCGGTGATCCGCGTGAGCGGGATCGTGAGGATGAGGAACAGGACGGCGGCCACGACGTACGGCGTGTAGTTGAAGCTCTCGGCGTTGTAGATGCCTGCGCGGCGTACGCCCTCGACGACACCGAGGACCGACACGAGGCTGACGTCCTTGAGAAGCGACACGAAGTCGTTGAGCAGCGGCGGCACCACGCGGCGCAGCGCCTGCGGCAGGACGACGTAGCGCATCGTCTGGCCCTGGCCGAGACCCAGGGACCGCGCGGCCGCGCGCTGGCTCGGGTGCACGGAGAGGATGCCCGAGCGGATCACCTCGGCGACGTACGCCGAGTAGGTCACGCTGATCGCGATCGTGCCGAGAACCGCCGGGTTCGGCGGGATCCACGGCAGACCGAGCGCCGGGAGCCCGAAACCGATGAGGAACAGGACCAGCAGCAGCGGGATGCCGCGGAACAGGTCGATGTAGCCCACGGCGAGGATCCGGAACGGGGCGGTCGCGGCCGCGCGGGTGGTGCGGACAAGCGCGAGCAGCATCGACACGACGGCGATGATGATCGTCGAGAAGAAGACGATGATCAGGTCGACCTTGAAGCCCTCGAGGATGCCGGGCAGCACCTCGCGGGCGTAGTCGAGGTCGAAGAAGGTCTGCTGGAAGGTCGTCCACCCGGGCGAGGTGACGAGGACGACGGCGATCCCGCCGATGACGACCACCGACGACAGGGTCGCGATCAGGATGCGACGGCGGTCCATCCGCGTGCGCAGCGCACGACGCGCGAGCTCGATCTCCGAGGGCACCCATGCCTCGGGGGCCGCACCCGTGACGGGTGCGTCCCCCGAGCCAGGATCGGTCGTCACTTCAGGACGGGAGCGCCGGCCTGAGCGAGGTACTGGTCCTGCAGCTTCGCGAGGGTGCCGTCGGCGCGCAGGGCGTCGACGGCGCCGGTGACGCACTGCGTGATCGGGCTGTTCTTCGCGAGCAGCAGGCCCAGCGGCTCGACCGAGCTGGCCGAGTTCGGCAGCTGGCCGACGATCTTGCCGTTGTCGATCTCCGCGCCTGCGAGGTAGAAGGCGGTCGGCAGGTCGACGACGAGGCCGTCGATCTGCTTGTTCTTCAGCGCCGTCACGGCTGCGGCGTTGTCGTTGAAGACCTGCGCCTGCGTCGTGGGCTGGATCGCGGTCTCGATGGCCTTGAGCGACGTCGTGCCGGCGGCGGCACCGAGCTTCGCGGATTTCAGGTCGGCCACCGACGTCGCGTTCGCGATCGGGCTGCCCTCGTAGCTGACGACGGCCTGCGTGACGTCGTAGTACGAGGACGAGAAGTCGACGGCCTTCTTGCGGGCGTCGGTGATCGAGTACTGCTGGATGTTGAAGTCGAAGTTCTTCGGGCCCGGCTTGATGGCCTCGTCGAACCCGGTGCGGACCCAGGTGACCTGCGCGTCGGTGTAGCCGAGCTGCTTGGCCACGGCGTACGCGACGGCGGCCTCGTAGCCCTTGCCGCTCTCGGGCTTGTTGTCCTCGACCCACGGCGGGTAGGCCGGGTCGCCGGTGGCGACGGTGAGGACGCCCTTCTGGATGGTCTCGAGGGTGGCCGGCGAACAGGTGGCCGAGGCCGACTCGGAGCCGGAGCCCGACGCGGACGGCGTCGAGGCGGACGAGGACCCGCAGGCCGCGAGCAGCAGGGCTGCGGCGACCGGGATCAGGGCGAGCGGGGAACGGCGCACGGTGGTACCTCCGGGGTTCGCGCGGGCCAACTCCCGCGCGGCGGACATTGTGCCAAACGGGGGACGGACCGCCGTACGCCGAGGTGCCCGCTCCCACGTCGCGGGCGGGACCGAGACCCGATCGAGACCTACCGGGCCCAGGGGTGCGGCTGCGCGTCGCGGCGCGCGGCCGTCGAGTGCGGGACCACGCCGACGACGAGGTCGACGAGGGACCGGCGGTCGCGTCGTACGAAGGCCGGCACCCAGAGCGCGAGCAGCACGAGCAGCCCGAGCCCGGACCGGCCCAGGAGCGCGAGGACGCCGAACAGCGCGGTGGGGATGGCGGCCCGCGCGAGGATCGTGCCCCGCGAGGCCCGGTGCCCCTCGGTGTCGAACGCGAAGAGGTTCATGATCGCGTCGCCGGGCGCCCCGACGCCGGCGCGGCACGCGACCAGCCACACGACCACCAGCACGGCGACCAGGGCGCCCGCGAACACCAGGGGCGGGAGACCGGTCTGCGTCTGGTAGTCGGCGGTCGGGTCGGTGTTCGCGATGTCGAAG
This sequence comes from Actinomycetes bacterium, assembly GCA_029781935.1. Lineage (GTDB taxonomy): Bacteria > Actinomycetota > Actinomycetes > S36-B12 > CAIYMF01 > Longivirga. The sequence goes on along the minus strand of JAKOVT010000079.1, from coordinate 10,190 downwards.
AACGTGAGCACGAGGCCGACGAGGATGGTGGCGACCAGCCCGATGGCGACCGCGATGGCGACCGTGAGCAGCGTGCTGAGGACGATCTCGCGTCGGCTCGGCGCGACGGCGTCCCAGTGCTGCCTGTCATCGGTCTCGGGCGCGGTTCCGTCGCCGTCCCAGATCGTCACCGATCGAGGCTAACGCCGGCCGATCGCCCAGGCACGCACCCGGTCGATGCGCTGGCGCAGCTCCGCGCCGCTCGCCCGCGGCACCTCCGGGCCGCCGCAGACCCGACGCAGCTCGGCGTGCACGCTCGCCTGGCTCTGCCCGCTCTGCCGCGCGTAGGCCCGTACGCAGTCGTTGAGCTCGCGACGCAGCGCCGGAACGTCGACGGTGACGACCTCGGGCTTCGCGACGGCCTTCCCCTTGCCGCGGGACCGCAGCAGGTCGGTCACCTGGTCCGCGTCCAGGAGACCGGGGATGCCGAGGAACTCCTCCTCCTCGACCGAGCCCGGGCCGACGCCGGTGCCGTACTCGTCGTCGCCGAAGAGCACGCGGTCGAACGTGGCCTCGCTCTCGAGCGCCTCGAAGCCGAGCTGGTCGTCGTCGAGGAGGTCCGGCGTGTCCCGCTGCTGCAGCGCCTGCGCGACGAGGGCGTCCTCCTCGGTCCAGGTGCCGTCCGACCGGCGGCCGAGGACGTGGTCGCGCTCCTCCTCGAGCTCGCCGGCCAGACGCAGGAGCACCGGGACGCTCGGGAGGAAGAGGCTCGCCGTCTCGCCGCGGCGGCGCGCCCGGACGAAGCGGCCGACCGCCTGCGCGAAGAACAGCGGCGTCGACGTCGACGTCGCGTAGACGCCCACCATGAGGCGAGGTACGTCGACGCCCTCGCTCACCATGCGCACGGCCACCATCCAGCGGTCGTCGCTCGCGGAGAACGCCGTGATCTTCTCGCCGGCCTTGGGGTCGTCGGACAGCACGACTGTGGGCTTGTGGCCGGTGAGAGCGTGCAGCTGCTTGGCGTAGGCGCGCGCCTTGGTCTGGTCGGTGGCGATGACGAGCCCGCCGGCGTCGGGCACGTGCTTGCGCACCTCGGTGAGGCGGCGGTCGGCAGCGCGCAGCACCTGCGGGATCCACTCGCCCTGCGGGTCGAGCGCGGTGCGCCACGCCTGCTGCGTGACGTCCTTGGCCTGGTCGGCGCCGAGCACCGCGGCGACCTCGTCGCCCGCGCGGGTGCGCCACCGCATCCGACCGCTGTAGGCGAGGAACATGACCGGCCGCACCACGTGGTCGCGCAGCGCGTCGCCGTACCCGTAGGTCGTGTCGGCCGCGCTGCGCGGGATGCCGTCGGACCCGGGCGCGTAGGTGACGAACGGGATCGGGTTGATGTCGGAGCGGAACGGCGTACCGGTGAGCGCGAGGCGCCGCGTCGCGGGCTCGAACGCCTCGCGCACCGACTCTCCCCACGACAGCGAGTCGCCTGCGTGGTGCACCTCGTCGAGGATCACCAGCGTCCTGCGGTCCTCGACGCGGCGCCGGAAGAGAAGCGTGCTCGCCGCGACACCGGCGTAGGTGACGGCGATGCCGAGGTAGTCGCTGCTCGTCGTGCCCCTCGAGCCCGAGAAGTCGGGGTCGAGCGGGATGCCGACCCGGGCCGCCGCCTGCGCCCACTGGGTCTTGAGGTGCTCGGTCGGCGCGACCACGATGATGCGCTCCACGACACGCCGGTCGAGCAGGTCGCCGGCCAGCCGCAGCGCGTACGTCGTCTTGCCCGCCCCCGGCGTCGCGACGGTGAGGAAGTCGCGCGGGTCCCGCCGCAGGTACTCGTCGAGCGCCGCCTGCTGCCACGCGCGCAGCCGCTCGGCGGTCCCCCGGGGGGCGCGGGAGGGGTACGCCGGCGACAGGTGCGCGGCGTGGGCGGCGGTGGTCATAGGACCGCGACTCTAAGGGAGCCCGGTCGACGACTCACCGCCCCGGGTGCAGGCGTGTCCCGCCGCAGCCTGTGCTATCGGACCAGCCGATCCCGAACGCCGGGACCCTGCAGGAATCGGCGCGCGGATCGGTTCAGGACGTGACGTCGCGCGTGGTGAGCCTGGCCCACGCCAGGGTGCCGAACACCGCGACGTACGCCACCTGGACCAGGACACCGCGTGCCATCTGGTCGAGCGCGATCGGGTCGCGCAGCAGGTCGCCGAACGAGAGCCACCAGTCGGTGAACAGCCAGGGGTGGATGGCGGCGATCTGCGGCACGGCGTCGAGGATCTCGACGATCACCACGAGGATCGCCGTGGTCGCCATCGCCGCGAGCGGCACCTCGGTGAGCGTGGACACGAAGAGTCCGATCGCGGCCACCGCGGCGAGCATCGCGGCGACGTAGAGCACCACGATGCCGACGCGCAGCAGCGCATCCGCGAACGGGACCACCGTGCCCGACAGCAGCGTGACCGGACCGGTCGGGAAGAGGACCATCCCGACGACGACGCCCGCCACCGCGACGACCGCCGCGGCGGCGACCGCGTAGGCGAGGATCCCCACGAGCTTGACGACGAGCAGGCGGGTGCGCCCGACCGGTACGACGAGCAGCGAGCGCAGCGTGCCCGACGACGCCTCGCCCGCGATCGACTCGCCCGACACCACGGCCACCGCGAGCGGCAGGAAGAGCGGCAGCGCGACGACGAGGGAGGTGAACGCGAGGAACAGGCCGTTCTCGGTGATCTGGCCGATGAACGCCGGCCCGCCGCCGCCCGCTCCTCCGCCGCGGTGCCGCGACCCGAGCTTGATTGCCACACCGATGAGCACCGGCGCGCAGGCCAGCACCGCGAGGATCGCGAGGTTCCGACGACGGGTGAACACCAGCCGCAGCTCGGAGCGCAGGAACCGCGTGCTGACCCGCGACGTCCGGACGAGCAGCACCTCACTGGTCGACATCGAAGCCCTCCCCGGTGAGGGCGACGAACACGTCCTCGAGGTCGGGACGTTCCACCACGAGCTCGCGTACGTCGACACCCCCCGCGACCAGCGCTGCCGTGACCTGCTCGGACGGCGTCGTCCCCAGCAGCGCGGCGACGTGCTCGGCCGCAACCTCGACGACCTCGAGACCGAGCCCGGCGAGGACGGTCGCCGCCTCCGGCGGATGCGCGGTGACCACTCGGACGCGCGTGGCTGCCGCACCGCGGAGATCGTCGAGGGTGCCCTGCGAGATCAGCCGTCCGCGGCTCATCACGGCGACGTGCGAGCAGAGCTGCTCGATCTCGGGGAGCAGGTGCGACGACAGGAAGATCGTGCTGCCGTCGGCGGCGAGCTCGCGGATGAGCGCCCGCACCTCACGGGTGCCCTGCGGGTCGAGCCCGTTGGTCGGCTCGTCGAGCACGAGCAGGTCGCGCGGGCGCAGCAGCGCCGACGCGAGGCCGAGGCGCTGGCGCATGCCGAGGGAGTAGTTGCGGTAGCGCTTGCCTGCAGCGGCAGCGAGGCCGACACGCTCGAGCGCCTCGTGGACACGCGTGCTGGTCGAGCGGGGGTCGACCGTGCGGTCGGCGGCGTCGAGCCGGGCGAGATTGGCCCGACCTGACAGGTAGGGGTAGAACGCGGGACCCTCGACGAGGGCGCCGACGCGCGGCAGCACCTCGGCCGCCCCAGCAGGCATCGGCGTCCCGAGGACGTCGTGCTCGCCCTCGGTCGGCGCGATGAGACCGAGCAGCATGCGGATCGTCGTGGTCTTGCCGGAGCCGTTGGGCCCGAGGAAGCCGAACACCGAGCCGTGCGGCACGTGCAGGTCGACGTGGTCGACCGCGACCTGGCCACCCGGGAAGCGCTTGGTGAGCCCGCGGGTGGTGATCGCGGCGGCGTCGGTCACTTGGTCGTGCTGGCCGCGACCTGCTCGAGCCGGTCGGGCGTCACGGCGCCGAGGAGCACACGTCCGTCGGAGAGGATCAGGACCGAGACGAGGGATGTCGTCAGCAGCCGCCCGGTGCCGAAGGCGCCGCTCACGGGGGTCGTGGCGCCGAGCAGCGCCGTCGCGGCCGCCGCGCCGCCGCTGGGGGCGCCGTTCGGCCCGGCGCCGGACACTCCCTGCAGAGCCGCTGCGCCGTCCGGGATCTCGACCACAGCGGTCCAGCCCGTGCCGATGACGGTCGGGTGCTCGCGCGTCGATGCCGCGCTCCCGCTCGACCGGTCGCCCCGCGGTGCGCCGACGTCGGTGGGCAGCGTCGCCTCGGTGACGGTGGCGCCTGGCGGCGGGGTGAAGGCGAAGACGGAGTCGGCCGGTCGGTCGAAGGAGATCGAGGTGAACGCAGTCTCGAACGCCGGGTCCGACGAGCCGCGCGCGATCACCTGCAGGCGCAGGGGGAGCGAGGTCTCGCTGTCCACCGCGAGCCGCACCTGACCGATCAGCGACGCCGCATCGCGCGGGGCGAGCACGAGCTCGTAGACCGGACGCCCCGCGACGCGGCTCGTGCCGGACACCGTCACCGCCGTGCTGGGGCCGAGCGCGGCGAGCGCCTGCTTCGCCGCGGTGGCCGGGTCGATCGGCGGCACGGTCTGCCGGGGCAGCTCGGCGCGCGCGGGCAGCGTGCCGTGGCTCACCGTGTTGTCGCCGCTCGACCAGATCCACACGTCGGACCCGTTGCGTACGACGTCGCTCTCGGCGAGGTCACCGACGAGCGACACGCGCTGCCGAGCCGGACCGGCGTACCAGACGTGGGCCGTGTGCGACCCGGTGACGAGCGACTGCCACGACAGCGAGGTGGAGGCCGCGCTGCCGGGGAGGGCGGGGATGCCCAGGTCGGCGTTCTCCGCGACCGTGCCGGAGAAGGGACGGTCGGGTGCGTCGGCGATCGCGACGAGGAGCTCGGCGGCGGTGCGCGCCGGGAGTGCGGGGTCGGCCGTCGCGACTGCGTTGGTGAGAACCCCTCCCGCTGCGATAACGCCGAGGACGGCCACCGGCACCAGCCAGCGTGCCGACCGGGACCGCAGGACTCTGCTCGACGCCACGCGTCCAGTATGCGCTGCCCTCCGAGAGGCGTCCCCCTGCGCCGAGATGTGAGGTGAGTGTGAGGGCCCGCGATGCCGCTGACGACACATGTCGGCGCACGACCGCCCAGATGCGGAGCGTTCGAACCCGACCTGGTCGGCTTCCGTCGCTGTGCTGCACGCGGGCACCCTCATCGGGCCGGGGCGTGCCTCACTGTGGCGTGACGTCGGTCGGGGACGACGGCCGGGCCGCGGTCGCCCTCCCAGAGCGCTCCGATCCAGGCTCCCGTCGGGTCATCGTCCATCTTCGGGCGCGCGCATGTGGCACTCGTTGGATCAGAAGGGCGGGTCTGTGGGTCCGTCGCAGTCGCGGGCGTCGAAGCCTCCGCTGCTGCGCGGTCGGCGGGGCGGGGGCGGGCTGGCGGCGTGGTCGGGCGGCCGGTCCGCTGCCGGGCCGGTTCCCGTCGATCCGGTCGAGCCCGGCGGGTGGTCGGCGGGGTCGTGCAGGAACGGTCGGGGCGGGATCGTGATCCGCTGTCCCCACCGGGTGAGGAACGTGGCGGAGCCGTCGGCCTTGGAGTTCTCGATGTCGAGGTAGCCGGCGGTCTTGAGGGGGTGGTGGCGGTTGCAGCAGCCGCCGCAGTTGCCCGCGCCGGTCTCCCCCTCGGGGAACGGGAGGGCGTGGTCCATCTGCAGCCGCTTCCGGGAGCGAGTGGTGCAGCCCGGCTGGCGGCAGTGGTCCCTCGCCAGGACGTAGTCACGCAGTTTGTCGGGCAGGTACTGCTCGCGGCCGTAGTCCAGCAGGTGCCCGGTGACCGGGTCGGTCACCGCCCGCCGCCACGTCGTCGCGACCCCGGCGTACTCCCGCGCGATGCCGGCGGGGACCGGTTCGCCGTCGAGGAGGGCGTGGCGGTCGGCCTCGCCGCGCAGGGTGTCGAGGTCCATGACCAGGGTGAGGGAGACGGGGATGTCGGCGGGGTCGAACTCGACCGACCCGTCCTCGCCCACGGTCCCGAGCACAGTCGCGGCGAACGCGTCCGCCCGGCACGCGTCGGCCAGCGCGTCGTGGTCACCCTCGTGGACCGCCGTCGCGCCGCCGCGGGCGGTCTGCAGGGCGCGGCCACGGGCGTCGACGACCTGGTGCATCGCCGAGATCGTGGGCCAGTCCGACACGATCCCGAGGTAGCCGAGACCGTCGGGCAGCTGCCGGCACGACACGTACCGGTTCGCGCGGGCGCGAGCGACCCGCTGCGCCTCCCGCGCCGCATCCAGGTCGGCGACTGCGGTGCGGACGTCGCGGCGGAACTCCGTCGGCGTCTTCCGCTTCGCCTTGGGCAGCAGCCGGTCCTGCAGGGCGGTGATGGTGTCGGGGTCGGTGACGTGCGCGGTCTCGGAGACCAGGACCCGGCAGTGCCACTCGCTGACCTCGCCCGCGGCCAGCGCGGCCCGGAACTTCGGGAACTCGACGTGCAGGGCACGGGCGGTCGCGATCGCCGACGCCGCCGCACCCTCCCCCACCCGGCGGACCAGGGCGACCTCCATCGTGGCGTGCCGGTCGGCCATCGAGTCCGACCCGTCGACCCCGGCCAGCGCGACGGTTGCCTGGGCGTCCATCGCGGCCATCAGCGCCTTGACCGCCTCGACGCGGCGCGCATACGCGAGCCTGCCCTCGACGCTCAACGCCGCCGGGTCGATCGAGGACAGCAGCACCACGTCCCACCCCGACACCGGGCCCCGCATCGCCAGCAGCTCCTCGTCGGCGAACCGGTCGTCGTCGAAGAACACCGGCACCGGGACGACGTCGTCGTCGGGACCACCGACCATGGCGGACTCCTCGGCGGCCAGGGTGCGCAGCGACTCGGCGTCCAGCCACTCCTGGTCGACGTCCCACTCCCAGCCGTCGCCAGCACCGCGCTCGGGCTGCGCAGGGGAGGTGGGGGTGCCGGGCATGGGTCCAGTGTCGCACACCAGTACTATTCGAGTCAACACCCGGAAGGGACGTTTTCCCATGCAGCAGAAGAACTTTCAGCGATCACGACGTGACTCAGCGTCGCCGGGAGACCCTCACCTGCCCAGCCCGCGACCGACGTCGACCCCGACGCGTGGACCACCACCCGCTCAGCGCCACACGCGCCACGCCCAGATCCGAACCCCTCCGTCGCGGCGCCCTTCCCCACGCACCCCGCGCCAGCTGCGCGACGCAGACAGCCGACCCTCTCTCGTCGCTGCGCCCTTCCCCGCGCGCCCCGCGCCAGCCGCGGGGCGAAGGCAGCCGAACCTCTTTCGCCGATGCGCCCTCCCCCGCGCGCCCCGCGCCAGCCGCGGGGCGAAGGCAGCCGAACCTCTCTCGTCGATGCGCCCTCCCCCACGCACCCAGCGTCACCTGCGGGACACGCACAGCCGGACCCGCTCTCGTCGATGCGCCCGTCACCACGCATCCAGCGCCACCCGCGCGACGCGCACGGCAGCGCCGGCCGCGCCCGCACGACGGACGCGCCCACACGACGGACGCGCGGCCCTGTCAGGAGGAGGGCTTCACGCGGATGCGACGGGCGAGCAGGGCACCTGCGAGCGCGATGCCGGCCATCACGAGCCAGATGGTGATGAAGGTGGACGACGTCACGGCGCCGGCGGCGAGCGCGGTCCCGTAGATCGCGCCGGCGAGCCCGACGAGCAGCACCGACCCGACGGAGTCGCACACCTGCAGCGACGCGACGTTGGCGCCCTGATCCTCGGGCGGCGAGAGCTCGAGGACGAGCGACCCGATGGAGCCGAACGACATGCCCATGCCCATCGCGCCGACCATCCAGCCCGGGATGATCACCCAGAACGAGAGCGACGGGACGAGGCTGAGCACCGCCCACGACAGGCAGAACGCCACGAACAGCGCGCCGATCTCGACGAGCCGCCCCTTCGGCAGCCGCGCGTAGAGCCGGCCCTGCACCTGCGAGCCCGCGGCCCAGCCGATCGCGCCGACGGTGAGGGCGACACCGGCCTGAGCGGTCGACGCCCCGCGCACGGTCTGCAGCGCCAGCGGCACGAACGCCTCGCCCGCGAAGAAGGCGCCCGCCAGCACCCCGCGCATGACCACGACGGTCGGCAGCCCGCGAGCGAAGCGCAGAGCACCCGCGGGCAGCAGGAGGCGCAGCATCGGAAGCAGCAGAGCGAGGCCGACGACGAGCAGAGCAGCACCGATCCTGCCCAGGCGGGTGCCGGCCTCCTGCACCAGCGCGAGGCCTGCGGCCGCCACCACCGCGAGGCGGACGCGCCCGCGCCGCTCGGCACCCTCCTCCAGGGTCCCGCCGAACCCGCGCGTGCGCGGCACGAGCAGCAGCAGCGGCGGGATCACGAAGGGCACCACGCACCAGAACACCGCGCGCCAGCTCACGTGGTCGGTGAGGTAGCCGGCGATGAGCGGGCCGACGATCGCGGGCACCACCCACGCGGCCGACAGCACCGCGAACGTCTTCGGCCGCAACGACTCCGGGTAGGCGCGACCGATGACGACGTAGACGGCCACGATCGCCAGCCCCATGCCGAACCCCTGCACGGCGCGGGCCGCGACCAGCACGGGCATCGACCACGCCGCGCCGGCGATCGCCGCGCCGAGCGCGAACAGCGAGACGCCGAGCGTCAGCGGCGGGCGCGGTCCGGCGCGGTCGCACCACTCCCCGGCCAGCACCATCGCGACGAGACCGGCGACGATGTAGCCGTTGAAGACCCAGGCGTAGACGTCGAGGCCGTCGAGCGAGCGGGCGACCACGGGCATCGCCGACGCGACGCCGATCCCCTCGAAGGCGAACATCGTCATCGCCGCGACGACGCCGATCGTCACGGCGCGGTACGACGGACCCATCAGCCCCTCGCCCGGCACGACGACCTCCGGCGGAGCGGCTGCCGTGTCGGCTGCCAGCACCTGCTCGGGGATCTCGACGTCGAGCTCGTGCGTCGGCGAGCCCGACGCGATCACCGGCGGGAGCTCGCCCGTGGCGCGGGGGTCGTGCGGTCGAGCGGCGTCGTGCGGTCGAGCGAAGTCGTGCGGCTCGGAGGTCAGGAGTCGCCCCCGGAGCCGTCCCCCGACCCGTCGCCCTTGCCGCCGCCCCGACCGACCGGGATCCCCTCGTAGATCCGCTTGCAGTCCGGGCAGACCGGGAACTTGTTGGGGTCGCGACCTGGGACCCAGACCTTGCCGCACAGCGCGATGACGGGGGTGCCCGTGACCGCGGACTCGACGATCTTGTCCTTCTTCACGTAGTGCGCGAAGCGCTCGTGGTCGCCCTCGTCGAGCGAGAAGTCGGTGCGCTCCTCCACCAGCGTGCCGGTCATGGTGTCGGTCTCGGGAGAGGTGAGCGGCGGCGTCGACATGGCCGTCATCGTACGTGCGACGCCCGGTGCGCGTCAGTGCCGGGAGGGCCGACGTCAGTTGAGGTTCGGGTCGATCGAGGGCGTCGCCACGAACGCGAGGTCGCCGACCTGGCGACGGAGCACGCGCATCCAGAGGTCCTCGGGGTCGGCGTCGAACACGTCGGCCGGTCCGCCGTCGACGACGTACCAGGCGCCCTCGGCGATCTCGTCGTCGAGCTGACCCGCGCTCCAGCCGGAGTAGCCGGCGTAGATCCGGATCGCGTCGATCTCGGCGAGCGACTCGTCGGGGTCGATGTCGAGGTCGACCAGCCCGAACGGACCGGCGACACGGCGGAACCCCTCGGGCTCGGGGCCGTCCTCGGGACCGGTGTGCAGGCCGAGCGCGAGCGCGGAGTCCTCGGCCACCGGGCCGCCCGTGAACAGCACGTCGGTGCCGGTGGTCCGGCCGTCCCACGGGGGCAGCACCGCGCCCACCGGCACGTGGCTCGGGCGGTTGAGCACCAGGCCCAGCGAGCCCTCCTCGTCGTGGTCGAGGAGCAGCACGACCGCACGGGCGAACGTGGGGTCGGTGAGCACCGGCGCGGCCACCAGCAGCCGCCCGGCGAGGGGCAGGGCGGGCGGGACGTCGAGGGGCTGCAGCGTCACGTCACCAGCATGCCGAACCTCGGGCCGGAGCACTCGTGAGCGAGGTCACGAAACGACTTCCGCCGATGCTGTCCGTTCGGCCGATCGCGGCGTAGCATGACAGTACGTAAGGGTAGTAACACGGAGGGTGATTACTCTCCGTGACCAGCCCCGCCGACGGGGGTCGGCGGTGGGGAAGCTCGGAGGTCGGCCATGCCGCAGCAGCCGCTGGCGCAGGTTCCTGTCGACGCCAC
>JAKOVT010000077.1 GCA_029781935.1 Actinomycetes bacterium | reverse complement strand
CGCACCGCACACGCCGCCGACCTCGAGCGCATGGCCGCGGAGCTCGAGGTCGCCCGGGGCCGCGCCGATGCCGTCGAGGTCGGCCGTCAGGACCATCTCGACCGAACGGACGCATTGCGCGAGGCCCTGGCCGTGGCCGAGACCCGGGCGTTCGACGCCGAGGGTCGCCTGCGCGAGCTGGAGCTCCGCGCCGGCGACGCGGAGGCGCGGGCCGTCGCGGCGGAGGCTCGTGCCGCCGCCGCGGCGGAACCCGTGCCGCCGGCTCCGGTCGCCGCGGCCGCCGCCGTCGGGGTCCCGGCCACGGAGCGATCGGGCTCGCCCGAGGCGCCCTCCGACCTGCGGCGGGCCGTGTTCGCGAGTCTCACCGAGCTCACCGCCATGGCCGGCGACGGTTAGGGGTTGCTCCCCGGGCCGCCGGGGTCGATGACGGCGGCGCGCAGGGCCGGGAAGACCTTGGCGACCTTGCCGAGCAGGTACTCGCCGTAGGTGCCGGCGAAGGTGTGCACGCTCGTCTCGTCCCAACGACGGATCGCGTCGTCGGGTGGCGGATCGCCGGGGAGCGGCAGCGCGTCGACGACCGCGTCCCAGTCCGGATCGAAGAAGAACGGGATGGAGATCCGGTCTCCACCGGTGGGTGGCCGCACGCGGTGGGCGGTCGACCGGTACCGGCCGGCCGTGAGCCGGTCGAGCATGTCGCCGAGGTTGCAGACGAACGCGTCCGGGTCCGGTGGGATCTCGATCCAACCGTCGTCGGTGCGGACCTCGAGCCCGCCCGAGCCGTCCTGCCACAGCAGCGTGAGGAAGCCGTAGTCGGTGTGCTCGCCGACCCCCTTCGCCGGATCGTCCGGTCCGGCCGGCGGGTAGCGGAAGAGGCGCAGCAGGATCACCGGGTCGCGGAACCAGCGACGGGCGAGCGCGTCGGCGTCGAGGCCGAGCGCGAGGGACACCGCTCGGGTCAGCCGCTGCCCGAGCCGCTCCAGCGCGTCCAGGTACTCGAGGACGGTGCTCCCGAGCTCCGTCGGCACCGCCGGGAAGAGGTTCGGTCCGTGCAGCGGCAGTCCGGCACGCACCCGGGGATCCGACGGCGCCAGCTCACGCCCGAGGTAGTAGCCCTCCTTGTGGTCGGGCGTCCCCGACGTGAGCTCGCCGTGCAGCGGGAACCAGCCGCGCCACGCCGCTCCGCCGTGGGCCATCGCCACGGCTTCCTTCTCGGCCTCCGGGCGCGCGAAGAACTCCCGGGCGAGGCGGTCGAGCCGGGCGCACAGCGCCGGGTCGACTCCGTGGCGGACGACCGAGAAGAAGCCGACCTCGCGGCACGCGCGGTCGATCGTCGCGGCGACACCGGCTTCGTCCGCACCGCCGAGGTCGACGACCGGGATCGCGGTCACGTGCGCCTCAGCTGATCATCCCGTCGAGGAGGGTGCGGAACATGATGAGGTCGTCGGGATCGGCCGGCGCCTCCATCTGTCCGTACGCGATCCCCCGGGTGCTGGTGCGCACCGAGACGATCGCGAAGCGCAGTGCACCGAACACCTCGTACCAGTGCAGGTCCTGCGACTCGTACCCCGTGAGCTCGCGATACGTGTCGGTCACCAGCTCCGGCGCCATGAAGTCGGGGATCCCGGGCAGCTCGAAGCGGACCGCGAGGTCCTGGAAGAACCGGTGGAGGTAGACCATCCAGGCGAGGTCCACCTCGCGGGGGCCGACGGTCGCCATCTCCCAGTCGAGCACCGCGACCGGCGAGAGGTCGCGGTAGAGCATGTTCCCGATCCGGCTGTCGCCCCACAACAGGACCGCCGGCGGCTCCTCGGGCCGGTTGGCGTCGAGCCAGGCGAAGGTCCGCTCGATGAGCGGATAGCTCACGCCCTCCCGTGCCCACTCGTAGTAGTGGCGCTGTGCGTCGAGCTGGGCGGTCATCGGCGACGGGTGCGCCGCCGGCTGCTCGCCGCGGTAATCGGTGACGAAGGAGAGGTCGGCGTTCGTCGGGTCGATCGAGTGCACCTCGGCGAGTACCGCGACCGAGTTGCGCACGAGCGTCTCGCGCTCCTCGGGGGTCGCGTCCATCACCCAGCCGCCGAACACGTACGGGGGGACGTCCGCGGGCGCCTCGCCGTCGACCCGGTCCATGACGAGGAACGGCGTACCGAGGAAGGCGGTGTCGGTCTCGAGGAACCGGCACACCGGCGCGGGCGCCGCGGTCCGCTCCCGTACGAGCTCCATGCAGCGCTGCTGCATCGCGAGGTCGTAGGCCGGGAACACCGGGAACACGTCGGGGAGCGGTGCGAGCCGGGCGACCAGGCGCTCCTCGCGTCCGTCCGGGTGCACCACCGTGAAGAGCGCGGTCTCGCTCGACATGCCGTTGCCGGGCTCGCCCACGTCGGTGACCTGCACCTCGGCGCCGATGCGGGCCTCGGCCCAGCGCTGGAGGGCCGGGGCCGTCTCCGACGGGTCGCGCCGCCACGGCGTGGTCATCGTCTCGGGCGAGGGTTCGGCCATGGCGGCAGATTGCCCGGCCTCGCGACGAGCGGTCAACATCGCCCGTCGTGGTGCTCGCGACGGTCCTCGCCCTGGTCGCGGCGCTGCTCCACGCCGCGTGGAACCTGCTGATCAAGACCGCCGAGGACCGCGACCTCGCCGCCTGGGGCCAGTTCCTGTTCGGTGGGGTGGTCCTGCTCCCGGTCCTGCTGTTCATCGGGACGCCGTCGTCGGCCGCGGTGCCGTTCCTCGTCGCGTCGGCGGTCGTCCACGTGTTGTACGTGGCCGCGTTGGTCGCCGCCTACGAGCACGGCGACTTCTCGCTCGCGTATCCGCTCGCACGCGGAGGCGGCGCACTGTGCGCCGCGGTCATCGGCTACGTCGCACTCGGCGACTCGCTCGTGTTCCTCGCCTGGATCGCCCTGCTCGTCGTGACGCTCGGCCTCGCGTCGTTCGTGCGGCCGGGCACGCCGTTCGTCGAGATCCGCTACGCCCTGCTCACCGCGGTCGTCATCGGCGTGTACACCGTGATCGACGCATCGGGGTCACGCCACTCGACCAATGGGTTCGCGTACGGGATCGTCCTGACCTTCGCCGCCGGTCTGGCGCTCACGGTCGTGAACGTCGGCCGGGGCCGGGGGCCCGCGTTCGCCGCGTCGGTGCGGCGCTCGTGGCTCCGGTACCTCGTGTCGGGCGTGTTCCTCGCGCTGGCGTACTCGCTCGTGCTGGTCGCGGTGCGGTACGCGCCGGTCGGTTACGTCGCGACGCTGCGGGAGTCGTCCGTGGTGCTGGGTGCCGCACTCGGCTGGCTGGTGCTGCACGAGAAGCTCGGACGGCCGCGGCTGGTCTCGGCCACGGTGGTGACGGTCGGGTTGATCGGGCTCGTGGTCGCGCAGGCCTGATCAGCGGGTGCCGAGGCGCACCGGCAGGCGCTTCAGCGTGTTGTTGAGGTTCGACCGCTGCCGTTGCGGCTCACCGGTCAGCTCGATGGTGGGGAAGTGGTCGAGCAGCTCCTCGAAGAACACGCGACCCTCGAGACGCGCGAGGTGCACGCCCAGGCAGAAGTGCTCACCGGTGCCGAACGAGAGGTGCGGGTTCGGGTCGCGGTGGATGTCGAACTCCTGGGGTCGCACGAACACCGTCTCGTCGCGGTTGGCCGACGTGTAGATCATCGCCACCTTGTCGCCGGCCGCGATCGCCTGGCCCGAGAGCTCGGTGTCGCACGTCGCGGTGCGACGGAAGTAGTGGAGCGGGTTCGCCCAGCGCAGGATCTCCTCGACCGCGCCCGGGATCAGCGAGTGGTCGGCGCGCAGCTCGGCGAGCTGGTCCGGGTGCCGCAACAGCGCATGCAGCCCGGAGGAGAGCATCGTGCGGGTGGTGTCGTTGCCCGCCGTCACGAGCTGCACGAAGAAGCTGCCGAACTTGACGTCGGTCATCGGCTCGCCGTCGAGCTCGACCGAGAGCATCAGCGTGGTGAGGTCCTCGGCGGGTTCGGCGCGCCGCTTCCCGGCGAGCTCGATCGCGTACATCGCCATGTCGACGGTCGCGCTCATCGCCGCGTCGGCCGCGGCGTAGCCCGACTGCTGGTTGTCCGGGTCCTGGCCGCCCGAGTTCATCTCCGACCAGCGGTGGATCCGTCCCCAGTCCTCGCGCGGGATGCCCATGAGCTCGCCGACGACCTGCGAGGGGAGTTTGGCGCACACGTCGTGCACGAAGTCGACGTCACGGTCGGCGGCGTCGGCCATGATCGTCCGGCAGATCTCGCGGATCCGTCCCTCGAGCCGGCCCATGACCTTCGGGGTGAACTCGGGCGAGACGTTGCGGCGGTAGGCGAGATGCCGGGGCGGGTCCATCGCCAGGAGCATGTCCTGCATCATCGCGAGCGACTCCGGGGGCAGGTCCTCGAGCATCACGCCGCCGATCGCGGCGGAGAACGTCTGCGGATCCCGCGCGACGCGCACGACATCCGCGTGGCGCAGCACCATCCAGCATCCGGGCTCACCCGGGATGTCCTGCCACGCCACCGGCTGCTCGCGCCGGAGCCGCGCGTAGAGCTCGTGCGGCGGTCCGGCGACGTAGCCGTCCGGGTCGTAGAGGTCGTAGGCCAGGGACATGCCCGCTCCTTCGCCGGTGGGTGCGCGCACGCTACCGGTCCGGTGGCGCGGGCGCGGCCCAGCGCCACGACACGGAGATCCGCGGGCCCGCCCGCGCGGTCTTGGGGACCGTGTGCTCCCAGTCGCGCTGGCACGCGCCGCCCATCACGACGAGGTCGCCCGACGCCGGCGCGAGGTCGACGCTCGTTCCGCCGCCCTTCGGCCGGACGAGGAAGGGACGACGCGTCCCGAGCGTGACGATCGCGACGATCGTGTCGTCGAGCCGTCGCAGCTCGCGGTCCGAGTGCCACGCGACGCTGTCGCGACCGTCCCGGTAGAAGTTGAGCCCGGGTGGGCGCAGCCGGCGTCCGTAGTGCCGTTCGAGCGCCCGCCGCATCGCCGCGAGGTCGGGGCGGTCGGCGACGGCCCGGCCCCAGCAGGAGAGTCGCGGGTCGTCGACCACCCGGTCCCACATCTTCCGGCGCCCGCGACGCCACTCGACGCTCCGGATCAGGGAGTCGAGCAGGGTGTCCCCGCCGGTCCACCATTCGCGGGCGACGTCGACCCACGAGGTCGCGTCGAGGTGCACACGCGACCATGCCGCGTCCGGCGCGGGAGCCGGGGGGAGACCCCCGAGCAGCGTCGGCTGGTGGGCGACGGACACGGGCGCCAGAATAGACGAACACACGTTCGTTCCGTCCCCCGTTCCGCCGGCTGTGGGAGAGTCGCCCCCATGGAACCGCGCATCTCGCTCGTCACCCTCGGCGTGTCCGACATCGAACGGGCTCACACCTTCTACGAGGCCATCGGCTGGAAGGGCAGTTCGCCCGACGGCGAGGTCTGGTTCTTCCAGGCCAACGGCCTCGTCCTCGGCCTGTGGGACCGGTCGAAGCTGGAGGCCGACACCGGCACCGCCGACGGCGGCGGCTGGGGCGGGGTCACGCTCGCGTACAACGTGAGCACCGAGGCGGCCGTCGACGCGGTGCTCACCGAGGCCGAGCGCGCGGGTGCACGGATCTCGCGGCCCGCGGCCCGCAACTACTGGGGTGGCTACTCGGGGGTGTTCGTGGACCCCGAGGGGCACCCGTGGGAGGTCGCGCTGAACCCCCACTGGACGCTCGACGCCGCCGGCAACGTCACGTTGCCCTGAACCGCGTCAGACCGGCAGGAAGCGCCAGACCGCGCCGTCGGCGACGACGCGCCCGGCGGGGCGGCCGGCGAAGTGCGTCCCCACGAACAGCGCACCCGACTCGGCGGCGATCCGCAGCATCCGATGACGGGTCTCCCGCGCGAGCGCCTCGTCCGCGTCGCCGACCTCGGCCCAGTCGGGTTCGGCGCACTGCACCGGATGGTGGAGGAAGTCGCCGCTGATCAGGGCCCGCGCTCCTCCGGACTCGACCCACAGCGACACGTGACCCGGCGTGTGGCCCGGCGACGGCTCGAGCCGGAGCCCGTCGCCGAGGTCGGCGTCGTCGGCGATCACGTCGGCGAGGCCGGCGGCGAAGACGGGGCGGACCGACTCGGTCTCGACCGCGTCCCCCGCCATCGCGTTCGAGAAGTCGAGCTCACCGTGCGTGTACAGGTAGCGCGCCGAGGTGAACGTCGGGACCCAGTCGTCGCCGTCCCGGTGCGTGTCCCACCCGACGTGGTCGGCGTGGAGGTGGGTGTGCACCACGGTGTCGATCCGCTCCGGCGCGAAGCCGGCCGCCGCGAAGCGGTCCATGAAGGGCCAGTCCTGGTCGTTCCAGAACGGGAGGGCGAGGGTCTTGCCGTTGCCCACGCACGGGTCGACGAGCACGGTGCGGTGACCGGCCTCGATCACGAGTGCCTGCACCCGCAGCGTGATGTTGCCGTCCGCGTCCGCCCAGTCGCCGCCGTCGAGCACCCACGCGTGCGCGGCGACGCCCTCGGCGGTGCCGGCCGGGAAGAAGAACTCCGGTGGGATGTGGGCCGTCTCGTCCTCGACGACGCTGGTGATGCGGGTGTCGCCGACCGTCCAGGACCGGGTCTCGGTGCTCATGATCGGACGGTAGCCAGTCCATCGGCCACAATGCCCGGCCGTGTCCCACAGTGCCCCCAGGTCCGGGCGACGGGTCGGGATCGCCGGGGCGCTCCTCGTCGTCGCGCTCACGGCGGTCGTGGTCCCCGGACCCGCTCGTGCCCGCGCCGCGTCGACCGTGGCCCGCCCCAACATCCTGTTCGTCCTCGCCGACGACATGACGCGGGCCGATCTGCACTCGATGCCGGGCGTGAAGAAGTCGATCACCGACCACGGGCTCCGGTTCACCCGTGCGATGGTGAGCGTGTCGCTCTGTTGCCCGTCCCGGACGAGCATCCTGCGCGGCCAGTACGCGCACAACACGAACGTGCTCACCAACGGCGGGTCCAACGGCGGCTTCGAGACCGCATACCGCTACGGTGACGAGCGCTCGACGATCGCGACATGGCTCCGGCGGCGGGGCTACGACACCGCGTTGATCGGCAAGTACCTGAACGGCTTCCCGAACACCGCCGGCCTGCACTACGTGCCGCCGGGCTGGACCGACTTCGTGTCCCCCGTCGCGGGCCAGCCCTACACCCAGTTCGACTACACGCTCTCGGTGAACGGTCACCTCGAGCGGCACGGGCACCGAGCCGCCGACTACGGCACTGACGTGTACCTGCGGCACGCGCAGCGGTTCATCGACGCCGCGCACCGCGCCCACCGGCCGTTCTTCCTCGACCTCGCGGTCTACGCACCGCACCGGCCGGCGACGCCGGCGCCCCGTGACGCGCACACCCTCGACGGTCTGGCCCTCCCGCGTACGCCCGCGTTCGACCCGCCGCGCCGGCGCACCGAGCCGCGGTGGCTGCAGCGCGTCCCTCCGCTCACGGCCCGGGAGATCACCCGGACCACCGCGTTGTTCCAGCGTCGGCGGGAGTCGCTGCGGGCGGTCGACCGGGCGGTCGTCGCGCTGGTCGACCAGCTGCGCGCCCTTCACGAGCTCGATCGGACCTACGTGGTGTTCACGAGCGACAACGGCTTCCACCAGGGGCAGTACCGGCTGCCGGCCGGCAAACAGACCGCGTTCGACACGGACGTCCGGGTGCCACTCGTGGCCCGCGGCCCGGACGTGCCGGCGCGGCGGGCGACGGGTGCGCTCGTGGGCAACGTCGACTTCGCGCCGACCTTCGCACAGCTGGCGGGCGTGACGCCGCGGGTCTTCGTCGACGGCCGTTCGTTCGCGAAGGTGCTCACGGGAGGCGTACGTCCGTTCCCGAGGAAGGCCTACCTCATCGAGCACTGGCCCGAGCAGGGGGTGACCCCACGCTCACCGCGGCTCCCGCTCGAGCCGGAGGACCGCGACCAGGAGGACACGCCGCTCCAGCCGTCGCCGTCGGGCTCGTCCCATCGTCGTCACCACCACCACCGGCACCGGTACGGGCAGGGCATCATCGACCCCGACATCATCCCGGAGTACCACGGGGTGCGCACCGACACGTACACCTACGTCGAATATCCCGACGGTGAGCGTGAGCTGTACGACCTGCGACGCGACCCCTTCCAGCTGCACAACGTGTACACGCGCGTGACGCGCGAGACGCAGATCCGGTTGGCGCAGGAGCTCGCGCCGTTGCTCGACTGCCGCGCGGCCGGGTGCCGTGACGCGGATTCGCGGCCGACGGTCACGATCCGGTACGAGAGTCGGCCGCGGCGTACGCCCCGCCCGACAGCTCGGTCCGCACCGTGAAGCCGATGCGCTCGTAGACCCGGCGGGCGGCGTCGTTGTCCGCCCGCACGTGCAGGAAGGGCGTCCGTCCCGTCCCGGCGATGCGCCGGGCCATCACGGTCGTCACCGCCGCGGCGAGGCCCTGCCCGCGCCAGGCCGGATCGGTGCACACCGCGCTGATCTCGACGGCATCGGCGAGCCGCATGCGCTGGCCCGCCGCGGCGACGAGCACTCCGTCGCGGATGACGCCGACGAACGCACCGAGCTCCGCGGTGCGGGGCAGCCACGGTCCGGGCTCGGTCCGGACGACCAGGTCGCCGAGTGCGGCGCGGTGCGTCGGGTCCAGATCGACGGGCGCTCCCGGTCCGCGCCCGGGCTCGGGGGCGACGCCGGGCCGGGTCCAGGTCATCTGCAGCACCGGGAACGTCCCGAGCTCGGTCCACGAGTCGGGGCGCCCCGCGGCATGGAGCATCACGTGCGCACCGGTGGGCGCCGCGAGCGCGCGCAGGTCGTCCCAGTCGGACGCCCGGGCGTCGTCGGGCACGGCCGCGAAGACGGCGTAGTCGGGGTGGTAGCGGCGGGCGCCACCGCGACCCTCGGCTACCGTGGCCTGCGGTCCGACCAGCGCGTGCCAGACCGGGTTGTCGAGCGGGTGCACGGACCGATCCTCGCAGGTTCCCCGAAACGAGGTCGCCGACCATCGCCTCCGCCGTGCCGCCGGCCGCGTCCGCCGAGGAGCGCGCCCGCCGCGACCGCATCGTGCACCGCCTCGTCGTCGCCGCGATCCTGTGCGCAGCCGTGCTCGTCGTCCTCACCGTGGTGTTCGTGTGGACGCGCTCGGGGCAGCGGCTCGACGACGCCGCGCTCTCCGGACAACGGGTGGTGCAACGGGCGCGGACCGCGGCACGGTCCAACGAGCTGCTGCACACCATCTCCGTGGGATCGCTCGCAGTATTCGGCGCGTCACTCGTCGCGGTGGCGCTCGTCCGCGGCCGCTGGCATCTCGGTGCGGGCGTCGCGGCGCTGATCGTCGGTGCCAACGTGACGACCCAGGTCGTCAAGTGGATCGTCCAGCGGCCGGATCTCCTCCACAACCACGTGATCAGCTTCAACACGTTGCCCAGCGGCCACAGCACCGTGGCGGCGTCACTCGCCGCCGCACTGGTCGTCGTCGTGCCGGTCCGGCTCCGACCGCTCGCCGCGACCCTCGGTGCGCTCTACGCCGCCGGCATCGCGACGATGACGCTCGCGGCCGGCTGGCACCGACCGAGCGACGCGATCAGCGCGTTCGCGGTGGTGGGGATCTGGACCTTCGGCGTGTGCGCCGTGCTCGTGCACGCGCGCGGGACCGGTTCGCCCCGGGTCCACGAGGGGCTCCCCGGACTGGTGACCGGTGCGATCCTCGTGCTGGTGCTCGGCTTCACGGTCGTCCTCGCGACCACCACGATCGACCGGGCCGACGGACTGCACATCGTGCGGATCGGCCTCGCGTACGTGCTGGCCGCGCTCACGATCGTGGTCGTCGGGGTCGGCTTCGTCGTCGCCGAGGTCCTGCTGCTGCGCGGGGTGAGCCTCGATGCGCCCTTCCGCCGGCACGCGGACGGGTGGACCTGACGCCGATCAGCTCGCGCCCGGCTTGGTGGCCTGCATGCGGTGCACGATGCGCCGGGTCACGAAGCGGGGCGAGAACCGCACCGACTCCGCCATGACCTTGTTCATCACCCCGGGGATCGCGACGGCGTCGCCGCGTTCCATCGCCTTCACGCCGAACGCCGCGACCTCGGCGCTCGTCGGGAGCTTGCGGTTCGCGACGAGCGGCGACAACTCCATCTCGGCCGCGGCCTGGAACCCCGACGCGGTCGGTCCCGGGCAGAGCGCGGTGACCGTCACTCCGTTGCCGCGCGTCTCCTCGGTCAGCGCCTCGGAGAACGACAGCACGTACGCCTTCGTCGCGTAGTAGACGGCCATCAACGGCCCGGGCTGGAACGACGCGGTGGACGCGACGTTCAGGACCCGGCCGTGTCGGCGCGCCAGCATGCCCGGCAGGTAGTGCCGCGTCAGCGCCGTGAGCGACGTGACGTTGAGCTGGATCATCCGCTCGGTCCGGTCGGGATCGGCCTCCGCGAACGGGCCGAAGTCACCGATGCCCGCGTTGTTGACGAGCACGTCGACGTCGGCCAGGGCGCCGGTCACCGCACGCACGCCGGCGGTGGTCGCCAGGTCCGCCGCCAGCACCTGCGCGCCACCGAGCTCGCCGGCGATCTGCTCGAGCTTGTCGGCGGAGCGCGCCACGAGGACGAGGTCGTGGTCCGGCGCGAGGACCCGCGCGATCTCCAGCCCGATCCCTCCCGACGCGCCGGTGACGATCGCCGTGCTCATCGCTTCGGTTCCTCCGCTCGGTGGTGCACAGTGGCGTGTGGATCGGGACGCTCCGGAACGGCTCGTCTCCGCTTCGCCGCGGCTCGGTCGCGCCGTGCGGGCGGACGCGCGGTCATGACCGGTCGGTGTCGCGATCGGGCGCGGGGATCGGTGCTTCGCCGGCGACCGTGGTGCGGTGCATCGCCCGGCGGTGGCCGCGTACGTCGCCCATCGCCATGTGCTGCACGACCCGGTTGTCCCAGAACGCCACGTCGCCGACGGCCCACCGCCAGCGGCACGTGAACGCGTCCTGGGTGGCGTGCGCGAAGAGGTGGTCGAGGAGCGCGCGCTGCTCCGCCGGGAACCAGTCGGCGATCCCCACCGTGTACTGCTGGTTCACGTACAGGGCGTCACGTCCGGTCTCGGGGTTGCGGCGCACGACGGGGTGGTGCTGCGTGCGGTTGGCCGACTCGTCGGTCCGAACGGTCATGCCCCGGAAGAGGTCGTGGACCGACTGCATCTTCGGCGAGTAGGCGTCGCGTGCGCTGTGGACGCCGGAGAGTCCGCGCAGGGTCCGCTGCAGGCCGTGCGACAGTGTCTCGTACGCGAGGTACTGATTGGCCCAGAGCGTGTCGCCGCCGAACGGCGGGACCTCGAGCGCATGGAGGATCGACCCCATCGGTGGTTCGGGCAGGATCGAGAAGTCCGAGTGCCAGATCCCGCCGAACGCGAAGCCCTGGGTCTCGCTGGCCTCGCGTACCACCGCGATGACCTCGGGATGGCCCGCGATCGGCTCGATGAACGGCACCGGGCTGTACGGGCCGAAGCGGCGCGAGCAGGCGGCCTGGGCGTCGGCGTCGAGCGCCTGGTCCCGGAAGAAGATCACCAGGTGGTCGAGCAGCGCCCGGCGGATCTCGGCCACGGTCTCGTCGTCGGGTCCCGCGGCGAGATCGACGCCGGAGATCACCGCCCCGCACGCGCCCGACCACGGATCGACGGTGATGCGCCGGTACACGTGACCGGCCGGAGCCGCGGGGACGGGGACGAGCGGGATCTCGGTCACCGGCATGGCCGGCGACTCTAGGCCCGCTCGGCGTCAGTCGCCTCCGTGACCTCCGCGGTCGCCGTGACCGCCGCGCTCGACCGCCGGCGTCGGCGCGCCACCGGTGGGCGATGCGGTCGGCCCGCCGGGGTGCTCCGACTCCGGCTCCGGCCCGTCGTCTCCGGCCATCGGTGCCGACGACGACGGCGGCGGCGGGGTGGTCGCCTCGGTACCGTCCGGCTCGCACTCGCCCTCGTGGTCGTGGGCGGCGGCGGACACGGCCGCGCCGTGGCCGGGCCCGGGCGGCGTGTCGTGCGCGACCTTCGACACCCGCGCGCCGTGCGTCTCGCACGCCGGGGTCGGCGCCGCCGGGTCCGCGCCGGCGGGATGAGTCGTCGTGGTGGTGGTCGACTCGTCCACCGGCAGGCTGGTAGTGGTGGTCGTGGTGTCGTCACCCGGCACTGCGGAGGTCGTGCTGGTGGTCGTCACCCCGTCGCCGGGCGGCGGCGAGCCGGGCGTGTCGACCACGGCCGCAGCCGCGGCGACCCCGGTGAGCGAGACGAACGCCACGACGGCGACGGCGACCTTGGCGCGGAGGAACGCGCCGATCCCTTGCTGCATGAACCGGACCTCCTGAGGTTCTTGTACGGATATCGACTGTATGCGGGGTTCTTCTTGAATGACCGCGGGCGTCGACCTCCGGCGGGATTGCGCATTCGACGTGGTGCACGCCAACGTGGCGGCGCCGCGCCGCCGGGCGCGCCCACGACGAGGAGCAGACGGATGAAGGTCCACGTGATGACCGGCGGGCAGCGGCTCGACCGCTTCGTCGATCAGGCCCGCGCCGCCGCGGCGGCGGGCTTCGCCGGCCTGGTGGTGACCGAGTCCGGCCGGACGCCGTACCTCTCGGTCGGTGCCGCGGCGGCGGCGGGGCTCGACCTCGACTACGCGACCGGCGTCGCGGTGGCGTTCCCGCGGAGTCCGATGGTGACGGCGGCGACGGCGTGGGAGCTCGCGGAGACCACCGGCGGCCGGTTCCGGCTCGGGCTGGGAACCCAGGTGCGTGCGCACATCGAGCGCCGCTACGGCTCCGAGTTCGAGCACCCGGGACCACGGCTGCGCGACTACGTGCTCGCGGTGAAGGCGTGCTTCGCCGGCTTCCGCGGCGGGAAGCTCGACCACCACGGCGACTTCTACGACCTCTCGCTGCTGCCGGCGATGTGGTCCCCGGGACCGATCGACGTCGCGGACCCGACCGTCGACCTCGCCGCGGTCAACCCGTGGATGCTGCGCATGAGCGGTGAGGTCGCCGACGGCGTCCACGTGCACCCGCTCAACTCGCCGACCTATCACGAGACGACGCTCCTGCCGAACCTGCGTGAGGGGCGGGTCCGCGGCCACGGATCCGGATCGCTCGACGGCTTCACCGCGTTCGTGCCGGTGTTCACCGCGGCCGGCGACACCGCGGAGGAGCGGGCGCAGTGGCGCGAGACCACGCGCACGATGGTCGGCTTCTACGGCTCGACGCCGAACTACTCGTTCGTCTTCGAGCAGATCGGCCGGCCGGGCACGACCGAGGCGCTGCGCGCCGCACAGAAGGCCGGTGACATGGCCGGCATGGGCGCGGTGATCGACGACGAGATCCTCGGGCACTTCATGGTCGAGGGCGCGTGGGCGGAGATGCCCGACCGGATCGCGCAGCGGATGCAGCCCTTGCGCGCCGCCGGCCTCGACGTCCAGCCCGTCCTGTACCACGCCGGGCTCACGTACCGCTCCGACCGCGCCACGTTCGACCGCTTCGGCGTGCTCGCCGCCGCCCTGCGCGACGCCTGAGTCGCCTCGGCGGCCGAACCCACGCGCGAATCGCGACCTTTCCGGACCGCTTTGCGCGCGCAAAGCGGTTCTCTTTGGGCGCGGTTCGCGCGTCGGATGGGGAGGGGCGGCGCTACTGCTCGGCCATGACCGCGGCGAGGTGCGCCTCGGGGTCGACGGGCGGGGCGGCGGTGAGGACCTCGACCTCCACGCGGTCGAGGCGCGCGGTGCACTCGAACGGCGCGGCGTAGCCGGGACCGACCGGCGGCCCTTGTTCCCAGCCGCAGGTGATCCCACCGCCCGCGATCGAGTGGCGGACGGGCGTGGTGCGGGCAACCTCGCCGGTGCCCACCTCGCGCCCGTCGATGAGCAGGTGGACGGTGCCCGAGAGGTCGGGTCGTGCGTCGAAGCGCATCGTGACCACGTGCGCGCCGGGCCCCACGGCCTCCTCCGCGGTCACGACGTAGGTGTCGCGGCCGACGTAGTTGGAGACGTAGCGCGGACGGCCGTCCAGCAGGTGGAACGACCAGCCGCCGAGCACCGTCCCCATCGCGAGCAGGACGCCCTCGGGGGGGCCGCCCTCGAGTTCGACGGTGAGGTGCGCGCGCAGCTCGTGCGTGCGGGCCCGCACGTTGATCGCGTTCTCCTCCGGCACCCACTGGTCCGACGGGCGGTAGATCGCCGACGTCCGGTCCTGGAACGGTCGTCGGGGCGAGAGGAGCGCGGCGACGGGCCGGTTGTCGAGCGGGAGGACCTGGTACCGCCGGGCCTCGGTCCACCAGAGGTCGATCATGGTGGCGAGCCGCTCGGGTTCCTCCGCGGCGAGGTCGCGCGTCTCGGTCGGGTCGACGCGCACGTCGTAGAGCTCCCACTCGTCGTCGGCGAACGGCGCGTCGGGATCGAGGCCGTCGTCGTACATCGCGCCGAGCGGCTTGAACGTCACCGCCTTCCATCCCTCGTGGTAGATGCCGCGCGAGCCGAGCATCTCGAAGTACTGGGTGGTGTGGCGCTCGGGCGCGTCGGGCGCGTCGAGGAGGTAGGCGAAGCTCGTGCCCTCGATCGGCGACTGGCGAACGCCGGCGAGCTCGGCCGGCGGGTCGACGCCGATCAGCTCGAGCAGCGTCGGCAGGACGTCGATGGCGTGCGCGAACTGCGATCGTCGCTCGCCGCGTGCCGCGATCCCGCGCGGCCAGTGCAGGATGCACGGATCGGCGATCCCACCCTCGTGCACCTCCCGCTTCCAGCGCCGGAACGGCGTGTTGCCCGCCATGGTCCAGCCCCAGGGGTAGTTGTTGTGGGCGGTCTCGGTGCCGATCTCGTCGATGCGGCGGCGGAGCTCGTTCGGGCCCGCGGGCACGCCGTTCCATATGCGCGCGTCGTTGATCGATCCGAGCACGCCGCCCTCGGACGACGCGCCGTTGTCGGAGACGAGCACGACGATGGTGTTCTCCATCTCCCCGAGCGCCTCGATCGCGTCGAGCACCCGGCCGATCTGCTCGTCGGTGTGGCTGAGGAACGCGGCGAAGCACTCCATGAACCGGGCGGCGACCGCGCGGTCCTCCGGCTCGAGGTCGTCCCACGCCGGCACCCAGTGGGGCCGGGGCGACAGCGTGGTCTCCTCCGGCAGCAGTCCCATGGTCTGCTGACGCGCGAACGTGCGCTCGCGCCAGACGTCCCATCCGTCGTCGAACCGACCGCGGTACCGCTCGCGGTACTCCTCGGGCGCGTGGTGCGGCGAGTGGCAGGCACCCGTCGCGAAGTGGAGGTAGAACGGCGCGTCGGGCTCGGCCGACCGCAGCGCGTGGAGCATCCCGATCGCCTGGTCGGCGAGGTCCTCGGTGAGGTGGTACCCCTCGGCCGGCGTCGCCAGGGGCCGGATCGCGGTGTGGTCGCGGAAGAGACTCGGCACGAACTGGTGGGTCTCACCGCCGTGGAACCCGTACCAGTGGCGGAACCCGCGTCCGCACGGCCACGAATCGCGTGGCGCGGCGAAGTGGATCTCGTCCTGCGGGGTGAGGTGCCACTTGCCGACCGCGAGGGGCACGTAGCCGTGCGTCGCGAGGATCTCGGAGAGGAAGCCGTTCTCCCGCGGGATGATGCCGTTGTACCCGGGGAAGCCGACGGCGAGGTCGGCGACGCGTGCCATGCCGTTGGAGTGGTGGTTGCGCCCGGTGAGCAGGCACGCACGGGTGGGGGAGCAGAGCGCGGTGGTGTGGAACCGGGTGAGGCGGACACCACCGTCGGCCAGTCCGTCGATCACCGGCGTCGCGATGTCGGAGCCGTAGCAGCCGAGCTGGGCGTAGCCGACGTCGTCGAGCACGATCAGCACGACGTTGGGCGCGCCCGCGGGCGGTTCCGGATCCGGCGGCCACCACGCCGTCGACTCCCGCCAGCTGTCACCGATCACGCCGCCGAACTCAGTCATGAGCGCGGAGGTTACGGCCACTGCGCATCCCGCGTTCCGGGACCCCTCCAGCGGGTCACCGGAACGCGCGATGGCTGAGCCGCTCCAGGCGTCGACTGCCAGGAGTCCCGGCACCGGGCTATCAGTCCGGCGCCAGGACGTCCGGGCGGCTCAGGGTTTGATGGCTGAGCCGCTCCAAGAGCGCTCGTCGCCGGGAGTCCCGGTACCGGGCTATCAGTCCGGTGCCGGGACGTCCGGGCGGCTCAGAATTTGTCGGTGTCCGGGCGGCTCAGAATCTGTCGGTGTCCGGGCGGCTCAGGGTGTGACGCTTCTTTCGGGAGGTGAACACGACGAACCAGCCGGCGAGGATCAGGAAGAGGCCGACGAGGGCGTAGCGCTCGGCCTCGGCGCCGGTGAACGCGAACCCACCGGTCGGCGCCGGGACCTTCGCCGCCGACTCGACCGCCTTGCCGCCCACGTCCATCGACGCGGTGTTGGTGATCGAGCCGGAGCCGGTGACCTGCGTGACGATCGTGACGCTCGCGGCGCCGCCCACGGGGAGGGCGTCGGTGTGCGTGCAGCTGATCGTCGTGGTGCCGGTGCACGCCCACCCGTCGCCGGCGGCGGACTGGAAGAGCAGGCCGTCCGGCAGCGGGTCGGTGACCGTGAACGGACCCGGGTACGGCCCGGTGCCGGTGTTGGTCACGGTGAGGACCCAGGTCGCCACGCCGTCGGCGCTGCTCGCCAGCTTCTTGCTCAGGTCGACGTCGGCACTCGTGGCGGTCGGGACGATCGCAGTCGAGGCGTTGGACGCCGGGTGGCCGTTGATGCTGTCGCCCGACACCGTCGCGGTGTTGTCGATGCGACCGGCGTCGACGTCCGCCGCGGTCACCGTGTAGGTGGCCGTGCAGGTCATCGAGGCGCCAGGGGCGAGGCTCGCGCCCTGGGCCGGCGTGCAGTCGAGCGGCGAGAGGCCGGGCATCGGGTCGGCGATCGTCACGTTGTCGACCGTCACCGTGCCGGTGTTGCGCGTGGTCATGGTGTAGGTGACGACCTGACCGGGCTTGACCCCGGTCGCGGGCGCGGCGGTCTTGGTGAACGAGAGCGCGGTGACCTGGTTCGCGGTGACCGTGGCGCTCGCCGAGTCGGCCACCGGGTTGTTCGCGGGGTCGAGCCCGCTCGCGGTCGCGGTGTTCACGATCGAGCCGGCGTTCACGTCGGCCTGGGTGACGACGTAGGTCGCGGTGCAGGTCATCGTGGCGCCGGGGCTCAGCACCGCAGGCGCCGCCGGGGTGCAGGTGAGCGCCGAGAGGCCGGGCATCGGATCGGTGACGACCACGTCGTGCGCCGAGACGCTGCCGGTGTTGGTGACCAGGAACGAGTAGGTGACGGTGTCGCCCGCGCCGACGTCGACCGCCGGGGCGGCCGTCTTCACGAGCGAGAGGCTCGAGCGCTGGCCGACGAGGACCGTGCGGCTCGCGCTGTCGTTCACCGGGACGTTCTGCGGATCGAGCGCGTCGACCGTCGCCGTGTTGACGATGGTGCCGGCGTCGACGTCGGCCTGCGTGACCGTGTGCGTGGCGGTGCAGGTCATGGTGGCACCGGCGGCCAGCGTCCCGCCTGCCGCCGGCGTGCAGGTGAGCGCCGAGAGGCCCGGCATCGGGTCGGTCACGGTCACGCCGTGCAGCGAGACCGAGCCGGTGTTCGTGGCCGTCATGGTGTAGGTGACGACGTCGCCGAGTCCGACGTTGCTGGTCGGCGTCGCCGCCTTGCTCAACGCGATGCTCGCCGAGTTGTCGGTGGTGACGGTCGCACCGGCCGTGTTCGTCACCGGCGCGCCCGACGGGTCGAGCCCGCCGATCGTCGCGGTGTTCACGATCGAGCCGGCGTCGACGTCCGCCTGCGTGACCGTGTGGGTGGCGTGGCAGGTGATCGTCGCGTTCGGCGCGAGCGTCGCCGGGGTCGCCGGCGTGCACGAGATCGCGGACAGGCCGCTCATCGGGTCGGTGACCGTGACGCCGTGGACCGACACCGAGCCGGTGTTGGTGCCGGTGAACGTGTAGGTGACGACGTCGCCGACCTTCACGCCCGAGGTGGGTGACGCGGTCTTGGTGAAGCCGAGTCCGGCGCTCGTGTCGGTGGTGACGGTGGCGGTCGAGGGCTGGGTGAACGGGCCACCGACCGGCGGGGTCGCGTGCGCCGTCGCCGTGTTGGTGATCGAGCCGGCGTCGACGTCGGCCTGGGTCACGGTGTAGGTGGCGGTGCAGGTCTGGGTGGCGCCGGGAGCGAGCATCGCCGGCGCGCCCGGCGTGCAGGTGATCGCCGAGAGGCCCGGCTTCGGGTCGGTGACCGCCACCGCGTGCAAGGTGGTGGTGCCGGTGTTGTGCGTCGTGAAGGTGTAGGTCACGACGTCACCCGCCACGACGCCCGAGCTCGGGGACGCGGTCTTGGTGAACCCGAGGCTGTTGGTGGTCTGCGCGGTGACCGTCGCGGTGGCCGTGGCGTGCACCGGGTTCGACGACGGGTCGAGACCGGTGACGTCTGCGGTGTTGTGGATGCTGCCGGCGTCGACGTCCGCCTGGGTGACCGTGTCGTCGCCGGTGCAGGTGATCGAGGCGCCGGGGGCGAGGCCCGAGCCGTTGGCCGGCGTGCACGAGAGCGGCGACATGCCGACGAGCCCGTCGCTGACGGTGACCGGGTCGAGGGTCGTCGCCCCCGTGTTGGTCGCGGTCATCGTGTACGTGACGACGTCGCCGGCGACCACGCCGCTGCTCGGCGACGCGCTCTTGGTGAGCGAGAGGCCGGCCGCGTGCGACGGCGTCACGGTGAACGACGCGTTCCGGGTCACCGGGACGTTGGTGGGCGTGAGCCCGCTCAGCGTCGCGGTGTTCTGGATCGTGCCGGCGTCGACGTCGGCCTGGGTGACCGTGTGGGTCGCCGTGCAGTCGATCGACGCGCCCGGGGCCAAGTGCGCCGGCGCGGCCGGGGTGCAGCCGATCGCCGAGAGGCCGGGCATCGCGTCGGTCACGGTCACGCCGTGGAGCGTCACCGCACCGGTGTTCGTGCCGTGGAACGAGTACGTGACCACGTCGCCCGCCACGACTCCCGTCACCGGCGTCGCCGACTTCGAGAACGTGAGGTCGGAGCTCGAGGCGGTGGTGACCGTCGCGCCTGCGGTGTCACCGATCGGGTCGCCGTTCGGCGCGGTGCCGAGGACGCCCGCGGTGTTCACGATGCTGCCGGCGTCGACGTCGGCCTGGGTGACCGTGTAGGTCGCGGTGCAGGCCATCGTCCCGAGGGGCGCCAGCGCGGCGCCCGCCGCGGGTGAGCAGGTGAGCGGGGACAGGCCCGGCATCGGGTCGCTGACGGTGACCGAGTGGGCCGTGACCGTGCCGGTGTTCGTGGCGGTGAAGGTGTAGGTGACGACGTCGCCGGCGACCACGCCGCCGGTCGGCGACGCGGTCTTCGTGAGCCCCAGCGACTCGACCTGCAGGGCCGAGACGGTCGCGTCGGCGCCCTGGGTGACGGTCGCGCCCGACGGGTCGAGGCCGGTGACGTCGGCGTGGTTGGTGAGGCCACCGGCGTCGACGTCGGCCTGGGCGATCGTGTACGTGGCGGTGCAGTCCACGGTGGCGCCGGGGGCGAGGCTCGTGGGCAGGGTCGGGCTGCACGCGAGCGCCGAAACGCCCGGGAGCGTGTCGGTCACGTGCACGCCGTGCAGGGTGACGCTGCCGGTGTTGGCGCCGTGGATCGAGAACGTCACGACGTCACCGGCGCCGACGCCGGTGTCGGGCGACGCGGTCTTCGTGAGCGAGAGCGACGCGGCCTGGTCGGCGGTCACGGTCGCCGCCGCGTCCTGGCTTACCGGCAGGTTGCCCGGCGTCCGCCCGCTGACGGTCGCGGTGTTCGCGATCGAGCCGGCGTCGACGTCGGCCTGGGTGACCGTGTAGGTCGCGGTGCAGTCGATCGTCGCGTTCGGCGCCAGGGTGGCGGGCGCGCCCGGCGTGCAGGTGATCGCCGAGAGGCCGCCCATCGGGTCGGTCACCGTCACGCCGTGCAGCGTCACGTGGCCGGTGTTGGCGCCGTGGAACGAGTACGTGACGACGTCCCCGGCGACGACCCCGCTGGTCGGCGACGCGGTCTTGGTGAGCGCGAGGCCGGCCGACTGGTCGGCGGTGACCGTCGTCGACGCGGTCTGGGTGACCGGGGTGCCGTTCGGGTCGAGCCCGCCGACGGTCGCGGTGTTCACGATGCTGCCGGCGTCGACGTCGGCCTGCGTGACCGTGCGGGTGGCGGTGCAGGTGATGGTCGCGTTCGGCGCGAGGGTGGCGGGCGCGGCCGGGAGGCAGGTGATCGCCGAGAGGCCGCTCATCGGGTCGGTGACGGTCACGTGGTGGACGGTGACCGTGCCGGTGTTGGTGCCGTGGAACGTGTAGGTGACGACGTCACCGGCGACCACGTTGTTGTTCGGTGACGCGGTCTTGGTGAACGCGAGGCTCGCCACCTGGTCGGCGTGGATGGTCGTGCCCGCGGACTTCGTGACCGGCGTGTCGCCCGGGTCGAGCCCGTGGATCGTCGCGGTGTTCACGATGCTGCCGGCGTCGACGTCGGCCTGGGTGACGGTGTACGTCGCGGTGCAGGTGATCGTCCCGCCCGGGGCGAGGGTCGCCGGTGCCGCCGGGACGCAGGCGACCGCGGAGAGGCCGCTCATCGGGTCGGTCACGGTCACGTGGTAAAGGGTCACGGTGCCGGTGTTGGTGCCGGTCAGCGTGTAGGTGACGACCTGGCCGGCCACGACGCCGTCGGGCGTGCCCGACTTCACGAAGCCGACGCTCGCGACCTGCTTCGCGGTCACGGTCTTCGAGGCGTTGGTCGTGACGGGTGCGTTCGCGGGCGACAGCCCACTCGCCGTGGCGGTGTTGTGGATGCTGCCGGCGTCGACGTCGGCCTGGGTCACGGTGTAGGTGGCCGTGCAGTCGATCGCGGCGCCGGGGGCGAGGGTGGCGGGCGCAGCCGGGGTGCAGCTCACCGCGGAGAGGCCGCTCATCGGGTCGGTGACGGCCACGTTGTGGAGCGTGACGGTGCCGGTGTTGGTGGCGTGGAACGCGTAGGTGACGACGTCACCGGCGACCACGTTGCTGCTCGGCGTCGCCGACTTGGTGAGGCCGAGCGTCGCGGTCTGGTTCGCCGTGACCGTCTTCGAGGCGTTCTTGGTCACGGGGCCGTTGGTCGGCGAGAGACCGCTGATCGTGGCGGTGTTGACGAAGCTGCCGGCGTCGACCTCGGCCTGGGTCACGACGTGCGTGGCGGTGCACGTGATCGTCGCGGTCGGCGCGAGCGACACCGGCGGGACCGGCGCGCAGCTGAGCGCGCCGGCGAACGGGTCACTGACGGTGACGTTGTGCAGCGTCACCGTGCCGGTGTTGGTCCCGGTGATCGTGTAGGTGACCGTGTCGCCGGCCACCACGCCGGTGGCGGGGGTGGCGGTCTTGGTGAGCCCGAGGCTCGCGGTCTGGTCGGCGCCGACGGTGGCCGCGCCGGAGGCGCTCACCAGCACGTTGGCGGGGGTCTGGCCGGAGATCGTCGCGGTGTTGTGGATGGAGCCGGCGTCGACGTCGGCCTGGGTGACCGTGTAGGTCGCGGTGCAGGCGATGGTCGCGTTCGGCGCGAGCGTCGCCGGCGCGGCCGGGCTGCAGCTCACGCCGGAGAGGCCGCTCATCGGGTCGGTCACGCCCACGTGGTGGAGCGTGACGTCACCGGTGTTGCGCCCGGCGAACGAGTAGGTGACCACGGTGCCGGCCACGACGTTGGCGTTCGGCGACGCGGTCTTGGTGAGGCTGAGCGACGCGTTCTGCCGCGGCGTCACCGTCGCGCCCGCGGTCTTGCTGACCGCGGCGTTGGCCGGGTCGAGCCCGCTGATCGTGCCGGTGTTCACGATGCTGCCGGCATCGACGTCGGCCTGGGTGACGGTGTAGGTCGCGGTGCAGCTGATCGTCGCGTTCGGCGCGAGCGTCGCCGGCGCGGCGGGAGTGCAGCCGATCGTCGAGAGGCCGGCGTGCGGGTCGGTGACCGTCACGTTGTGGAGCGTGACCGTGCCCGTGTTCGAGCCGGTGTAGGTGTAGGTGACGACGTCACCCACCACCACGTTGGTGTTCGGCGTCGCGACCTTGGTCAGACCGAGTGACGCGGTCTGCGTGGCCGTGACAGTGGCGCTGGCCGTCTTGCTGACCGGCGCGTTGGTGGGGGTGAGGCCGTTGACGGTGGCGGTGTTGACGAAGCTGCCCGCGTTCACCTCGGCCTGGGTCACCACGTGGGTGCCGGTGCAGCTGATGGTGGCGTTGGGAGCCAGCGTCGCGGGCGTCGTCGGGGTGCAGGACAGCCCGCTGACGAGCGGGTCGCTCACGGCCACGTTGTGGAGCGTGACCACTCCCGTGTTCCGGCCGGAGATCGTGTAGGTCACGGTGCTGCCCGCGACCACGCCGCTGTTCGGGCTTGCCGACTTGGTGAGCGAGAGCGAGGCGGTGGTGGCGGCGGTGACCGTGGCGTTCGCGGTCTTGCTCACCGGCCCGTTGGTCGGTGTGAGCCCGCTGATGGTGGCGGTGTTGACGAAGCTGCCCGCGTCGACTTCGGCCTGGGTCACCACGTGGGTTCCGGTGCAGCTGATGGTGGCGTTGGGGGCGAGCGTCGCGGGGGCGGCGGGCGTGCAGGTGAGGCCGCTGACGAGCGGGTCGCTCACGGTCACGTTGTGCAGGGTCACGGCGCCGGTGTTGCGACCGGAGATCGTGTAGCCGACGCTGTCGCCGGCGACGACACCCGACGTGGGGGTCGCCGACTTGGTCAGGGACAACGACGAGGCGGCGCTCGCGGTCACCGTCGCGGTCGCGGTCTTGGCGACCGGCGTGTTGCTCGGCGACAGGCCGCTGATGGTCGCGGTGTTGACGAAGCTGCCCGCGTCGACCTCGGCCTGGGTGACCACGTGGGTGCCGGTGCAGCTGATGGTGGCCGCAGGGGCGAGCGTCGCGGGAGTGGTCGGCGTGCAGCTGAGGCCGCTGACGAGCGGGTCGCTCACGCTGACGCTGTGGAGCGTGACCGTTCCGTTGTTGCTCCCGGAGATCGTGTAGGTCACGGTGTCACCGGCGACCACGCCGGTGCTCGGGCTCGCCGACTTCGACAGCGCGAACGAGGCGCTCTGCGCGGCGGTCACCGTCGCGCCCGCGATCTTCGTCACCGTGTTGTTCGACGGATCCTTGCCCGTCACCGTGCCGATGTTGACGATCGAGCCGGCGTCGACGTCGGTCTGGGTGACCGTGTACGTCGCGGTGCAGGACATCGTGGCGCCGGCCGCGAGGGTCGAGCCCTGCGCCGGGGAGCACGTGATCGCCGACAGGCCCGTGTGCGGGTCGGTGACCGTCACGTTGGTCAGCGGGAGCGTGCCGGTGTTGGTGACGCCGTAGGTGTACGTCACGGTCGCGCCGACGTTCACGCCGCTCGAGGGTGACGCGCTCTTGGTCAGACCCAGGGACGCCGTGCCCGGCGTGTTCGTGATCGTGCAGGTGATGTTGTCGGTGGCGCTGAGCGGCGTCACCGTCCACGACGTGCCGCTCCCGCTCGGCAGGACGGTCGAGGAGCCGCTCGCGGTGTTGCTGCACGCGATCGACGGGGCGTACTGGCCGAGGACCGACACGGAACCGGATGCCATCGCCTCGGTGAGGGTGTAGGAGGTGCCGGTGGCCAGGTTGGTCGCGCCGGTCGAGGTGGTCGTCCCGGTGCCGGTCGTCGTCGCGGCGTTGATCAGTGACGCGCCGTTCTTGACCTGGATGACGAACTGGTCGGCCGAGTTGGCGCGCGCGGTGATGGACTTGTTCAGGGTCAGGTGCGGCCGGGAGGTGTTGGTCAGGGTGCAAGTGATGTTGTCGCCGTTGGCCGGGATCACCGAGAAGCTCGTCCCGGTGCCGTTCGGCAGGACCGTGGAGGATCCGGAGGCGGTGTTGGTGCAGCTGACCGAGCCGAGGTAGTCGGACAGCGCGGAGCTGGAACCGCCCGCCATCGCCTCGGACAGGGAGTAGGTCGTTCCGGCGGTCAGCGCGGTCGAGCCGGTCGTCGCCGTCGCGCCGGTGCCGCTGGTGGTCGCGCTCGCGTCCGTCGTGGCCCCGTGGGTGATCGACACCGTGAACTGGTCGGCCGCCGCGAAGCGCGAGGCGATCGACTTCACGAACGTGATGTGCGGCTTGGCGGTGTTGGTGATCGTGCACGTGATGACGTCACCGGTCGTGGGGGTGACCGAGAAGCTGGTGCCGCTGCCGCTCGGCAGGGTGGTCGGTGACCCCGACGCGGTGTTCGAGCAGCTGATCGAGCTCAGGTAGTCGGAGGTGGTCGACGTGGAACCGGCGGCCATCGCGTCGGTCAGCGTGTAGGTGGTGCCGGCCGCCAGCGCGGTCGAGCCGGTCGACGCGCTCGTGCCCGTGCCGGTCGTGGTGCCCGAGCTCACGGTGGTCGCGCCGTTCTTGACCGCGACCGTGAACTGGTCGGCCGCGACCACGCGCGATCCCACGCTCTTCAGCAGCGTGAGGTGCGGGCCCGGCGCGTTGGTGATGGTGCAGGTGATCGCGTCGCCGGCGGCGGGCGTGATCGAGAAGCTGGTCCCGGTGCCGCTCGGCAGCGTCGTGCCGGTCCCGGTGGTCGCGTTCGTGCAGGCGATCGAGCCCGTGTAGTCGGCGAGCGTGGAGCTCGAGCCCGCGGCCATGGCCTCGGTGAGCGTGTAGGTCGTGCCGGCGGTGACGGCGGTCGCCGCGGTCGTGGCGCTCGTGCCGGTCCCGCTGGTCGTCGCGGACGCCGTGGTCGTCGCACCGTTCTTGATCGCCACGGTGAACTGGTCGGCCGCGTTCCAACGACTGCTCACCGACTTGGCGAGGGTGAGGGTCGGCGGCGTCGGGGAGTTCGAGTAGGTGCAGGTGATCGCGTCACCGGCCTGCGGGGTCACGGTGAAGCTCGTACCGGCGCCGCTCGGGAGCACCGTGGCGGAGCCCGCAGTGCTGTTCGAGCAGCTGATCGACTTCGTGTACTGCCCGATGACCGAGGTCGAGCCCGCGGCCATCGCGTCGGTGAGCGTGTAGGTGGTGCCCGACGAAAGGGTCGTCGCGCCGGTCGAGGCACTGGTGCCGGCGCCGCTGGTCGTGGCCGACGCGGTGGTCGTGGCCCCGTTCTTGATCGCCACGGTGAACTGGTCGGCCGCGTTGGCGCGGGACACGACGCTCTTCGCCAGGTTGAGGGTCGGCTTGGCCTTCACCGTCACGCTGGCCGACGCGCTGTCGTTGCTGTCACCGCTCTTGAAGTCGGTGACGGTCGCGGTGTTCGTGAGGACGGTGTTGTTCGCAGTGCCCGCGTTCACGGGCGTGGAGAACGTGAGGGTCTGGCTCGCGCCCGCGGCGAGGCCCGCGGTGCACGTGACCGTGCTCGTCACGAGGGTGCAGGTGCCGGCGCCACCGGTCGAGCCGGTGAGGGTGGACGTCCCGACGCCCGAGCCCGGGAACGTCTCGGTGACGATCAGCGGATTCGTGATCGTGTCGTCCGGTCCGCTCATCGGCCCGGGACCGTTGTTGGTCACCGTGACGGTCCACGTGACCGACTGACCGGCCTCGACGGTGGAGACCGCCGCGCTCTTGGTGACCGCGAGGTCGTAGCAGTTGATCGTCAGCGGCGTGTTCACCGTGTCGGTGGTGGGGGTGAACGTGGAGCCCGGGCGGTCCTTGACCGTCGCGGTGTTCGTGATCGTGCTGCAGCCGGCCTGGCTCGAGATCACCTGCTCGTACGTGATCGTGATCTGCTCGCCGACGTCGAGGCCGCGGGTGCTGCCGCTCGGCGCACCGCCGGCGCCGGGCGCGCTGTAGGCGCGCGAGCAGGTGGTGCTCGACGGCATGGCCGAGCCCACCGTGACGCCCGAGCACGTGAGGGTGCCCGATGCGAGGCCCCCCGAGCTCGTGCCCGCGGTGACGGTGAAGCCGGTGACCTTGTACGCCGGGGTCGGTGCGCCGTTCGGGCCGGCGGGGAGCGTGTCGGTGAGGGTCACCGTGTCGCCCCGCGTCATGACGTCGGGGCCGTTGTTCTTGACCGTCACGGTCCACGTGGCCTTGCCGCCCGCGTTGACCGACGCCGGGGAGACGGTCTTGGTCAGTGCGAGGTCGTACTGGCAGGGGAGCCAGGTGATCGCGATCGAGCCGGTGTTGCCGGCCGCGGTCCCGGTCGGCGTCGCCGGTCCGCTCGCCCCGGTGATGCCCGTCGGCACCGTCGCCGCGGCGTCGACCGAGGTGCCCCGGACCCAGCTGGCCCCGCCCCCACCGCCACCACCCGTGAGTGACTGGCCGACCGTGGACGCGCCGCCCCCGCCGCCGGTGAAGCCGCCACCGCCGCCACCACCGCTGTCGTAGTTCTGGTCGGGCCCGCCGTTGCCGCCGTTCCCGCCGGCCGTTCCCGCCACGCCGTTGTACGACGCGCTGCCGGAGTTCGTACCGCCCGCGCCACCCGCGGCCGCCTGGCCACCGGTGCCGCCGGTGACGGTGTTCGTGCCGTCGCTCCCGCTGTTCCCGGTGCCGCCGATCGCGACCAGACCCGCGCCGATGCCGGTGAACCCGCCGCCGCCGGCGGCGCCGACTCCGACCGGCGTGGTCTGGTGGGCCGCGCCGCCACCACCGCCACCACCGGCGACGAGGACCTTGGTGCCGGCGAAGCTCACCGACGTTCCGCCACCGCCACCACCGCCGCGGTGGTCGCTGACGATGGTCCCGCCCGCGCCACCGGAGCCGTCACCGGCGCCGCCGGGAGCGGTTCCGGATGCGCCGGCGGTCGGGGCCGCGGCCCCCGCGCCGACGGTGCCCCCGTAGCTCTGACCGGGGACGACGCGGAACGTCGCGGTGATGCTCGCCCCCGAGCCGCCGAGACCGGAGGCGCCGGTGGCGGCCGACGAGCTCGCGCCGCCACCGCCGACCGCGGTGACGGTCGCCTTGCACACGCCGTCGGGGACCGTGCCGGCCGTGAGCGCCCCCGCCGTCGTCTTCGTGACGTTGGTCGGTGCCGGCGCCGGGTCGGCCCCGGCGATGCGCGCGGGGCCGTCGACGGGAATGGTGCTCGCCGGCACGGCGAGCATCGTCAGCGCGATGACCTGGAGGATCGCGCGGCCGCGACGGCCGCGCGCGAAGGGTCGGGTCTGTCCGTTCACGAGGAGTGCCTTCGGCACCTGGACCCCGCGGGTTTACCTCGATTCAGTCCTGGATTGACCAGGGGAAACGCGCCGAATCGGGACGCGACGAGCCGCCGGCCCGGAGGCCGGCGGCTCGCTCAGGAAGAGGGGGTGGTCCGCGCCGCGGACGTCTGGTTCAGGCGTCGGCGCGTTCGACGCGCAGCACGCACTGCAGATCGTCACCGGCGACCTTCACACCGGCGCGGAACGGCTCGGTCGCCTTGGCCGGGACCTTCTCCGAGTCGAACTCGGTGAGTCCGACGGTCGTGGCGCCGCTCATGAACGACACGTACACGCGGTACTTCGCTGCGTGCGTCGACGAGTTGGTCAACTTGCCGTCGGCGGTCCAGGACGCGCCGTGCTTCGCGCACTTCACGTCGTGGGCGTCGCCCTTGGCGCCGACGAAGCCGGTGAGGGTCCCGGGCGTGTGCTGCGAGTCGGACGCGAAGGGGAGCGTGGTCGACGACGTCGACTTCGACGTCGAGGCCGCGCGCTTCGCGGAGAGGGGCTTGGATTCGCTGCCGCTGCACGCAGCGGCGGTGAGGGCGACGGTGCCGACGAGGAACGCGGCAGTGAGACGACGCATCGGTGTGCTACCTCCCAGTAGTGCTTCCGACCCAGGTATCGGGCCGGGACTCGGGAGGCTTGAGCGCGGATCGGGTCAGGTGGAGGGCCCGGGACGCGCGCCCCGGAGCAGGCCGCCGGGCAGCGCGCCCGTGTGCCGGCCGCCCTCGAACGTCACCGTGCCGTGCTTCACCGTGTACTCGTAGCCCCGGGCCTCCTGCATCAGACGGCGGCCGCCCGCCGGGAGGTCGTGCACGAGGTGCGGTATGCGACAGGCGAGGCCGTCGAGGTCGATCACGTTCAGATCGCCCACGAAGCCCGGGGCGACGACCCCGCGGTCGTGCCAGCCGACGTGGGCGGCGGTGCGCTGCGTCTGGTGGTGGACGATGGCCTCGAGCGGGACCCGGGACTCGTCGGTCCGGTCCCGGCTCCACAGGGTGATCGCGCTCGTCGGCATCGACGCGTCGCAGATCGCGCCGCAGTGGGCGCCGGCGTCGGAGAGGCCGAACAGCGCGAAGTCGGTGGTGATCATCTCGTGGAGGTCGCGGAAGTCGCCGTGCGCGAAGTTGAACAGGGGCAGGTAGAGCAGCTGGTTGCCGTCCCGCTCGAGCAGCATGTCGTAGACCACTGCAGCGGGGTCCGCGCCCGCGGCGCGGGCCCGCGCGCCGATCGAGTCCTCCGCGTGGAGGGCGTAGTCGACCGGGTCGTCGAGTGCGAAGTACACGTCCCACCCGGAGACGATCTGGCGGAACAGGCCGTCGGGGAGCCCGGCGACGAGCTGCGCGTGCTCGGCGAGGATCCGCGCGCGGCGCTCGGGGTCGCGCAGGGCGTCGACGCGGGCGCCGAGGTCGAGGGCGGCGATCTGCTGGAACGACTCGGTGAAGAGGAACGGGTTCGCGGTCGCCGGGAGCCCGACGAGGACGCCGATGGGTCGCGACGCGACCTGCGGCTTCACGTCCACGCCGGCGGCGCGCAGGCGGGCGACGCGTGCGAACAGGTGCCGCCACCGGTCGGGGGAGTGGATCGCCTGTTGCACGGTGAAGCTCAGTGGCCGGCCCGACGCGCGCGCGAACGTCTCGATGAGATCGAGCTCGCGGTCGGCGAACTCGTCGTCGGGGGTCTGGTACGCGTCGGAGATCAGCTGCATGACGCCCGTGTTCGCGTCGCGCATCACGTCGGCGAACGCGAGCAGCTCCCGCTCGCTCGCGGTGAGCGTGCCGATGTTGGTGCCGTCCTTCGTGCGGTGTACGTCGGTGCGGCTCGTCGCGAAGCCCAGCGCGCCCGCGTCGAGCGCGGTGCGGAAGTGGTCGGTCATGCGCCCGAGCTCGTCGTCGCTCGGCGCCTCGAGGTGCTCGGCACCGCGGTCGCCCATCACGTAGGTGCGGAGCGCCGCGTGCGGGACGTGCACACCGAGGTCGACCGTGTGCGCCTTCCCGTCGAGGGCGTCGAGGTACTCGGGGAACGACTCCCACTCCCAGGTGAGCCCCTCGGACAGCGCGGTACCGGGGATGTCCTCGACGCCCTCGAGCAGACCGATGAGCCAGTCGTGCCGGTCGACGTGCGCGGGCGCGAAGCCCACGCCGCAGTTGCCCATCGCGATGGTGGTGACGCCGTGGAGCGACGACGGCGCGAGGACGGGGTCCCAGGTGGCCTGCCCGTCGAAGTGGGTGTGGATGTCGACGAAGCCCGGGGTGACGAGCAGGCCGTCGGCGTCGATCTCGCGGTGACCACGCCCGGCGACGTCGCCCACCTCGGTGATGACGCCGTCGGTGACCGCGACGTCCGCCACGAACGCGGGCGCCCCCGTCCCGTCGACCACCTTCCCGTTCCGAATGACCAAGCTGTTCATGGGGGCGAGCCTTCCACACCGACTCTGTCGACTTCCCGGAGGCCCGGCTGGAGCCGGATAGCGTCGGCCGAGTGGAGAGACCGAAATGGCGGGTTGTGCAGTGGGCGACGGGAATGGTGGGGCAGGAGGCGATCCTCGGGATCCTCGCCCACCCGGAGCTCGAGCTGGTCGGGACGTGGGTGCACAGCCCGGAGAAGGCCGGCAAGGACGTCGGTGAGATCTGCGGGATCGATCCCGTCGGGGTGATCGCCACGGACGACGTCGACGCACTGGT
Organism: Actinomycetes bacterium; assembly: GCA_029781935.1. Lineage (GTDB taxonomy): Bacteria > Actinomycetota > Actinomycetes > S36-B12 > CAIYMF01 > Longivirga. Next base: position 45,252 of record JAKOVT010000077.1, on the reverse strand, counting down.
CGCGCTCGACGCCGACTGCGTCGTCTACTCGCCGGTGATGGCGAGCACCACGACCGTCATCAGACTGCTCGAGTCGGGCAAGAACGTGGTGACGCCGGTCGGGTGGATCTACCCCGGGGAGTCCCCGAAGATCGCGGCCATCGAGGACGCATGCCGCCGCGGCAACGCGACGCTGCACGGCACCGGCATCAATCCCGGCGGGATCACCGAGCGGCTGCCGCTGCTGCTCTCGTCGTGGTGCCGGAACGTCCGCCACGTGCGCGCGGAGGAGTTCTCGGACATCTGCAACTATCCGACGCCGTCGGTCGTGCGCGACGTGATGATGTTCGGGACGCCGCCCGAGGCCGCGGAGACGTCGCCGATGCCGACGATCCTCGGGATGGGCTTCATCGAGTCGATCGACATGATCGCAGCGGAGCTGGGCTGGACGCTCGACTCGGAGAAGCGCACCACCCACGAGATGGCGGTCACGACCAAGGACCTGGACACGCCCGTCGGTGTCCTCGACGCGGGGACCGTCGCCGCGCAGCGGTTCACGTGGGAGGGGCTCGTCGACGGCGAGCCGGTGGTCACCGTGCGCGTGAACTGGCTGATGGGCGAGGAGGACCTCGACCCGCCGTGGACCTTCGGGCCGGGGGGTCAGCGCTTCGAGGCCGAGCTCACCGCGGAGCCGCCGGTGTCGGTCGTGGTGCACGGGCTGCACCCGCCCGTGGTGGGCGAGAACCCCGAGATCGGCCTCACCGCGCCCGCGATGCACTGCGTCAACGCGGTGCCGTACGTGTGCGAGGCCGAGCCCGGCATCAGGACCTACCTGGACCTCCCGCTCATCGCGGGACGCGCGGCGTGTTAGCGCGTCAGCGCGCGAAGAACGCGACGAAGTCGCGCGACCCGGGCACCAGGTAGCGGTCGGCCGGTCGTTGGATGGATCCGAGGAGCTTCTGTCCCGTCGTGTCCGCCGCGCCGGTCCCGGCGTACACGTAGGCGCTCACCCATTCGCTGTTGATGTCGAGCTCCATGCCGCGCACGGCGCCGGCGCGGGCCAGCACGTCGGCGAGACTCGCGATGTCGAGCTGGCCCGCGACGTAGATCAGGTTCCCGGTGGCATCGACCCCGACGCCGGAGCGCCACACGAACACCTGACCGCCGAGGGTCGCGCCCCAGCGTGAGGTGTCGTTGCGGTCGAGGCCGGGAACCGGCCGGCCGCCGTCGACGATCAGGTCGAGGTTCTGGCGGACCGACACCGCACCGGACGCCGGACCGACGTCGCGGCCCCAGACTCCGACGGTCGCGGTGCCGTCGGACAGGATCGCGAGGCTGGCGCGGCCGGGAACGAGTGGCCGCACGGTGCGCCCTTCGGTCACGTAGCCGCCGCGGGAGGCGTCGAGCCGGAACGCCCCGTTGAACGCCGCGACGAGCGCCGCGTCGTCGGCGGGGTCGACGTGGTTCCCGTACCGCCACCCGGTTCCCCCGGGGACGTCGATCCCGTTGTAGAGGCGCGCGGTGAGCAGGTGCTGGTCGAGGCGGATGAGCCCGGCCAGCAGGCTCGTGTGCACCGCGTCGGGCCGCACGAAGGTCTGGTACACGGCCGGGAGACCGTGGACGAGCTTGCCGGTCGGCCGCCACGCGCCCTCGCCGTCGATCGGGGTCGCGGCCGCGGTGGGCACGGGGGGCGGGGGCCGGTCCCGGGGATCGGTGGTGGTCGTCACGGCCGGGTGCGCCGCGGCGGAGCGGGTCGCCCGTCCGGTCGGCGCCGCGACCGCCGGGATCCCGCCGCGCGGGCGGCCGCCGGTCCGCGGCTGATGATGGGAGTACCACCACGACTCGACGTGGTTGACCACGCCGCCGCCGCCGTGGTCGCGGACCCACTCGACGAACTTCGTCCCGACCGGGTCGTTGGTGTCGCGGGTCAACGCACGTCCGAGTGACCAGCCGACGACGAGGAGCACACCGACGAGGAGCACGCCGGCCGTGCGGCGCACGATGCGCCGGTGGCGGCGACGCGAGGTGCGCCGGTCGCGCCGCGTCGTGGGCGGCGGACGCTCCCCGTCCGCACTCGGACGAGGCGCGTCGAGAGTCGTGGCGATGTCCGACTGCCTACCAAGGTGCGCGCCGACGGACGGGCATCCCCCGGTAAAGGTTCGGGAAGGTCCGCCGCTCAGCCGCGGGTGACGGGGTCCACGACGGGCTGGGTGAAGACCCGGACCTCGGACTCGTCGAAGAGCTCCGGGAGGATCCAGCCGTCCACCCGGCGCCGCAGGCGGAACTGCACGCCGAACGGACCGTTGAGTGTCTCCTCGATCTGGAAGCCCTCGATCCAACGGTCGCCGAACTTCAGGTGCACCGAGCACTCGAGCGGCGCCTCGGCGCGGGTGGCCGGCGCGAGGGGTAGGTCGGGCGCGAGATCGGTCAGGTCGATCGTGCCCGCGTGGGCCGCGGGTGGGAGCGTCCCGTCCGGCCACCCGTCGGGCTGGGGACGGTTGGGCGGACGGACGGGTGGCGGGTTGGGCCGGCTCGGGTCGACGCTGCCGCCGATGACCGTGACGGTCGGGCCCGCGTCGCCGGTCGGGGGCGCCGGCGCCGGCGGTGGGGCGGTCGCCGCGGCCACCGGCGGCGCGGCGACGAACATCGCCAGCAGCTCGACCGCCCGGGCGAGGCGGGTCCGGTCCTCGAGGTCGCGCTCGGTCGCCCGCTGCAGCGCCGAGGTGGCGTGGGTGAGGCGGCTCAGCGCACTGAGCATCTCGACGTCACGGCGCGCGAACTCGTGGTGCAGGGACTGGAGCTCGGTGCGGAGCGACTCGACCTGGAGCCGGGCCGTCTCGGCGCTCTGCACGGCGAGGTCGAGCGCCCGCGCCCGCTCGCGACGCCGTGATCTCCTGGCCACCTTGCCCCCTCGCACCGTCGGTGAAGTGGTGACCACCGTACGGTGCCGTGGTGCTCAGGTGGTGGAACCCCGGAGTGGTTCGAAGGGAATGGTGAACGCGGGGGACTCGACCCCGCCGTCGATCTCGAAGATCTTGCCGGTGACCCAGCTCGACGCGTCGGAGGCGAGGTAGAGCACGGCCGCCGCGATGTCCTCCGGCCGGCCGACTCGCTGCATCGGCGTGTTCGACTCCAGCTGCCGCCGGATCGAGTCGTCGGTGAGCACGTGCGCCAGGGCCGCCGTCTCGACCCCGCCGACCTCGATGGCGTTGACCCGCACCGCGGGTGCCAGCTCCGGCGCCATCGCTCTCGTCATCATGCAGAGTGCGGCCTTGGCGGTGGCGTAGGCGACGAAGCAGGGCTGCACCATGCTCGCCGCTCGCGACGAGATGTTGACGACGCTCCCGTTGCCGTGGTCGACGAGGTGGGGGAGCGCGAGCTGCGTGAGCGTGTACGCCGCGACCACGTTGAACTTGAACGCCGCTTCGAGGTTGCGCGGGCTGGTGGACGTCACGGGGCGGGGATCCCACCCGCCCGCGTTGTTCACGAGCACGTCGATCCGGCCGAGCTCGCCGACGGTGCGATCGACGAGTCGGCCGAGCGCATCGGCGTCGGTGACGTCGGTGGGGACGACGATCGCGCGCCGGCCCCGCTCGCGCACCTGCGCGGCGACGGTCTGGAGATCGGCCTCGGTGCGGGCCGCGAGCGCCACGTCGGCCCCCGCCTCGGCGAGCGCGAGCGCGCAGCCGGCGCCGATGCCCTTCCCTGCGCCGGTGACGATCGCGACGCGGTCGGTGAGGTCGAAACGGTCCTGGATCATGCGTGGCAGAGTACGGCTTCCCCGCCTCCCCAGGAGCTGTGTCATGAGCGACGATGAGATCCTCCTCGCCGTCACCGACGGCGTCGCCACCATCACCCTCAACCGGCCGCAGGCGCGCAACGCGCTGAACGCGCACGTGCGACGGACGCTGCCGAAGCTGGTGCAGGAGTGCGAAGGCCGCGCCGACGTCGACGTGATGATCCTCACCGGCGCCGATCCCGCGTTCTCGGCCGGGGTCGACCTGAAGGAGATCGGCGCCGGCGCCGCGACCGGCGACGACCTGCGGTCCGGGCCCCCGGAGGGGTCGGGCCTCGAGAGCATGGACATGGGCGGGCGGAGCGGGGAGGGTCGGCTGCCGTGGCGGGGCGCGCTCCCGCCGCGGACGAAGCTCCTCATCGGCGCGGTGAACGGCGTCGCGGTGACCGGTGGCCTCGAGCTCGCGCTCGCCTGCGACTTCCTGATCGCATCCGAGCACGCCCGCTTCGCCGACACGCACGCGCGCGTGGGGGTGATGCCGGGTTGGGGGCTCACGGTCCTGTTGCCGCAGCGCATCGGCGTGGCGCGGGCGCGCGAGATGAGCGTCACCGGCAACTTCGTCGACGCGCAGCTCGCGTACGAGTGGGGACTCGTCAACCACGTCGTCCCGCACGAGGACCTGCTGCCGTACACCCGGCAGCTCGCGGCCGACTGTCGCACGATCGACCAGGTCGCGGTCCGGCGCATGCTCTCCACGTACGACCGCAACTCGCTCGTCACCGACGCCGAGGCGTGGCGGATCGAGGACGAGGTGTCGCGCACTTGGGAGGGATCGGGCTTCGATCCGGCCGAGATCGAGAAGCGCCGCGCCGGGATCATGGAGCGCGGCCGCGCCCAGACGACCGAGTAGCCGCAGTCTGCCGGCAGTCGGATTCTCTGCCCCGTGATCCGCTGATGCGACAACATGCCGGGATGCCGCTCGACCTGACTCCCTTCCTCCGCCCCGAACGCGCTGCGTTGCTCGAACTGCTGCGCGATCTGACCGACGAGGAGTGGGCGACGCCGACGGAGTGCCCGGCGTGGTCGGTGAAGGGTCTCGCGTTGCACATCCTCGGGGACGACCTCTCACTGCTCACCCGCCAGCGCGACCACTCGACCGACTCGCTCACGCTCTTCGCCGAGGACCACCCCGGCCTCACGTTCCGGGAGCTGCTCGACGGCTTCAACGAGCACTGGGTCTCGGGCGCTCGCTTCCTCAGCGCGCCGCTCCTGATCGAGCTGCTCGATCTCGTCGGGCAGTGGAGCGCGGACTTCTACGAGGGGGTCGGGCTCGACACCATCAGCGGCGAGCCGGTGCAGTTCTTCGCCACGCTCGACCTCTCGCCCTATTGGCAGGTGATCGCGCGTGAGTACTCGGAGCGGTTCATCCATCAGGCGCAGATCCGGCGCGCGCTCGGTCGGCCGGAGGTGGACGGCGAGCTGCTCGCGGTGGCGGCCGAGGTCCACGCGCACCTCCTCGCCGCGTGGGCGCGCGAGTTCGCACCACCCGCGGGCGCGACCGTCGCGTTCGCGGCCGGCGCCGCCGGTCGCTGGGTACTCACCCGTGAGGCCGACGGATGGGCGGTCGACGCGGGCGGGACCGACGCCGACGGCACGATCAGCGTGGCGGACGGCGCGGTCAATCGCCTCGTCGGGCGGGGTCTCGACGCGCCGGACCTCGACCGCGCCGTGACCTGTTCGGGCGACCTCGATCTCGCCCGCGGCCTGTTCGCGCCGATCGCGCCGTTGCTGGTCCGCCCCGAGTGAGCGCCGGTCCGGTGCGCGACCGCGTCGCGGCGCGCGTCCTGGTCGTCGACCACGACGGCGCGGTGCTGCTGCTCCGCGGTGGTGATCCGCACCGGCCCGAGGCGGGCTCGTGGTGGTTCACGCCGGGCGGGGGACTGGACGCCGGGGAGTCGGCCGAGGACGCGGCGCGCCGGGAGCTGCGCGAGGAGACCGGACTCGTCGTCGATGATCTCGGCCCGGTCGTCTTCGAACGCGTCGCGGAGTTCGACTTCGAGGGCGAGCACTACCACCAGACCGAGTTCTTCTTCTCGGTTCGGGTCGACCGGTTCGACGTCGTGACCGACGGCTGGACCGAGGTCGAGCGCCGGGCCGTGCACGGACACCGTTGGTGGACCCCCGCCGAGATCGCGTCGAGCGACGAGACCTTCTACCCCGAGCGCCTCGTGGAGCGACTCGTCGAGCTCCCGGCGGTGTGAAACCTCCCGACGGTCTCGGGCGTCTTCACTCCGTGAGATCCACCCGAGCCGGGGAGGTTCCGGATGACCTCGATGCGTTCTGCCGTGCCGTCTGGCCCCGTCTGGTCGGCGCGCTCAGTCTGCAGGTCGGCGGGCGCGAGCTCGCCGAGGAGTTGGCGCAGGAGGCCGTCGCCCGGACGTGCCGGCACTGGGAGACCGTGCGCACCCTCGACAGCCCCGCCGGCTGGGTGCACCGCGTCGCCTTCAACCTCGCGAACTCGCACCACCGGCGGCTGCGAGCCGCACGTCGCGCGCACCGACTCGTCCGTGCCGAGGCGCCCACACCGGATCCCGCCGACGTGCTCGCCGTCCGGGCGGCCGTCGCCGAGCTGCCGCCGCACGAACGGTCCGTGGTCGTGTGCCGGTACTACCTCGGGCTCTCCGTGGCGGAGACCGCGGACGCGCTGGGCTGCCCGGAGGCGACCGTGAAGACCCGGACGCGCCGGGCCCTCGCGCGGCTCCGCGCCACCGGGATCATCGGGGAGGACTCGTGACCGACGAGCTCTCGACCCTGCTGGAGCGCGCCGCGATGCGTCCGGGTCGGGACCCACGCGTCACGCCGCCGCCGGCGGCGCGGGTACGGATGCCGCTCGTCGCGGTCGCCGCGGGTCTGATCGCCGTCCTCGTGGTCGCGGGAGCGGTCGCGTTCGCGACGCGTCGCTCCGGTCGGGCGACTCCATCGCCGACCTCGACGGCGGCGGCGGAGGTCCGGACCGGACGCGACGGTGTGTCGGTGGTGCTCCCCGACGGTTGGTACCGGTCGCGGGTCCCGACCGCACCCTGGTTGCACAGCCCCCGCGAGGTGCTGGCCCTCGCCGACGCACCGATTGCCGACGTCCCTCACGACGGGGCGAACCACGCTGCCTGCCCCAGCGAGATCCCGGAGGCCGGGGTCGACGCGGCGCGCACGGGTGGCGCGTTCGTCTGGATCGGCGACCTCAGCGGTGGGGCGACCTTCGATCCACCGCCCGAGCGGCCGCGGTCCGTCGCCGACGCGGCGTGGCGACCGCTGTGCGCGCTCGAAGGGATGGAGACGCGCGGAACGACCTTCACGGAGGGAGGTCGCGACCTCATCGTCTCGGTCGTCATCCGGGCCGACGCTCCGCCCGAGGTCCGGCGTCAGGTCGACGAGCTGCTCGACTCGGTCTCGGTGACGCCCGGCTGAGCCGCGCGACGCGGTGGATGTGCAGTCGACCGGACGACCCCGTGCGACGACGCGACGCGCCGGACGGGTCAGCGAGGGGCGAGCTCGGTGAGCTCGACGGCGTTGTCGTGGAGGATCAGGCGCTGCGCGTCCTGGTCGAACTCCTTGAGCTCCACCTCGTAGTCACGCGGGTGTGGCATCCCCTCGATGTGGGGCCAGTCGGATCCGAAGATCACGCGGTCGGTGCCCATGAGGTCCGCGATCTCGTACGGATCGTCCTCCCAGAACGGGTTGATCCACACGTTGCGCTTGAACGTCTCGGTGGGGTCCTCGGGGAAGAAGCCGGGAATGCGGCGGTGCTGCGACCGCAGCTTGCGGAACAGGTCCGGGAGGAACTCGCTGCCGTTCTCGACGCTCGCGAGGCGGATGCCCGGGAAGCGCGTGAAGAACCGGTCGAACACGAGTGACGCGAGGAAGTCGAAGACTGCGCGCTCGAACTGCAGCATCTTGATCGTGGGACCCATGTTCTGGCCCGAGAAGTTCGCGGTGAACTTGTCGTCGAAGTAGCCGTTACCGGAGTACCCGCTGTCACCGGCGTGCACGACGACGGTCAGGCCGGCCTCCTGTACCCGGGCCCAGAACGGGTCGAACTCGGGGCTGCCGGGCGTCCGCGGGCCGTTGGCGGTGAACTGCGCCGCCGGGCGCATGACGATCAGACGCGCACCCTTGTCGATCGCCCACTCGAGCTCCGAGACGGCCCATCGTGGATCCGCGAGCGAGAAGTACGGCGCGGCGTAGATCGTGTCCTGGTAGTCGAAGCCCCAGTCCTCCTCGACCCACCGGTTGAACGCGGTGAAGGTGAGCGTGAACGCCTCGACGTCGGGCAGCAGCAGCTCCTCGTAGAGCATGCCGAGGGTGGGGAACATCCACGATCCCTCGAGGCCCTGCTCCTTGATCACCCGGACACGTGCGTCGCGGTCGCGGTACTCGGGTCGGATGGGCTCGCGCTCGCGGAGGAACTCGAGCGGGTTGCGGCCGTCCGGGTTCCCGCGGAAGTACTCGTGCATCGCGCCGGCCTTCGCGATCGGGTCGAACGTGGGGTTCGTGACCACCCGGCTCACCCGGCCGCCGACGACCTGGTACTTGCGGCCGTCGATGTCGCACCACTGCACGCAGCGCGGGCCGAGGCGCGGGTCGAGGTGCCGGGTGAAGGCGTCGAGCGCCTCGTAGTAGTGGTTGTCGGCGTCGAAGACGGGGCCCGCGTACTCGGTCATGGGCCGATATTAGAACCGGTTCTCGTGCCGCCGGCCGGGGAGGATCTTCCGTATCGAGTGCATCCACGAGCGGGCGGACGGGCGAAGCCGTCGGAAACACCGAGCCGGACGCACGTCCGGATCCGACTCCGCTGGAGGCTCCCATGAAGCGCAAGTCCCTGATCGCGACGCTCGTCGCCGGTGTGATGACGGTCGCCGTCGCGGCGCCGGCCGCCGCGTCCGGAACGTCGTCGTCCCGACCGCCGAGCATCGCCGCTGCGGTCATCGCGAAGAGCGGCACCAATGGTCCTGACCGGAACCCCTACGACTACGACCTGCTGCTCAAGGCGGTCCTCGCCACGGGCCTCGACGGCGCGCTGGCCGACCCGTCGGCGTCGCTCACGGTGTTCGCGCCGGACGACGCGGCGTTCATCCGCACCGCGCGCGACCTCGGCTACACCGGGTCGAGTGAGAAGGGCGCGTGGAACTTCCTCGCCACCGCGCTCGGGAACCTCAACCACGGCGACCCGATCCCGGTCCTCAGGAACGTCCTGCTGTACCACGTCGTCGCGGGACGGCTGAGCCCGTACGACGTGGTGACGAGCCACACGCTGACGTCGCTGCTGGGCGAGACGATCGGCGTCCGGCTCTTCAAGCTCGTCGACAAGGACCCCGACCTCCGCAACCCGCGGCTCAACCTCTTCGAGCTGAACCAGAAGACGGGGAACGGTGTGATCCACGGCATCACCCGGGTCCTGATCCCCGTCGACCTGCCGTAGCGGACCGCGGCCTCACCCGGCCGGCCACACCCGAGGGTGGTCGGCCGGGTCGAGGTCGGTGAACGGCGCGCCGTCGGGCCAGGTCTGCTGGTGCGGCTTCCTCGGCGCGCCGGGCCGGATCAGCGTCCGGGCGTCGGCGCCCACGTACCGCACCGAGACGACGCGTCGACGCGCGGTGGCCGACGTGTTGCCACCGGCGGCGTGCAGGGTCCGCGCGTGGTGGACCACGACGTCGCCGGGCGCGGTGCTGAACGTGACGATCTCGGCCTCACCGGCTGCGACGAGCGCATCGACGTCGGGGACGACCTCGCCCACCGTGTCGGGGATCGGGTCCTCGGTGACGAAGAGGTTGGGCCGGTAGGTGGCATCCCACCGGTGCGAGCCGCGCGCGTAGCGGACCGCGCCGGACTCGGGGGTCGCCGGGTCGAGCGGGCACCAGGTGGTGGCCAGGTGCTCGCCGGCGACGTGGAAGTAGCCGAGGTCCTGGTGCCACACCGTACGGGCGGGGGTGTTCGGCTCCTTCACCAGCACGCTGTCCTCGTAGAGCCAGAGGTCGGGCGAGTCGAGCAGCTCGGCGACGAGGCGGGGCAGATCACCCTCGCACGCGAACGTCGCGAACTCCGGCAGCTCCTTCCAGTGGTCGACGCCGCCCGCGAACCGCCCTCCGGCGGTCGCGTCGCCGCCGAGTGCCGAGAGGTCGGCCATGGCCCGGGACCTGAGCGCGACCTCGACCGGTTCCGCCATCCCCGCGACCGTGGCGGGATCGAGCGCGCCGCGTAGGCAGACGACACCGTCGGTGGCGAAGGCGGCGCGTTCGGCGTCGGTGACGTGACGGATCTCCGGCATGCTGCGGGACTCTACGAGTGGGCCGCGAGACGTGCGCGCAGCTGCGGCTTCAGCACCTTCCCCGACGCGTTGCGCGGGAGCTCGTCGATCAGCTCGACGTACCGGGGGGTCTTGAACCCGGCGAGGTGCGCGCGGCAGTGCGCGATGAGCGCGTCGGGACCGACCTGCTCGCGCAGGACGACGAACGCGCAGACCTGCTCACCCCACTTCGGGTCGGGGCGGCCGACCACTGCGACGTCGCGGACCGCCGGGTGCGCATGCAGGACCTCCTCCACCTCGCGTGACGCGACGTTCTCGCCGCCGCTCACGATGATGTCCTTCGTGCGGTCGACGATGGTCACGACGCCGTCCGGGTCGATGCGCGCGACGTCGCCGGTGTGCAGCCACCCGTCGGCGTCGATCGCGGTCGAAGTGGCGTCGGGGTCCTCCCAGTAGCCGGCCATCACCTGGGGCGCCCGCACGAGCAGTTCGTCCCGGTCGCCGAGCCGGATCTCCACGCCCGGGCTCGGACGGCCCGCGGCACGCAGCAGCCGGTCGTCGCCGCGGGCGGCGGCCCGGTGCTCGTCGGGCCCGAGGAACAGCGCGTTGCCCGACAGCTCGGTCATCCCGAAGCCCTGCGAGCAGTCCCAGTCCCATCGTTCCACCACCCGGCGCAGCACCGGCCCGGGGATCGGCGAGGCGCCGTACCCGAGGGCCCGGACGGTGGCCAGGTCCTCGTCGCGCACGTCCGGGTGGTCGAGCAGCATGGCGATCATCGTCGGCGCGAGCGACAGCAGCGTCACGCCGTGCTCGCGGATCAGCGCGGCGAGGCCGGGCGCGTCGAACCTGCGCTGGAGCGCGATCGGCCGGGCGCGGCGGTGGAGGACGAACACGTTGTATCCGGCCACGTGGCAGAGCGGGAACGGGGTGAGCAGCACGTCGTCCGGTCCGACGGGCCGCGCGGGCAACGTCGACTCCACGGCTGCGAGCAGCGACGCGTCGGTGAGCATCGCGAGCTTCGGGACGCCGGTGGTGCCGCTCGTCCCGATGAGCCACGCGACGTCGTGCTTGTCGCGCGGCGGAGGAGTGGACGGCGCGTCCGGCACCGGCTCGGTGAGACTCAGCGTGGGGACACCGGTCGTGACGCTGGCGGCGAAGGTCGCGTCGACGTAGAGCAGCGACGCGCCGGCGCGGCCGAGGATCTGCGCCCACTCGTCGGGGTGGAGGCGGTGGTTGAGCGGCAGCAGCACGCGACCCGCCAGCGGCGCCGCGTAGTAGAGCTCGACGTACTCCACGCAGTTCTCGGCGAGCACGGCGACCCGGGCGCCGGGCCCGGTGTGCGCCGCGATCTGCGCGGCGCGGCGCTCGACCCGGGCGAGCAGCTCGGTGAACGTCACCGTCTCCGTCTCGGTGATGACGGCGGCTCCGTCGGGCGCGCGTTCCACCGCCGCGCGGAGCATCTCGATCAACGTCACCGGCGCATGTTCGCACGAGGCGAGCAGCTCGGGAGCGTCCCGACGCGCCGCGCGCTCGCGTCGATCGAGCGGACGAGCCGTGAGGACGGCCATGGCTGAAAGCCGCTAGAACTCGTCACGGACCCGTGGCATGGTGCAGGGGTGATCCCCGACTTCGACCAGTGCTACCGCGCCGTGGAGAGCCGGGACGCCCGTTTCGACGGGTGGTTCTACACCGCGGTGCGCTCCACCGGGATCTACTGCCGCCCCAGCTGTCCGGCCCGCACTCCGTTCCGCCGCAACGTCGAGTTCTTCCCGACTGCGGCCGCCGCCCAACGCGCGGGCTACCGGGCCTGCAAGCGGTGCCGGCCGGACGCGTCGCCCGGCTCGCCGGAATGGGATCCGCGTGGTGACGTCGTCGCGCGGGCGATGCGTCTCGTGGCCGACGGTGTCGTCGACCGCGAGGGGGTGAGCGGGCTGGCCCGGCGCCTCAACTACAGCGAGCGGCAGCTGCACCGCCTGCTCGTCGCCGAGCTCGGAGCCGGGCCGCTCGCGCTCGCGCGCGCACAACGCGCGCAGACGGCGCGGGTCCTGATCGAGACGACCGACCTCCGCTTCGCCGACGTCGCGTTCGCCGCCGGGTTCGCGAGCATCCGCCAGTTCAACGACACCGTCCGCGAGGTCTTCGCGGCGACGCCGCGTGAGATGCGTGCACGTGGGACGAAGCGCACCGAGCCCGGGTCGGTCACCGTGCGGCTCGCGGCCCGCACCCCGTTCCGCGGCGACGAGGTGATCGAGTTCCTCGCCGCCCGCGCGGTCGCCGGGATCGAGGAGGTCGGCGTCGGCACGTACCGGCGCTCGCTCACCTTGCCGCACGGTCCCGCGGTGATCGCGCTCGCGCCCGGCCCCGACGGCGTCATCGGGACCTTCCGGCTCGCCGACCTGCGTGACCTCACCGCCGCGGTCGCCCGCGTGCGTCGACTGTTCGATCTCGATGCCGACCCCGTCGCGGTGACGGAAGCCCTCGGCCGGGATCCGGTCCTCGCGCCGCTGGTCGCCCGTCGGCCGGGCCTGCGCGTGCCGGGGCAGCCCGACGGCTTCGAGCAGCTGGTACGGGCGGTGGTCGGCCAGCAGGTGTCGGTGGCCGGTGCGCGCACCGTTCTCGGCCGCCTCGTCGAGCGGTTCGGCAAGCCGCTCGACGCGCCCGACGGGTCGCTCACCGCGCGGTTCCCCGAGGCCGCGGTGCTGGCCGCAGCCGAGCCGGGCGATCTGCCGATGCCGGGCGCCCGGGCCCGGGGTCTGATCGGCGCGGCGCGTGCGGTCGCCGACGGTGATCTCGTGATCGACCCGGGCGTCGACCGGGCGGAGCTGCGGGCCCGCATGCTGGCGCTCCCCGGCATCGGGCCGTGGACCGTCGAATACGTGATGCTGCGCTCGATCGGCGATCCCGACGCGTTCCTCGCGGGCGACCTCGGCGTGCGGCGCGCGCTCGAGGCACGCGGACTCGACGGCAGCCCCCGTGCGGCAGAAGCGCACGCCGAGGCGTGGCGGCCCTGGCGCGCGTACGCGAACACGTACCTCTGGACGGAATGAGGAGTCCCGACATGACGATCCGCTACTCCCTGTACGACGGCCCCGAAGGTCCGTTGCTGCTCGCGGTCGACGCCGAAGGCGCGCTGGTGCGACTCCATTTCGCGCACACCGGGGACGCGATCGGTGACGACTGGGTGCGCGACGACGCTGCCCTCGCCGACGTCGCCCGCCAGCTCGACGAGTACTTCGCCGGCGCCCGCACCGACTTCGACCTCGCGGTGCGGCTCGACGGCACGCCGTTCCAGGTGCAGGTGTGGGAACAGCTCCGCCTGATCCCGTACGGCGAGACGATCAGCTACGGCGAGCTCGCCCGCCGCGTCGACCGGCCGGAGGCGGCGCGCGCCGTCGGTTCGGCCAACGGGCAGAACCCGGTCGCGATCGTCGTGCCGTGTCACCGGGTGATCGGTGCCGACGGCTCGCTCACCGGCTTCGGCGGCGGCCTCGAATGGAAGCAGCGCCTCCTCGACCTCGAACGCCCCCAACGCACGTTGCTCGACGCGTGACCGACCTCCGCGTCGACCCGGTCGACCCGAGCGAGCGCGACGTGCTCGCGCGACTGCTCGAGCTGTACGCACACGATTTCTCCGAGCGCACCGGCGCCGACGTCGCCGACGACGGCACGTTCGGCTGGCGCGACCTCGATCGGTGGTGGCGCGAGCACGACCGGCACCCGTTCTTCGTGCGCGTCGACGGTCGCCTCGCGGGCTTCGCGCTGGTGCACGCCGGCGACCCACACGACATGGCGGAGTTCTTCGTGCTCCGGAAGTACCGGCGCGGGGGAGTGGGGACCGATGCGGCGCGGCTGGTGTTCGCCCGGTTCCCGGGCGCCTGGCAGGTCCGCCAGCAGTGGGCCAACACCGCCGCGACGGCGTTCTGGCGACGGACCGTCCCGGCCGGCTTCACCGAGGACGAGGTCGAGGAGGGTCCGGTGCAGCGCTTCGTGGTGCCGCCACCCTGACGGCGGGCGGCGCGACGGATAGGGTCCAACGAACGAACTCACTTCCCCGGGGCGGTGTCATGGGCGAATCGACGAGCGCGACGGCGATGGACTGGCGGCCGACGGCCTGCATCCTCTGCTCGATCAACTGCGGTCTGGAGGTCCGGACCGAGGACCGGTCGATCGTGCGGGTGCGCGGCGACAAGTCGCATCCGGGATCGCAGGGCTACACGTGCGAGAAGGGGCTGCGCGTCGGGTGGTACCAGGACGCGCGTGACCGCATCACGAGCCCGATGCGTCGACGCCCCGACGGCACATACGAAGAGGTCGGCTGGGACACCGCGATCGCCGAGGTCGCCGACCGTCTCGGCGCGGTGCGCGACGAGCACGGGGGCGCCTCGATCTTCTATTACGGCGGCGGTGGGCAGGGGAACCACCTGGGCGGCGGCTACGGCCGGTCGCTGCGCACTGCGGTCGGCAACGTCTACTCGTCGAACGCGCTCGCGCAGGAGAAGACCGGCGAGTTCTGGGTCGACGGCCAGCTGTTCGGTGCGAACCGGTGCCACACGACCGGCGACTACGAGCACGCCGAGGTCGCGGTGTTCCTCGGCAAGAACCCGTGGCAGTCGCACGGCTTCCCGCGGGCGCGGGTGATCCTCAAGGAGATCGCGAAGGATCCCGACCGCGCGCTCGTCGTCATCGACCCGCGCCGCACCGAGACCGCGGCGATGGCCGACTACCACCTGCAGGTGAAGCCGGGCACCGACGCGTGGTGCCTCGGCGCGCTGCTGAAGGTGATCGTCGAGGAGGACCTCGTCGACCACGCGTTCCTCGCCGAGCACACCGTCGGCTTCGACGGGATCGCAGCCGCGGTTGCCCACATCGACGTCGACGCGTGGAGCGCGATCGCCGGGCTCGATCCGGAGCTCGTGCGGACCGTCGCCCGTCGGATCGGGAACGCCGCGAGCGTCTCGATCTTCGAGGACCTCGGCATCCAGCAGGCCCCGCACAGCACCTTGAACTCGTACCTGGAGAAGCTGCTGTTCCTGGTCACCGGCAACTTCGGCGTGCAGGGCGGGATGAACCTGCACACCGCGTTCGTCGCGCTGTTCGGCGGGGGTGGCGCGGCCGAGGGCGGGAACGAGCGGTGCTCGCCCGTCGGTGGGCACCGCATCATCTCGGGGATGATCCCGGCCGCCGCGATCCCGGGCGAGATCCTCACCGACCACCCCGACCGGTTCCGGGCGATGATCGTCGAGTCGGGCAACCCGGTGCACTCGCTGCCCGACAGCCAGCGCATGCGCGAGGCGCTCGCCGCGCTCGACTTCGTCGTCGTCATCGACGTTGCGATGACCGAGACCGCACGCTGCGCCGACTACGTCCTCCCGGCGGCGAGCCAGTTCGAGAAATGGGAGTGCACGTTCTTCACGCTGGAGTTCCCGGAGAACTACTTCCACCTGCGCCGGCCGCTGTTCGAGCCGCTGGCCGGCACGCTGCCCGAGCCGGAGATCCACGCGCGGCTGGTACGCGCGCTCGACGGCTACACCGACGCGGACCTCGCGCCGTTGCACGCGGCCGCGGCCGAGGGGCGGTCCGCGTACGCCGCCGCGTTCTTCGCCGCGATGGCCGAGAACCCGGCGATCGGCCGCAACCCCGGGCTCGCGCTGTACGAGACGCTCGGCCCGGTGCTCGGCGAGGGCAACCAGGGCGCGGCCGCCGTGTGGGGGCTCGCGAACATCTGCTTCCTGAGCTACACGGCGTCGGTGCAGCGCGCGGGGTTCGCGTCCCCGGACGATCTGTTCGATGCGCTGCTCACCGGTCGCGGGGTCACGTTCACCGTCGACGACTACGACGAGACGTGGAACCGCATCGCGTGGGACGACGGCCGCGTGCACCTCGTGCAGCCGGACCTCCTCGAGGAGCTCGGCTCGCTGCCGGCCGGCGGTCCGCCGGTCGACGACGCGTTCCCGTTCGTGCTCTCGGCAGGGGAGCGGCGTGCCTCGACCGCCAACACGATCATGCGCGATCCGGGCTGGATGAAGAACGACCGGGCCGGCGCGCTGCGCATGAACCCGGCCGACGCGGCCCGCCTCGGCGTGGGCGACGGCGATCCGGTGACGGTCGAGACGAAGCGCGCGAGCGCGGTCGCGACGGTCGAGACGACCGACGCGATGCAGGAGGGCCACGTCTCCCTGCCCAACGGGCGCGGCCTCTCCTACCCGGGCGGCGACGGCGGGGACGAGGTCCACGGCGTCGCGCCGAACGAGCTGACCGACGAGGCCGACGTCGACTGGCTCGCCGGGACGCCCCACCACAAGCACGTCCGGGCGCGTATCAGCGCGCTGGTCGGTGCGGAGTCGTGAGCGGGTCGTGAGCGCGTCGTGAGGAGGACTCGCTTCGACGACTGGCCGTGCCCGATCGCGCGGGCGACGGACCTGATCGGCGACTGGTGGACCCCGCTCGTCCTGCGCGACCTGTTCTTCGGGCTCCGTCGCTTCGACGAGATCCAGCGTGAGCTGGGCATCCCGCGCTCGGTGCTCACGCAGCGCCTCGACCGGCTGGTCGAGGAGGGCATGGTCACCAAGGTCGCCTACGAGGAGCATCCGCCCCGGTTCGAGTACCGCCTCACCGACAAGGGCCGCGACTTCTGGGGTGTCCTCGCCGCCATGTGGCGCTGGGCCTCCGACCACCAGTGGGGTGACGAAAGCCCGTCGATCGTGCTGAAGGACCGCGACACCGGCCGGGTCGTCCGCCCGCTCGTGGTCGACGAGGCCACCGGCGAGCCCCTCGACGTCCGCACCGTGAGGATCGGCCGCGCTCCCGCCGGGTAGCCGGTCGAGGTCTGGCCGTCCGACCCCGCACTCCGGGTTCGGACGCACACACCTCGGCGTGGAGGGCCGCGGCGGCCCGGGGTGCATGCCATCGGAACCGCGTGCGACCATGCGGCATGGCCCACGATCCTGTCGTCGCTCCGACCGTCCGCGCCGCGAAGCACCTCGAGCCGCGGTTCGTCTTCGAGGAGGCGGAGGCCGCGGCCGACGCCAAGCTGGCCGCGTACGGCCGGAAGCCCAACGTGCTGTTCGTGCTCTTCGACGACGTCGGCTGGGGCGACTTCGGGTGCTACGGCGGCGGTGTCGCGGTGGGCGCGCCGACACCGAACATCGACAAGCTGGCGCGGGACGGCAAGCTGCTCACGAGCTGCTACTCGGAGCCGAGCTGCACCCCGAGCCGGGCGTCGATCATGACCGGCCGGCTGCCGATGCGCCACGGGCTGATGCGGCCGCCGATGTACGGCGAGCAGGGCGGACTCCAGGGTGAGATCACCATCGCACAGCTGCTGTCCGACGCCGGGTACGTGACGCAGTGCGTCGGCAAGTGGCACATGGGGGAGAACCGCGAGTCGCAGCCGCAGCATGTCGGCTTCGACGACTTCTACGGCTTCCTCTCCGTCTCGGACATGTACACGGAGTGGCGCGACCCGTACTTCTTCCCGGAGATCGTCTACTCCGAGGAACGCACGAAGTGGATCGAGAACCAGCCGTTCAGCAAGTGCTTCGTGCACGCCGAGAAGGGCGGCGAGATCGAGGAGGTCGAGGAGGTCACGATCCCGGTCCTGTCGCTGCTCGACGACAAGTGGTGCACCTACTCGCAGGACTTCATCCGGCGGATGGCATCGCTTCGAGGTACGCCCGACGAGCGGCCGTGGTTCCTGTACCACAACACGCGTGGGACGCACTTCGACAACTACCCGCACCCGGACTGGCTCGGGAAGTCGCCGGCGAAGCACCCGTACAAGGACGCGCTGATGGAGCTCGACGACATCGTCGGGCGCCTCGTGCAGACGCTCGAGGAGACGGGCCAGCTCGACGACACGATCATCTTCGTCACCTCCGACAACGGCCCGGAGATGGAGACGTGGCCGGACAGCGCGTACTCGCCGTTCCGCTCCTCGAAGGGCAGCACCTGGGAGGGCGGCCAGCGCGTGCCGGGCGTCCTGTCGTGGCGGGGGATGATCGAGCCCGGTCAGGCGACCGACGGCATCTTCTCGCTCATGGACTTCTTCCCGACGCTGCTGCGCCTCGCCGGTGCGACCGGGTCGATCCCGGACGACCGCTACATCGACGGCGTCGACCAGACGTCGTTCTTCCTCGGTGAGGGCGCCGAGTCGAACCGCAAGTACCTCTACTACTGGCTCGGCACGACGTTCTCGGCGGTGCGCTGCGGTGAGTACAAGATGATGCTCGCCTCCACCACCGACGACGACCGTGACATCCAGAACTCGGGTGGCTTCTCGGGGGTCACGCAGAAGTACACGTACTCCCGTCTGTACAACCTCTACCTGGACCCGAAGGAGCAGCACTCCTACATGATCCGGAAGCTGCCCTACCTCGACGCCTTCACCGCCGGGCTCACGACGCACTTCACCAGCTTCGCCCAGTACCCGGCGAAGCAGGTCGTCGGCGGCGTCGGGTGAGCGCCGGTCCGGGGGACGCGCCCGCCGAGGTCCGGCCGCCCCGCTTCGACAAGCACGCCGTCGGACCGCTTCTCGCGGACTGGGCGTGCATCGCGGTCTTCGTCGCGCTCGGCAAGGAGAGCCACGGCTACCACAAGAACGTCGTGTGGTTCCTCAGCGTCTGGTGGCCGCTCGCCGTCGGCATGCTGATCGGGGGACTCATCACGCGCATCTGGACCGACGACCGCGACTGGCCACCCCGCCTGTTCGGCACGGTGGCGATCGCGGTGCTCGTCGGCGGACCGCTGCGCTACCTCACCGGCCGGCCGGTGTACTCGGTGTTCACGATCGTCGCGCTGTTCGTCCTGAGCTTGCTCACGTTCGGGTGGCGACTCGCCCGGATCGGGATCGTGCAGGCGCGCGGCCGGCGTGCGGCGAAGCCCACTGCATGACCGAGCGGTACCTCGCGGCGCGCCTCCGGGGCTTCGGCACCACGATCTTCGCCGAGATGTCGGCGCTCGCCCTCGCCACGGACTCGATCAACCTCGGTCAGGGGTTCCCCGACGTCGACGGTCCGGCGGTCGTCGCCGAGGCCGCGATCGCGGCGATCCGCGCGGGGCACAACCAGTACCCGCCGGGGCCCGGCATCCCCGCGCTGCGGGCCGCGATCGCGCAGCACCAGCGCCACTGGTACGGGCTGGAGTTCGATCCCGACACCGAGGTGCTGGTGACCGCCGGCGCGACCGAGGCGATCGCGGCCGCGCTGCTCGCGCTCTGCGAACCCGGCGACGAGGTGGTGATGCTCGAGCCGTACTACGACTCGTACGCGGCGTGCGTCGCGATGGCGGGCGCGACCCGGAAGGTCGTCACCCTGCGGCCACCCGACTACGCCTTCGATCCCGACGACCTGCGCGCCGCGATCACGCCCCGGACGCGGGCGATCCTGCTCAACTCACCGCACAACCCGACCGGCGCCGTGCTGTCGCGCGCGCAGCTCGAGGTCGTGGCCCGGCTGTGCGTCGAGCACGACCTGATCGCGATCACCGACGAGGTCTACGAGCACCTGACCTACGACGGTGTCGAGCACGTCCCGCTCGCCACGTTGCCCGGGATGCGGGACCGGACCGTCACGATCTCGAGCGCGGGCAAGACGTTCTCGTTCACCGGCTGGAAGATCGGCTGGGTGTGCGCGTCACCGGAGCTGACCGCCGCGGTCCGCACGGCCAAGCAGTTCCTCACCTACGTGAACGGCGCGCCGTTCCAGCACGCGATCGTGACTGCGCTCGGCCTGCCCGACGACTACTTCCGCGACTTCGCCGCTGATCTCTCGGCGCGCCGGGACCTGCTCGCTGAGGGGCTGCGGGCCGCAGGCTTCACCGTGTTCCCGCCTCGCGGTACGTACTTCGTGACCGTCGACGCCGCGCCGCTGGGCGCGACCGACGGCCTCGCGTTCTGCCGGGAGCTGCCCACGCGCTGCGGGGTCGTGGCGGTCCCGAATGTGGTCTTCTACGACGACGCGGACGCGGGCCGGACGCTGGTGCGGTTCACGTTCTGCAAGCGCCGGGAGGTGCTGGAGGAAGCGGTCGGCCGCCTCGCGACGCTCGCGTGAACCGACGACGGATCAGCGGTTGACGATGCGGTCGGTCTGGGCCTTCTGCTCGTAGATGAGTCGGGCCAGCCAGAAGCGGAAGAAGCCTCCGAGCGACCCGCGCAGGTACAGCGCCGCGCCCATGACGGTCACCGCGACCCCGATGAGCGCCACGATCTGCGCGTCGCGCTGCGTGAGGTCGAGGGTGGTGTTGTGCGACTGCAGATAGGCCGCGATCGTCACGATGATCCCGATGACCATCAGGGCGAAGCCGCCGCGCGACGCGAGCCGGTCGCGCCCGGCCGCGGGGTCCCGGACCTGCATCTCGGCGATGTCCTTCTTGAACTGCTCGACGCGCTCGGGCGACTCGTTCACGGTTGCTCCCCCTGGGTTCATCCCGGCTCACCACCGAGATACGCCTTCGATAGATCATCCTGCAGCTCGCGGGGCGTCCCCACGCGTGCGACGCGGCCGTGGACGAGCACGGCCGCGAGATCGGCGACGCCGAGGACCGTGCTCGCGAACTGCTCGACCACGAGGATCGAGACGCCCTCCCGGGCGATCTGCGCCACGATCTCGTACAGCTCCTCGACGACGATCGGAGCGAGTCCCATCGACAGCTCGTCGAGGAGCAGCAGCGCGGGCTTCGTGGCCAGGCCCCGCGCCATGGCGAGCATCTGCTGCTCGCCGCCGGACATCGTCCCCGCGAGCTGCTTCCGCCGCTCCTTCAGGCGCGGGAAGCGCCGATACGCCTCGTCCTCGATCGCGCTGAGCGACTTCCCGCTGTAGGTCATCATCCGCAGGTTCTCGCGGACGGTGAGGTTCGGGAACACCCCCCGGCCCTCGGGGATGAGGCACAGGCCGCGGCGGGCGAGCTCCTCGGGCGCCGTGCCGTTGACCCGTCGCCCTGCGATCAGCACGTCGCCGGCGGAGGGCTGGTGCAGCCCGGCCGCGACCCGCAGCGTCGTCGTCTTGCCCGCACCGTTGGGACCCAGCAGCGCGACCACGCTGCCCTGGGGCACGGCGAGGTCGATGCCGAAGAGCACGTCGATGCGCTCGTACGCGGCGCGTACGCCCCGGAGCTCCAGCAGGTTCACGCGCCGCCGCCCAGGTAGGCGGCGAGCACCGCTTCGTTCGCCTGGATCTCCGATGGGGTGCCGGTCGCGATGATGCGTCCGAAGTCGAGCACGTGGACCGCGCTGCAGACCTCCATGACGAGGTGCACGTCGTGCTCGACGAGCACCACCGCCATCCCCGACGCGGCCAGCTCCCGGAGCAGCGCCGCGAACGCCACCGTCTCGTGCTCGTCCTGACCGGACGCGGGCTCGTCGAGCAGCAGGACCTGCGGCCGGGTCGCGAGACAGCGGCCGAGCTCGACGAGCCGGCACTGCCCGGTGGGGAGCGAGTCGACGCGGGCATCGGCGACGGACTGCAGGCCGATCCGCTCGATGATCTCGTCGACCACGGTGGCGGGGTCGGTCCTGTCGCGCGCCCAGCCCCGGCGGAGGTCGGCCGCGACGCGGATGTTCTCGCGCACGCTGAGCACGCTGAAGAGCTCGAGCCGTTGGAACGTCCGGGCGAGACCGCGCCGCGCCCGCTTGGTGGGGGAGAGGCGGGTGACGTCACGACCCGCGATCCGTACCCGGCCCGAGTTCGGCGGCAGCAGCCCCGTCACGACGTTGAACAGCGTGGTCTTTCCCGCGCCGTTCGGGCCGATCAGCCCGGTGATGATTCCCGGCTCGGCACTCAGCTCGACGTCGTCGAGCGCGACGTTGCCCCCGAACCGGACGGTGACCCCGGAGACCTCAAGCAGCGCCACTGGGTTCCCATTCGTGCGTGCCGAGCATCTGGTCGAGGCCACGGACGTCGTCGTCGTTCCAGTCGCGGTCGATGCCGACCCATTCGAGCGGGGTCGCGACGTGATCGATCTGCAGCCGGGCCTGCGTGCGCTGCTCGGCGGCGGCGCGCAGGGTGGCGAAGATGCCCGCGGCGAGCGGGATCGCGACGAAGGCGATGACCATCGTCCAGTTCCCGATCGCGTCGACGAGTCGCAGCCCGAACGCGGCGGCGATGCCGAGCACCGTGACGAGCACCGCGGACGGTGAGCTCGTGAGGGGTGCGAATCCGGCGCGCATCTGGCTCACCGCGCCATTGGGATCGCGCCCGAGGCCGATCCCGGCGCCGCCGGGGAGCAGCAGGAACCACTGGGACGCGCTCGGCCACAGCGTGATGAGCAGCGGCAGCACGGCGTAGAGCGAGATGCCCGCGAAGAGGGCGCCGCCCACCGCGCCGATGCCGCCGACCACCGTCAACGCGAAGACCTGCAGGCTCTGCACCAGCTCGAAGTCGCCCGAGCCGATGTTGGTCTTCTGGATGGCGAAGAGCGCGCCGCCCAGCCCGGCCATGCCCGCGGAGATCGCGAACACGACCAGCTTGGTGCGCACGAGGTTCATCCCGAGCGTCGCGCAGGCCGCCTCGCTGTCCTTCATCGCGATGAGCTGGCGGCCGAGGCGGCTGCGCCGGATGGCCACGACCACGAGTGAGATGAGCGCGAAGGCGATCGCGCCGATGACGACCTGGGATCCCGGATCGCCGTAGGTGATGCCGAACAGCTTGAGCGGATCGACGCTGATCGTCCCCTGCGTGAACAGGTCCACGTCGAAGAGGTGGAACACGGTGAGCTTCGGCATCGTGAAGATCCAGCGGTCGAGGATCACCGCGAAGGCGGCCGTGCCGAGCGCGAGGTAGATGCCCGAGAGTCGGAGCGCGGGCAGCGAGATCAGTGCTCCGACGGCCGCGGCGATCAGCACCGCCCAGACGAGCGCGAGCGGGTCGCCGCCGCGCCCGAGATGCGCCATGACCAGGCCGCCGATCCCGGCGAAGCTCAGCTGGCACAGCGAGATCTGGCCGCCGAAGCCGACGAGCGGGACGAGCGACAGGGCAATGATCCCGAGCGGGAACAGCTTCCCGTAGGTGACGAGGTCGGACGTCGACATCGTCGACATCATCACGATCCCGCCGAAGACGACGACCCCGGCAAAGATCAACGCGCCGCGCACCGTCGGGAGCGGGAAGAACTCGCGACTGCGCGTCATCCGGCCCCGCAGGCGCGGGTTCGGCAGGATGAGCAGCACGGCGAAGAGCAACAGGGCCGGCGCGGCGATGCGCATCCCGGTGAGGTACGGGCTCTGCGGCAGGTAGCCGGTGAGGTAGCCCTCGAGGAGACCCAGCACGATCGCGCCGAGGAACGTGAGCGGCAGGCTGCGGAGCCGACCGAAGATCGCCGCGGCGTACGCGCTCACGATCAGGAGCGAGAGACTGGGCGCGTCGAGGACCACGTTGGGGGCGATGAGGATCCCCCCGAGCGCCGCGAGCGCGGTACCGAGGCTCCAGGCGATCATCGACACCCACACGGTGCGGGCGCCGTTGAGGGAAGCCAGCGCGGGATCGTCGACCGACGCCCGCATCGCGATGCCGATGCGCATGCGGGTGAGCACGAGCCGGAGGACGATCGCGACCACGATCGCCACGATGATCGTGATGGCCTGGTGCCAGGTGATCGTGGTCGGCCCGAGGTCGATCGGCCGGCTCGACTGGAAGAACTTCTCCATCGGGCGGCTGACGTCCGGTGCCCAGATGAGCTGAGCGAGACCGATCATGAACAGCAGCAGGGAGATGGAGACGACGAGTTTCACCGTCTCCGTGGTGTCACGCAGTCCGCGCATCACGACGAAGTCGAGCAACGCGCCGAACAGCGGTGCCATCACGCCCAGGATCACGGCCAGGGCCGCGAGGGTGGGCCAGCCCTGGTTGAACCGGAGCTCCCAGTACATGAACGCGCCGAGCATGCCCGCGGCGCCCTGCGCGAAGTTGAAGATCCCCGTCGTCGTGTACGTGAGGACGAGCCCACTGGCGATGATCGCGTAGATCGCCGCGAGGCTCAGCCCGACGATGGTGAAGGTGAGGAACTTGTCCACGGAGCTCCCGGGAAGCGTACGGGGAGGGCCGTGACGACCCTCCCCGACGAAGGTCCTGCTACTTGAAGTCGGCCTGGGTCTTGCCGACGTCCTGGAGAGTCACGCCCTTCCCGTAGTCGCCCTTCAGCGCGTAGACGTCCTTCGGGTCGCAGTGGTAGATGCCGTCGTTCGGCTTCGTGTCGGTCATCAGCTTGAAGCCGTTGGGCGAGGCCAGGAGCATCGCCACGCAGTCGGGCGGAGTCTGCTTGGCCACGTCGATCGGGACGTGGAGCCCGCCGCCGGTCCAGTCCGTCTCCTTCAGCGCCTTGTCGTACACGCACTTGCGGGTCAGGTCGTTGCCGCACTCGCTCGCGGCCTTGGCCCACAGGAGCCAGGCCGACCAGGCCTGCAGGCCGAGCAGCGCCTGCTTCTTGCCGCCGGGCAGGTACTTGTCGAACGCGTCGAGGTACTCCTGGGTGGCCTGGTTCTTCCCGGCGATCTCGAAGGGGGAGAACGCGCTGCGGACGTAGACGTTCTTGATCGCGGACTGACCGGTCTGGATGAGCTTCTGGTCGTAGTGGTTGGCGTCGGTGCGGACGAAGTCGAGCTGGTAGCCGATGTCGCTCAGCGCCTGCATGAGCTTGGCCAGGTTCTCCGGCTCACCGGTCCACAGGAGCCCCTTGACCCCGGCGTCCTTGATCTTCTGTGCGATCGGGGTCCAGTCGGCGGCACCGGCGGCCGGGTACTGGTCGTCGTAGACCTTCTTCCAGCCGAGCGAGCTGGCGATCTCGTCGGTCTGCTTGGCGACGAGCTTGGTGGTGGACAGGTCGCCGGTGAGGACTCCGTAGGCCTTGGTCGCCTGCGGGTACTTCTTCGCGAGGTACTTGTAGTCGCCCGTCGGCTGCTGGTTCGTGGTGTTCGGGATCGGCTGGATCAGGAGGTCCGATCCGCGCTGCTCGGGGCTCACCGCGTAGCCGGCCACCTCGGGGAGCAGGCACGCGAGGCGGTCCTTCACCCCGTCCTGGTCGAACACGGCACCGCCGCCGACCAGGAAGAAGTCTTTGATGCAGGCCTCGTCGACCTTGGCCTTGTCGTTCGTGAGCGCCGCGTCGAGAAGGTCGTTCTCGATCTTGCGGCCGTTGATGCCGCCGGCGGCGTTGCACCAGGCGGCGAACACCTTGGCGGTGTCGAACAGCTCCTGGTCGAGGCCGGGGCGCCCCGCGAAGCCGGGATCCGCGATCGTGCCGACCTGGATCGCGTCGGAGGTCACGCCCCGCGCGGGCGACCCCGACGGGTTGCCCTTCTCGCAGACCGCGGTGTCCATCGTCCCGAACTTCCCGGCCGCGGTGGACCCGGAGGACGTCG
The DNA here is from genome assembly GCA_029781935.1 of Actinomycetes bacterium. Taxonomy (GTDB): domain Bacteria; phylum Actinomycetota; class Actinomycetes; order S36-B12; family CAIYMF01; genus Longivirga. The sequence goes on along the minus strand of JAKOVT010000077.1, from coordinate 19,890 downwards.
ACTCCGAGCTGGTGCCCGTGCTGGGGGGTGTCGTGGTCGCCGTGGCGGACGATCCGCTGCGACCACACGCCGTGGCCAGTACTGCCATGACGCAGACGACCACCAACCACCGGAATCGCTTCACGTGTCCCCCCTGTTCGTCGCGAGCGCGACGTCGTTGCAACCTGACGGCCCGTCAGGTTGCCAGACAATGCCCGCTCCGCGCGGTCAGCGCAAGAAACCTCGTCGGCTCGCGCGCGTCGACCACGCTCGGCGGTCACCCGGGCGTTCGCGGCTCCGCTCCGTCGACCTCGGCCGTCGAGGCACCGGCGCGCGGCCACGCGGGTGCCGGGTGGAGGGTGCCGGTCGGCGGTCGGCGGTGGCGGGGCGGGCGGAAGCCGGCCCCGGCGTCCCGGTCCGCACGTCGCGCGAGCGGCACCGCGGTGAAGTGCACGCCGTCGCCGCGGGCGGCCGGCGCGGTCGGGAGGTTGCCCGGTGGCGTCCCGGAGGGAGTGGGGGCCGGGAGCACCACGGCCTCGGGGGGCGTCACCGGCCCGGCGCTGTCAGCGTGCGCGTCGCGGGCTGCGTCCGCCCCGGGCGTGCCGGTCGGATCCTGCGCGTCGCGGTCGATCGGCACCAGGACGCGGTCCGGCACCACGACGATCGCGCTCGTCCCGGCGCCGGGCGCGCTGCGCAGCCGGACCGTGGCGCCGATCCGCTCGGCGAGGCGGGCGACCACGATGAGCCCGAGCGTCGGCGACAGGTCGAGGCCGGGCATCGGCGGATGGGTCAGGAGCTCGTTGCACGCGTCGAGGCGGCTGACCGGCATGCCCGACCCGTCGTCGGCGACGGTGAGCTCGACACCGTCGGGACACGGGCGACCCCGGACGAAGACCCGCCGGTCCGGTGCGGAGAACGTCACCCCGTTCTCGAGCAGCTCGGCGACGACGTGGGTGAGGTCGCCGGCCACCGCCTCGTCGACCATCACATCGTCCGGCAGGTTGGTGACGTCGACGCGCGAGAAGTGCTCGACCTGCGAGACCGCGACGCGCACGACCTCGGTGAGGGTCATCGCCGGGCCGCGCCGGCGTGCGGGGTCGAGCCCGGCGACCACGAGCAGCCGGTCGCCGTTGCGTCGCATCCGCGCAGCGAGTCGGGCGGTCTCGCCCTCCAGGGACTCGACCTCGGCCGTCCCGACCTCGGCGAGCAGCTCGAGCTGCCGGTCGAGCATCGGCCCGTGCCGGCGGACCAGGTCGAGCACGAGCTGCTCGGTGTCGGGCGTCGGCGCGGTGACCGTGCGGTCGAGGGTGGCGCGGTCGAGCCGCCCGATCGCGGCCACGAGGGCGCCCACGTCGCCGGCCGCGCGTCGCGCCACCGGGGGGACGACCACGGCGGCCGGCGGGGCGGCGCGGTCGGCGGCCCGGGAGTCGGCAGTGTCCGCGACCGCGCGCGTCAGGGCCCGGACCGGCCGCCGCACCCGGCGGTGCAGCACGAACCCGACGCCGGCGACGAGCACGACGGCGCCGAGGATCAGGACACCGACGTCGCGCAGCGCGTCCCGTGCGTGGCGGCGCGCGGCGCGCTCGGCGCGGGTGGCCTGCCGCGTCAGTCGTGCGGCGATCGCGTCGAGCTCGGCCTGTTCGACCGCGGCCCGCCGCTGCCAGTCGGCTGCGGTCCAGAACGGCACTGCGCCCCCACGCGCGATGCGGGCGAGTGCCTCGGTCCGCGCGTGGGCGCGGTCGAAGGGCGTGAGGTCGATGCCGGCCGCCCGGAGCCGGTCGCGTGCCGGGTCCAGCGTGGCCGCGAGCGTGCGCGGTACCGACCGCACCACCGTGAGGCTCGACGGCGTGAGCCGGGCCCGGGTGAGCACGACGGTCAGGGCGCGGTCCTGCGCCGCGAGCGCCGCCCGGGCGCGGGCGAGCGCGGCGATCGTGCGCCGCTCGGCGCCGGTCCCGCGGGCGGCGGCCGATGCGTCGGCCACGGCGACGGCCCGTGCGACCCACGCCCGCAGCCAGGCGAGGGCGCGGTCGTCGGAGATCGTGCGCCGGTCGATCGCCGCGCGCTCGGTCCGGGTGCGCGCCGAGTCGGCGACGAGCGCGTGGACGGCCGCACGGACCGATTGCGGCGTACCGGCCGCAAGGGTGCGGAGCCGGCGCCCGGCCCGATCGGTCCGCGACCGCGCGCCCGGGAGCGCGGCGTGCGCGGGCTCCCCGCCGCCGACGAGGTACCGGATCGACGCCTGTGCCTCGGCGCGCCGCGCCGCGTCGACGCGTTCGACGGCCGACGCGACCGGTACCGGCTCCGCCCGGTCACGCCACCGGTTCCAGCGGTCCCGGGCCGCCGGCGCCCCGACCGCGAGTACCGCGAGGACCGCGGCGAGCGTGAGCACCGCGAGGCCGGTGCGGAGCCTCAGGCGCCCCACGGACTGCTCCCGTACCGGGCCCGCGTGACGGTCGGCCGGTCCCCGGACGCACGGGGCCCGCCGGCGCGGATCGGCCGCGACCGAGCGTTCTCGCCGTGCCGACCGCGGCCGAACGCGCGCACGCCGCTCCACCCCCTGGGGAAAACTCCGCCACTCCCGGTGTCGGGAACGGCGGCATTGTGGCAGGGAAAACCGGACAATCGCCAGCGAACCCGGCGGAACGGGGTCGGCGTCGGGTGGCCGTCCCCAGGAGACTGTGGACAACCGACGAAATACGACTTGACAGGTCGTATTTAGGGTGCGACCCTCGGACCGTGCGCCGCTTCTTCTCGTTCCCGAACCCGGTCGACGAGGTCTCGGCGCGTCTGGTCGCGGCCGGGGTCGTCGTCATGGCGGTCGCGCTGCTCGTCACGCAGCAGTGGTGGGTCCTCGTGCCGCTGGTGTTCGGCTTCGTGGCCCGCGTGGCGAGTGGACCGCGCTGGAGCCCGCTGGGTCTCCTCGTCACCCGCGTCGTGCGCCCCCGCCTGTCGAGCACGCCGAGGCCGGTCGCCGGTCCGCCCAAGCGCTTCGCCCAGGGCATCGGAGCGGTGTTCTCGATCACCGCGACGGTCCTGGTGCTCGCCGGTGCGATCGGCGCCGCGCTCGTCGTGCTGGCGCTCCTGCTCGTCGCCGCGGGCCTGGAGTCGTTCGCGGGCTACTGCCTCGGCTGCAAGGCGTTCGCGCTGCTCATGCGGCTCGGCGTCATCCCGGAGTCGGTGTGCGAGGAGTGCAACGACATCTCCGCGCGCCTCGCCGCCTGAGCGATCTCCGACGGTCGACGGTCCGCGCGGCCACCTCGTAGGGTGCCGGCGATGGACATCCCCGACGCGACCGCGACGCGGATCCCCACCCAGGGCACGCCCACCGCCGACCTGCTCGCCGAGATCGACACCCGACGTGGCCGCGAGCCCGACGTGCACGGCGCGCGGCTGTTCGGTCTGGTGTACCCGACCGGCGACCACGAGCTCGAGGACCTGATCACCGAGGTCAACCGCCGCTACCTGTTCGGCAACGCGCTGAACCCGTTCAAGTTCCCCGAGATCGCGCGGTTCGAGGGCGAGGTCATCGCCATGACCGGCGGCCTGCTCCACGTCCCGGCCGGCGGCGGCGGGTCCATGACGTCGGGCGGCACCGAGTCGATCCTGATGTCGATGCTCGTGAACCGAGGCCGGGCGCGGGCGCGCGGGATCGAGCGCCCGCAGATCGTCGTTCCGGTGTCGGCCCATCCGGCGTACGCGAAGGCCGCGCACTACTTCGACATGGAGGTGGTGCGCGTGCCGCTCGACGCTCACTTCCGCGCCGACGTCGACGCGGTGCGGGAGCTGGTGGGGGAGCGCACCGCGGTGGTGGTCGCCTCCGCGTTCAGCTACCCCTTCGGGATCATGGACCCGGTCGCCGAGATCGCCGCCATCGCGGCGGCGAACGGCGCCGGGTGCCATGTGGACGCGTGCGTCGGCGGGTTCGTCCTGCCGTTCATGGAGGATCTCGGCCACGACGTCCCGCCGTGGGACTTCCGGGTGGAGGGCGTCACCGAGATCAGCGCCGACGTGCACAAGTACGGCTACGCGCCGAAGGGCGCCTCGACGGTCCTGCACCGCGATGCCGACTGGTTCGGCCACCAGTACTTCGTCTACTCGGACTGGCCCGCCGGCCTGTACGGCTCGCCGGGCGTCGCGGGGGCCAAGCCCGCCGCGCCGATCGCGACCGCCTGGGCCGTGATGCAGTGGCTCGGCCGCGAGGGCTACGACGAGATCGTGCGCGGGTTGCTCGCGACGACCGCGATTGTGCGGGACGCGATCGCATCGCTCGACGGCATCGAGCTGGTCGGCGACCCGATCGGCCCCGTGCTCGCCACCCGCTCGGACACCCTCGACCTGTACGCCGTCGGCGACGTGCTCGACGACCGCGGCTGGCACGTCAACCGCAACGTCGATCCACCGGGCCTGCACATGATGCTGTCGCCCGCCCATGCCACCGTCGTCGACCAGTTGGTCGCGGACCTCACCGATGCCGTCGGGCACCACGGCGAGTCCCGCGGCAAGGAGGTGCGTTACTCGTGACCCTGACCCCCGAGGACCTCGTCGAGATCGAGGCCATCAAGCAGGTGAAGTACCGGTACTTCCGGTTCCTCGACCTGAAGCGGTGGGACGACATCGCCACACTCTTCGTCCCCGAGGCCACGTGCGCCTACAGCGCGGGCGCGTACTCGTACGAGGGGCGCGACGCGATCGTCGAGTTCTTCCGGAAGTCGATGGGGCGCGAGACGTTCCTCTCGTCGCACAAGGCCCACCACCCCGAGATCACGCTCACCGGTCCCGACACCGCGACCGGGATCTGGGCGCTCGAGGACTGGGTCGTCGACCTGCAGTGGGAGCTCGACATCCGCGGCGCCGCGTTCTACGAGGACACCTACGTGAAGCGCGACGGCGAGTGGAAGATCCTCGAGACCACGTACAAGCGGGTGATGGAGGAGCTGTCGCCGCGCGGGCCGCGCACGGGACTGCAGCTCACCGCGTCGTACTGGTCGACGGGCGGGCGCAGCTCGCTCCCGGCGCCGGACTGATCGGAGCGCCGTGACCGACGCACCCCTGTTCACGCCGACCGACGCCGACGAGGACCGGCATCCGGTCCGGACGGACGAGGGCCCCTTCTGGGGCGAGTCCTGGTACCTCGACTGGGCCGACGCCGACGGCGGGGCGGGCGGGTACGTGCGCCTCGGGCTGTACCCCAACCAGGGCGTCGCCTGGTGGTGGATCGCACTGGTCGGCCGCGACCGGCCGACGCTCCTCACCGTCGAGCACGCGATGCCGTGTCCCGACGGCATGGACGCGCTGTCGGTGCACACGGACGACGTCGACTACGAGCTGACGACGCTCGAGCCCTACCGGCGCTTCCGGGTCACCGGACGCGCCCCGGCCGTGGTGCTGCCCGACCCCGCCGAGGCGTACCACGGCCTGCGCGGCGATCGAGTCACGGTCGAGCTCGACCTCGTCTGGGAGTCGCGCGCCGAGGTGTTCCCGTACCCGATCACCACCCGCTACGAGATCTCGGCGTGGGTGCGCGGCACCGTGACGGTCGACGGGGTCACCACGACGGTCGACTGCGAGGGCCAGCGCGACCACTCGTGGGGTGTGCGCGACTGGTGGTTGATCCCGCACAACTGGACGTCGGGGCGCTTCGCCGACGGCTCGTACGTGCACGGCTCCCGGTCGCTCGTTCCCGGCGTCGAGCTCTTCGCCGTCGGCTACACCGTCGACCCCGACGGCGCGCTCACTCCCGCGGGGCGGGTCGAGACCGACGTCGACATCGACGACGAGCAGAACCCGACGACCGCCCGGCAGCACATCGGGGGCGTCGATTTCACGACCGAGCCCGTTGCGCACGCGCCGGTCCTGCTCGTGTCCCCGGAGGGCAAGGTCGCCCGCTTCTCGCGTTCGATGTGCACCTACACGAGGTCCGACGGCGTCGCCGGCGCCGGCTGGACCGAATACAACTGGCCCCAGTAGTTCCTTCCGTGAGCGACCGGCGGGAGCCCACGTCCCGGACCTGGTTGAGGATCCCGACCTATTGAACCGTCGCCCCCGCGGGCGCACCATCGCAGGTCTCTATGAGGGCACGGGGAGTCGCACTCGCGCTCCCGGCGATGGCCGGGGGCCTGTGGTTCCAGGCGCACCGTGCGGCGCGGGCGTCGCTCCCCGAATTCGGTGACCTCGACCTCACCGGCCACTACGGCAGCGAGTCATCCGGGGCCCGACCGCTGGAGGTCGCGGTCGTCGGCGACAGCACGCTCACCGGGCCCGGCCTCGACCACGCGCGTGACGTGTTCGTCGCGCAGGTCGCGTCGCGCTCGGCCGTGCGGCTCCACCTGACCCGGTACGCCGTCGGCGGCTCGCGTGCGGCCGACGTGCTCGCGCACCAGTTGCCGGCGGTACTGGACGCGCGCCCGGACCTCACCGTGGTCTCCGTCGGCGCGAACGATGCCGTGCACGGGACACCGCTCGCGCAGTTCGCGAGCGAGATGCGTGAGATCGTCGGCGCGCTCGACGGGGCCGGCTGCGAGACGCTGCTCTGCGGGCTGATCGACCTGGGCACGATCCCGCGGGTACCGGTCGGACTCCGGACGATGCTCACCCGACGTGCGCTCGCCTACGAGCGGCGCAAGGTGCGGGCGACGCATGCGGCGACGCGGGTGGCGCACGTCGGTGTCGGCCGTCGGGTCAACCAGGCCTTCCGGGCGCGCGGCGAGGCGTTCTTCACCGCCGACCGGTTCCATCCCAACGTGCACGGCCACCGGTGCCTCGCCGATGCGCTCCGCCCCCCGTTCGATCACGCGGTCACGCGCGTGCTCCGGGCGCGGCGGGAGTCGGCGGTACTGGTCGGGACGAGCCGTCGCGACGTGGTCGCGCCCGCGATCGCCTGACCGCGGCACCGTCGGCGCCCGAGGCGCGATGCTCGGGGCATGGCCGACACCGTGCTCTACGAACGCGACGGTCACGTCGCGACGATCACCTACAACCGTCCGGACGCGCTCAACGCGATCAACGGTGACCTGCGCCGGGACCTGAACGCGGCGTGGGAGCGGTTCCGGGAGGACGAGGAGGCGTGGGTCGGCATCGTCACCGGCGCCGGGCGGGCGTTCTGCGTGGGCGCCGACCTCAAGGACGGTCGCGGATCAGTGGGCGAGTGGCCGGGCACGTTCTGGGAGATCCCCACGGTCAACTCGTTCGAGAGCGGCCTCGAGATCTGGAAGCCGACGATCGCCGCGGTGCCCGGGTACTGCCTCGGCTACGGCCTGACCGCGGTCCTGCGCTGCGACTTCGTCATCGCGGCGGACGACGCGGAGTTCGGCTTCCCCGAGGTCAACCTGGGCGTCCCCACGATCGTGGGAGCGATGCGCCTCCCCGGACGGATCGGATGGTCGAACGCGATGGAGCTGATGCTCATCGGCGACCGGGTGGACGCGGCGGCCGCGAAGGAGATGGGTCTCGTCTGGAGGGTCGTGCCGAGGCAGGACCTGATGGACGAGGCCCGCGGGCTCGCCGCGCGTCTCGTCGCCGGTGCCCCCCTGGCGCAGCGGGCCATCAAGGAGATGGCGGCACGCGGTCCGCACCTCCCGTGGGAGGACGCGGTCCGGATGGGTGAGGCGATGCGCCGGGTGGTCGGCCAGACGGCCGACGCCGTGGAGGGCCGGGCGGCGGCGGCCGAGCGGCGGCCGCCCGAGTGGCGCGGCCGCTGATCGCGTCGAGCGCCCGGGCCCGACGCGCGCCGCCGGATTCGCGTCGATCGTGCCGCATATCGGGTCGGCTCGGAGTGGGTACCATTCGGCCCCTTCGGGGGGAGGTCGGCTCATGGTGGGTGCACGTCGGATCGGCATGGTGGCGGTCGTGGTCGCGATCGTCGCGACCGGCTGCAAGGTGCCGGGGGAGTGGTTCCCGGGCCACGGGACGGCGGCGCCCTCGGGTGTGCACGTCGTCGCGCCGGCCAACAAGTCGCAGGCGCCGGCGAGCGGCGAGGTCGGTCTCGACGTCCGGCTCGACGCGGACCTGCAGGTGTCGTCGTTGCGGGTCTGGATCGTCAGGGGCTGGCCCGACGAGACGGGGAGCACCGAGATCACCGGCCGCCTGACGCGCGACGCGCACGGTGCGACCGCGCAGCTGCACGCGGCGGACCTGAAGCCCGGCCTGCTGACGGTCAAGGCGAGCGCCTCGAAGCCGGACGGCTCGGATGCGGAGCTCGGCTACGCGAGCTTCTCGTGGGAGCCCAAGGTCGACACCGCGAGCGCCAAGCGCTGCGACCCGATCGCGGCGCGCAAGTGCCTCATGCCGTTCCCGAACGACTTCTTCACCGTCGCCGACCCGACGAGCGGCACCGGCCGCCGCGTGCACTTCGATCCGAAGGCGATGCCGGTCAACTCGAAGGGCGCGCCGATCGACCCCACGGAGTGGAACCGCAACGACGGTTTCAGCCCCGGGGCGATGATCGTGACCTACGTCCCCGGCCTCGACCTCGGCACGACCGGCGCCGCGCCGGTCACCGACATCGGGCGATCGCTGCGGCCGGATCAGCCGATCCTGCTCTTCGACGCGCAGACGGGTGAGCAGTGGCCGATCTGGTCCGAGCTCGACAGCCAGGCGGACCCGGTCGACCAGAAGACGCTCATCGTGCGGGTGGCGAAGAACCTGCCCGAGGGTCACCGCTTCATCGTCGCCATGCGGAACCTGCGCGACGGGAGCGGGAAGCCGATCCCGGTCGAGCGGGGCTTCCAGCTCTACCGCGACACGATCCCGACGTTCACGCCCGCGATCGAGAACCGCCGGGGCCACTTCGAGCAGATCTTCGACCGGCTCGGTCAGCTCGGTGTCGCCCGGAACAGCCTGAACCTCGCGTGGGACTTCACCGTCGCGAGCGAGCAGAACCTCGCCGGGCGGATGCTCCACATCCGGGACGACGCGTTCGCGACGCTCCACGGCGGTGCCCCGGCGTTCACGGTCACGAACGTGCAGGACAACGTCGACGACCAGATCTTCCGTCGCGTCACCGGCACGTTCACCGTGCCGAACTACCTGACCGGCGACGGCTCGCCCGGCAACCGGTTCAACTACGGCGGCAACCCGGCGGTCGACGCGCTGCCGGTGCGCAACGGCGACTTCACCGCCGGCTTCATCTGCAACATCCCGCGTTCGGTGAGTGCGACCGGCGGTGATCCCGTGAGTCCGGCGCGCGGCGCCATCTACGGTCACGGTCTCCTCGGCAACCCGGACGAGGTGAACTCGGACGCCCAGCGTGACTTCTCGAACCAGTACCGGATGGTGTACTGCGCCACGAAGTGGAGCGGCTTCGCCGACGAGGACCTCGGCGTCGCCGCGAGCGCGCTGGTCGACGTCTCGAACTTCCCCAAGGTCGCCGACCGCACGCAGCAGGGCTTCCTCAACCAGCTGTTCCTCGCGCGGCTGGTGAAGAGCCCGCAGGGCTTCGCATCGAACCCCGCCTTCCGGATGGGGAGCGCGGCGACGCCGGTGCTCGACGGCACCGTCAACTACGACGGCAACAGCCAGGGTGGCGTCCTCGGCGGCGCGCTCACCGCGCTCGCGACCGACTGGACCCATTCGGTCCTCGGGGTGACGGGGATGAACTATTCGACCCTGCTCCAGCGCAGCAGCGACTTCGACACCTACTCGGCGATCCTCAAGCCCTCGTACCCCGACGAGCTCGACCGCATGGTGTGGTACTCGGTGGTGCAGATGCTGTGGGACCGCAGCGAGGCGAACGGCTATGCCGAGCACATGACCGACGACCCGTACCCGAACACGCCGCGCCACCAGGTCCTGATGCACGTGGCGTTCGGTGACCACCAGGTCGCCAACGTCACCGCCGACGTCGAGGCCCGCACGATCGGCGCCCGTGTCCTGCTGCCCGGTCTGGCGCCGGGCCGCAGCACCGATGTGAAGCCGTTCTGGGGCATCACCCCGATCTCGTTCCTGCCGTGGAACGGCTCGGCGATCGTCTACTGGGACAGCGGCACCCCGGCGCCACCCACGGGCAACCTCGCGCCGCACGAACCGGCGTACGGCACCGATCCCCACGAGTCGCCACGGCGGGCACCTGCCGCCCGTGCGATGAAGTCGACGTTCCTGCAGACGGGCGGGACCGTGACCGACACCTGCGGCGGCGCGCCGTGCCTGGCGCCGCTGGTGCCGTAGCCCGATCGACGAGGTTCGCCGGAAGGGCTCGCCTAAGGTCGCACGCCGTGCGGGTGGCAGCGGTCCAGATGTGCTCGACTCCCGACGCCGCGCGCAACGTCGCGACCGCGGTGGTGCTGGTCGAGGAGGCCGCGCACCGCGGTGCGACCTTCGTGGCGCTGCCCGAGCTCTTCAACCGGTGGGGGAGCGCCGCGGAGCTGCGCGACGGTGCCGAGCCGCTCGACGGTCCGACCCTCACCCGGTTCCGCGACCTCGCGCGCATGCTCGGGATCGCGCTGCTCGCGGGCAGCATCGTCGAGCAGGGTGACGGAGGTGCGCTGCACAACGCGTCCGTGCTCATCGGTGCCGACGGCGGGACGCTCGCGGTGTACCGCAAGATCCACCTCTTCGACGTCGACGTTCCGGGCGCGGTGCACCGGGAGTCGGCCACGATCACGGCCGGGCGCGACGTCGTCGTCACCGAGGTCGGTGGAGTCATGGTCGGGCAGGCCACGTGCTACGACCTGCGCTTTCCCGAGCTGTTCCGCGCCCTGCTCGATCGTGACGCCCACGCGGTGGTGCTGCCGTCGGCGTTCACCGCGGCCACGGGCAGGGACCACTGGGAGCCGTTGCTGCGGGCGCGTGCGATCGAGAACCAGGTCTACGTCATCGCGCCGAACCAGCGGGGGAGCAGCAACGAGAAGCTCCACTGGCACGGGCGCTCGATGATCGTGGATCCGTGGGGCGTCGTGCTGGCACAGGCGCCCGACCGTGACTGCGTGATCACGGCCGATCTCGATCTCGACGCGCAGGCGTCGATCCGCGCCAAGCTGCCGAGCGGCGACCATCGGCGACCGGAGCTCTTCTGATGCAGATCTCGTGTGCATTCCCGCCCGGACCCGATGTCGTCGCGCACGCGCAGCTCGCCGAGTCGCTCGGCTACGAGCGGGTGTGGCTGTACGACTCGCCGGTGCTCTACGGCGACGTGTGGGTCCACCTCGCGCGGGTCGCGACGGCCACGAGCCGGATCGGGATCGGACCGGCGGTGCTCGTGCCGAACCTGCGTCACCCGGTGACCCAGGCGGCTGCGATCGCCACCGTCGCGGAGCTCGCGCCGGGCCGGCTCGCCGTCGCGATCGGCACCGGCTTCACCGCGCGGATGGCGATGGGTCAGCGACCGCTCACGTGGGCCGAGACCCGCACGTACATCGCGCAGGTCAAGGGCCTCCTGGACGGCGAGTCGATGGTGGTCGACGGCCGGGTCGTGAAGCTGATGCCCGGGTTCGGCGAGCTGCCGCCGCGACCGCCGATCCTCGTCGCCGCCAACGGACCGAAGGGGCTCGAGGTCGCGCGCGAGCTGGGCGACGGCGTCATGTGCATCTTCGGAGGCTTCCCCGAGTTCGAGTGGTGCGCGCTGCTTGCGTTCGGCACCGTGCTCGACCCGGGCGAGGCGGCCGACTCGCCCCGCGCGTACGCGGCGGCGGGTCCCGCGCTGACGGTCGTCTACCACGGGATGTACGAAGCCGATCCCGCCCAGGTCGACCTCCTGCCGGGGGGCGCCGAGTGGCGCGCCGAGCTCGAGCGGGAGCCGGTCCACCTCCGGCACCTCGCCATCCACGAGGATCATCTGGTGCGTGTGACCGAGCGGGATCGCCCGTTGCTCTCCGCCGACGGACTGCGGAGCTTCACCTGGACGGGCGAGGCGCCGGAGCTCCAGGCGCGCCTCGCCTCGGCGGCTGCGGCCGGGACGAGCGAGATCCTGTTCCAGCCCGGCGGTGACGACGTCGAGCGGGAGCTGCGGGCGTTCATGGCGATGGCCGAAGGGGCGGACGCGTGAGGCCGGCGACCGTCTGGATCATCGCGTTGGTCCTGCTCCTCGCAGGCGCGGGTGGCGGCGTCGCGGTGGCCAAGGTCGTGGACGACTCGTCGAGCTCGAGCAGCGCGACGACCACGTCGTCGTCCTCGTCGACGAGCTCGTCGTCGACCTCGTCGTCGACCAGCACCACGGTGCCGCAGTCGACGACCTCGACCGCACCGACGACGACCACGTCGACCACGACCACGACCAGCACGACGACGACGTCGACCACGACGCTGCCACCGACCACGACCACCACCGCGCCGAAGCGCTGAGCTACGCGAGGGCGACGAGGTCGAGCACGTCCTCGCTGAAGTAGTCGACCTCGCCGTCGGGCATCATCAGCACGCGCTGCGGCTCGAGGCTCGCGACGAAGTCGGTGTCGTGGCTCACGAGCACGATCGCGCCGGGCCACGCCGACAACGCGTCGCCGATGGCGTCGCGTGAGGGCGGGTCGAGGTTGTTCGTCGGCTCGTCGAGCAGCAGGAGGTTGTGGCGACCGGTCACCAGCTGGGCGAGGGCGAGCTTCGTCTTCTCGCCGCCGGACAACGTGCCCGCGTCCTGGTGGGCGACGTCGCCCGTGAGCCCGAACGTGCCGAGCAGCGTGCGGAGCTGCGCCTCGGGTAGGCCCGTCGTCTTCAGGTGGTCCATCACGCTACGCCCGCCGACGATTCCCTCGTGCTCCTGCGCGTAGTACCCGGCCGAGACACCGTGACCGAACGACCAGGTGCCGGAATCGGGCTCGGTCTGACCGGCGAGGATGCGCATGAGGCTGGTCTTGCCGGCGCCGTTGAGGCCGAGCACGAGCATGCGCTCGCCGCGCTCGACCGCGAAGGTGACGTCCTCGAACACGTTGGGACCGCCGTAGCCCTTCGTGAGCCCGTCGGCCTCGAGCACGACCCGGCCCGGACGCGGCGGGTCGGGAAAGCGCACGGCCACCCGCCGGGCGCGCTGCGGGCCGATGACGCGCTCGCGCTCGAGGCGCGCGACGCGGGTGTCGAACGCCTTCGCCGTCTTGGCCCGTTTCTCGGTCTGGCCACGCATCGAGTCCGCCAGGCGCGACAGCCGCGTGATCTCCGCGTCCTGGCGCTTCGCGAGCCGGGCGCGCCGTTCCTCGTCGGCCTCGCGCGCCACCTGGTACTGCGAGTACGTGCCCTTGTATTCGATGAGCTCACCCTCGTCGAGGTGCAGCACGCGGGTGATCGCGCTGTCGAGCAGCTCGAGGTCGTGGCTGATCACGAGCAATGCGCCGCGGTAGGAGCGGAGGAACCCCATCAGCCAGTCCTTGGCGTCGAGGTCGAGGTGGTTGGTCGGCTCGTCGAGCAGCAGCGCCTCGGAGCCCGCGAAGAGGATGCGGGCGAGCTCGACGCGACGACGCTCGCCGCCGGACAGTGCCGTGAGCGGGAGGTCGAGCCGGTCGTTCCCGAGCCCGAGTCCCGCGGCGATCGTCCGGACCTCCGACTCGGCGCGGTACCCGCCGGCGTCCCGGAACTCCTCCTCGGCGCGGGCGAACTTCGCGACGGTGCGCTCGTCGGGCTGCTCCTCGACGCGGAGTCGCAGCTTCTCGATCCGCAGCATCGCCGAGTCGAGACCCCGCCCGGACAGGACGTGGGAGAGCCCCGTCGCGTCCACCCCCGAGCCGCGGGGACGCGGGTTCTGCGGCAGGTAACCGAGCGCGGGCGGGCGCAGGACGGTGCCGCCGGATGCCGGCGCCTCTCCGGCGAGGACCTTGAGCATCGACGTCTTGCCGGCGCCGTTGCGGCCCACGAGCCCGACCGTGTCGCCCGCGTGCAGGACGAAGGAGGCGCGGTCGACGCGCACCTTTCCCCCGACCTCGACGGTGAGGTCCCGGACCTGCAGCATCCGGCCATGGTGACACGCGCCGGCGCCGTCGGGACCGCGTTTGCGGGTCCCGTACCGGTAGCGTCGCCCGGCAGTGACCGCCGCCGCCGAACCCTCCGAGATGCGGCACGCGCTGGCGGATCTCCACCGTCGTCGGCGGGTGCAGCGCCTGCACCACCTCGACTGGATCGACACGCTGTACCGCGCCTACGTGGTCGGGCTCGGCCTGTTCGGGGTCCTGATCCTCCTCGCGTTCGTGGTCGGCGACCACCGGCTGGCGTCCGGGACCGTCGCTGACGTCGCCGCCCGGGGTCCCGGCGTGGTCGGCGTCGTGACCGCGCTGCTCGTGGCGTTCGGGCTCCGGTCCGGTGCGCACGGCGGCCCGCTCGCGTTGGAGCCGCCCGACGTGCAGCACGTGCTCCTCGCGCCCGTCGACCGCGGGACGGTGCTGCGGTCGGCGGCCCTGCGCCAGGCCCGGGGGGTGCTCGCGATCGGCGCGGTGGCGGGTGCGATGGTCGGCGCTCTCGCAGGCCCGCGGTTCTCCGCCCACGGCGGCGACATCGTCTCCTGGGTCCTCGCCTGCGGTGCGTTCGGCGTGCTCGCGGCGACCGCCGCGTGGGGGAGCGCGCTCGTCGCGTCGTCGATGCGACTGACCCAGGGTGTCGCGCTGGTCGTCGGGTCGGTGCTCGTCCTGTGGTCGATCGGCGATCTCGTCGCCGAATCCGCCACCTCACCACTCACGATGCTCGGCTCGCTCGCATTGGTGCCGGTCGCGTCGTCGACGCTGGCCGGCGTCGGGGCGGCGGCCGTGCTGCTGCTCGTGGGGTTCGGGTTCGTCAATCTCGGCCGAGCGTCGCTCGAGCCGATGCTGCACCGCGCGCAGCTCGTCCGGGCGCTGCGGTTCGCGGCCACCGTCCAGGACCTGCGGGCCGTGATCACCCTCCGCCGGCAGCTCTCCAGCGAGCGGGCCCGCACCCGCCCGTGGTTCCGCCTGCCGCCGTCGGCACCGACGGGGCGGGCGATGTGGCGACGGGACTGGCACGGCGTGCTGCGGTGGCCCGGCGCGCGCGTGGGTCGTGTCGCCGTGCTCGCGCTCGTCACCGGGGTCGCGTGCGCGGGTGCCGTCCGCGGCACGACCCCGCTCCTCCTCGTGGGGCCGATCGCCGCCTACGTGGTCTCGCTCGACGTCGTGGAGGGACTCGCCCAGGACGTCGACCATCCGGACCGCAGCAGCGACGGTCCCGTGGCGACGGGTCGGCGGTACCTCGCGCACCTCGCGGTCCCGTACGTGCTCATGGCCGCGGCGGGACTGCTCGCGTTCGCCGCCGGGATGCTGACCGCGGCCCTGATCCCCGCCGGGCACGCGCCGAGCGTGCCGGCGAGCGTGGCGATGGCCGCCGTGGTCTCGGTCACCCTGCTCGGTCCGACGGCCGCGGCGCTCTCGGTCCACCTCGGTCGGCCGGAGCGCGACCTCACCATGCTGATCGTGCACCCCGGGGTCGTCGCCGCGCAGCAGTTCGGGCCGGTCGTCGTCCTCGCGATCGCGTTCGTGCCGCTGCTCATCGCGTCGGCCGAGGGCCGGCGGGGCGACCCGACCGGGATCGCGATCCTCGTCACCGGGGCGGCGGTCGCCGTCGCGCTGGCGATGCGGAGCTTCCTCGGATCGCGTCGGAGCGACACGGCATGAGCGCCCTCGTCGCCTTCGGGCTCGGCAAGCGGTACGACGACGTCGACGCGCTCGTCGACTTCGAGGCGGAGTGTTCCGAGGGTGAGCTCGTCGCGCTCGTCGGTCACAACGGCTCGGGGAAGTCGACGCTGCTCCGGCTCGCGGCCGGGTTGCTCGACCCGACCGACGGATCGATCACCGTGCACGGCGCCCAGGCGGGCACGCCCGACGCGCGGGCCGAGCTCTCGTTCATCCCCGACGAGCCCGTGCTCTACGAGGACCTCAGCGTCAACGAGCACATCGAGTACATCGGCCGCCTCCACGGGGTGGAGGACTGGCCGGAGCGGGCCGACGAGCTGCTGGAGCGGCTCGAGCTGGCGGAGCGGGCCGACGACCTGCCGGTGCGGTTCAGTCGCGGCCTCCGCCAGAAGACGGCGCTGGTGCTCGGACTGGTCCGGCCGTTCTCGGTGCTCGTGGTCGACGAGCCGTTCGTCGGCCTCGACCCGTCGGGGCAACGCACGCTGACCGAGCTGCTGGTCGAGATCGCCGGGTCGGGCGCGTGCGTCCTGGTCGCCACCCACCAGCTCGAGCTGCTCGACCACGCCGACCGCTGCATCGGTCTGCGCAACGGCGCCACGGTGTTCGACGGGCCGGTGGACCACGCCGCCGTCCGTGCCCTGCTCGGCTGAACGCCGACCCGCCCGGCTGGCGCCGATGTCCCGCAGGGCGGGTACGATTCCGGTTACCGATCGGTAACTTCCGGGCCCGCCAGTGGCGCGGGCGGAGTGAGGAGCACCACGCCATGGGCGATTTCACCCTCGACCTCAACGAGGACCAGCTGCAGATGCAGCAGTGGGTCCACGACTTCGCGGCCAACGTCATCCGGCCCGTCGCGGCCGAGTACGACGAGAAGGAGGAGACCCCCTGGGACGTCATCCAGGAGGCGGCCAACATCGGTCTCTACTCCTGGGAGGCGGTCTCGAACTGGTTCGCGGATCCGACCGGCCTCACGTTCGCACTCGTGAGCGAGGAGCTGTCCTGGGGGTGCGCCGGCATCGCGCTGTCGCTCATGGGCACGACGCTCGGTGTCTCGGGCATCGTCGGCAACGGCACGCCGGAGCAGATCGCCGAGTGGGTCCCGCAGTGCTTCGGCACCGCGGACGACATCCACCTCTCCGCGTTCGCGGTCTCCGAGCCCGACGCGGGTTCCGACGTCTCGAACCTGCGCACCCGTGCGGTCTACGACGAGGCGAAGGACGAGTGGGTGATCAACGGCACCAAGACGTGGATCACCAACGGTGGCATCGACAAGGTGCCGACCGTGCACGTCGTCGTCGCATCGGTCGACCCCGAGCTCAAGGGCCGCGGGCAGGCGAGCTTCGTTGTCCCGCCGGGCACGCCGGGCCTGTCGATGGGCCAGAAGTTCAAGAAGATGGGCATCAAGGCGAGCCACACGGCGGAGGTCGTCCTCGACGACGTGCGCGTCCCGGGGCACTGCCTGCTGGGCGGCAAGGAGAAGCTCGACGCCCGCATGGCGCGCGCCCGCGAGGGTCAGTCGTCGCGCGTGCAGGCCGCGATGAGCACCTTCGAGGCCAGCCGCCCGCTCGTCGGCGCGCAGGCGCTCGGCATCGCGCGGGCCGCGTACGAGTACTCGCTCGAGTACGCGAAGGAGCGCAAGGCGTTCGGCCGGGCGATCATCGAGAACCAGGGCATCGCGTTCAAGCTCGCCGACATGAAGATGGAGATCGACGCCGCGCGGCTGCTCGTGCACCGTGCCTGCTGGATGGGCCGCAACGGCAAGGAGTTCCGCGCGGGCGAGGGCTCGATGTCCAAGCTCAAGGCCGGAGAGGTCGCGGTGTGGGTCACCGAGCAGGCGATCCAGATCCTCGGCGGCTACGGCTACGTCCGGGAGTACCCGGTCGAGAAGTGGCACCGCGACTCGAAGATCTACACGATCTTCGAGGGCACCTCGGAGATCCAGCGCCTCGTGATCGCCCGTGCGATCTCGGGCATCCGCATCCCGTAGCTCACCTGCTCGTCAGGCGTTTCCGACGCCCGCGGCCGACCCTCGCGCAGGGCAGGTCGCGGGCGTCGTGTCGTTGAGCGCACCGGTGGGCGGCGCGCCGGGTCAGGCGGGGTCGGCGTGGAAGAAGGGGCTCCGCGGCCCGATCAGGTAGGACGCGGCGACGACCGCGAACGCCGCGATCGCACCGACGGTCTCGAGGACGCCGGCCACGATGAGCACGAGGAGCACGACCGCCACGACCATCAGGCCGATTGACGCCGTCCGGCGCCACGGCGCCAGGCCGGACATCTGCTGACTGAACGACTGCATGGTCGGGATTCCCCTCCGGGACGATGGTGCGCAGTGGATCGGCACCCGCGCCGACGACCTTGACCGCCGTGCCGCGTGTGACCGGCTCACCCGTGCGGATGGACCAGCTTCGGTCGGGTGAAGCGGGCCCGGGTCACCCCGAACAGCACCGCGTTCACGGCGATGAACGCCGCCCCGATGAGCACCGCGAGCGTCACCGGGCTCAGCGATCCGATGTCAGCCGCCGCGTCGGCCAGGCCGGTCGACGCTCCCTTCGGCAGGGCGCGTACGCCGAAGCTGCAGGCGAGCACGATGCCCGCGATCCCGAGACCGAGCTCGCGCATGGCGACCATCGCCGACGAGGCGCGGAGGGCGACGAGGATCCCGACGTTGGTCAGCGCGAAGGCGACGAGCGTCAGCAGCATCACCCCGAGGCCCATGTCGAGCCATAGGATCGAGGCGGCGTCACCGGCCCCTCCGTGCACGAGGCTGCCGAGGTTCGCGGCGATCACCGAGAGCACGATCGCAACGGTGCCGAGCACCACCGCGACGGCCACGGAGGCGAGCAGCTTCCCCGCGAGGATGGCGTCCGCGGGCAGCCTCGTCGCGAGCAGCGACTCGAGCGTCCGATGGTCGCGTTCGCCCGCGAACGAGTCCGGGACCGAGGTGAGCACCCACATCGCCGCGATGAGCGCCCCGATCGTCATCGCGCCCATGCCGCCGAACTTCTCCGCCCCGGCGGAGAACGGGATCACGATCGCCACCAGGATCGTCGCGACGGCGATGCCCGCGATGCTGCGCTGGCCCTGACCGCGACCCGCCCGCACCTCGCTGAGCTCCTTCCACGCGACGGTGGTGACGTCGTCCCTCATGTCCCCTCACTCCTCGACCCGCCGATGAGCTCGACGAAGGCGTCCTCCAGGCTGTCGTCGGCGCGGATGATCTCCTCGATCTCGGCCCCGGCCTCGATCGCCGCCCGCACGACGGGCGCGCCGTGGATGCCGGGCGCGGCGAGCCGGATCTCGATGCGCTCCTCGGTGCCGGTCACCGCGGCGACATCGGGACGATCCCGCAGCGCCGCGGCCGCACGGTCGAGTCCGGCGCCACGGACGGACAGCATCGACGAGCCGGTCCGTTGCCGGAGCTCGTCCGGCGCGGCGCTCGCGATGAGCCGTCCCTCCACCATCACCCCGACCTCGTCGCACATGCGCTGCGCGTCGTCGAGGTCGTGGGTGGTCACGAAGACCGTCGTGCCCTGTTTGCGGGCGAGGCCGACGATGTCGTCGCGCAGCGCACGACGCGCGATCGGGTCGAGACCGTTGGTGGGCTCGTCGAGGAACACCACCGGGGGCTCGGCCAGCATGGCCCGGGCCACGGCGAGCTTCTTGCGCATGCCGAGGCTCCAGCCCGCCACCCGGTCGTCGGCGCGGTCGGCGAGCCCGATGTGCTCGAGCAGCGCGTCGGTCCGCGCCCGGCGCTCATCGCGCGTCAGGCCGGCGATGCGTCCGTACAGCTCGAGGTTCTGCGCGGCACTGAGCCGGTCGTAGAGACCGTCGTCGTCGAGGAGGACGCCGCAGGCGCCGCGCGCCGCGTCGCCGTCGGTCCCGACGTCGTGTCCCGCGATCGAGGCCGATCCGGCGGTCGGTGCGAGCAGACCGAGGAGCAGGCGGATCGTCGTCGACTTCCCCGCCCCGTTCGGGCCGAGGAATCCGTAGACGGTTCCCGGGGCGACCTCGAGATCGAGCCGGTCCACGGCGACGAGGTCGCCGAACGCGACGGACAGGCCCGTCGCGACGATGGTCGGCGTGGCGCGGTCGACCGCGGCGGCGGTCGTCAGCGAGATCGGCGTGGAGATCGGGCTGGCGATGGCCGGGGCGGACGCGGTCATCGTGATGGTCTCCCCGCGTGGTGGGGCGTGATCAGCCATTGGCGAGCACCCGTTCGATCTCGGCGACCTTCTCCTCGAGCCTGGTGAGGCGCTCGTCGAGCCCGCCCGACGAGCTGTGGAGCGCGTCGTCGAGGTGGCGGATGTCGGCGCGCAGCGACTCCTCGAGTCGGGCGAGGTCCTGGCGCTCGGTGGTGCTGAGCCGG
>JAKOVT010000057.1 GCA_029781935.1 Actinomycetes bacterium | reverse complement strand
TCACCTCCGCGACTGTCGGCGTCCTCCAGGCCAAGACGAAGACCGACGTGACGAA
Source organism: Actinomycetes bacterium (assembly GCA_029781935.1). Lineage (GTDB taxonomy): Bacteria > Actinomycetota > Actinomycetes > S36-B12 > CAIYMF01 > Longivirga. The sequence continues at coordinate 14,773 of JAKOVT010000057.1, read as the reverse complement.
CGCCACCGTGACCATCACCTACACCAAGGCGACCCCCGGCAGCATCAACGTCCCGCTGGACAGCAACCACAAGCCGATCGACCACATCCAGTTCCGGTGGATCTACTTCACGACCAGCTGGACCGGCACGGGCACCGCCACGTGCGCGTGGACCGACGGACGCTGCGTCGGCGCCGTCGGGCTCTGGCAGTAGGGGCGCCCGCGGGGTCCTGGGCCCGCGCCGCGGCTACTTGACCAGGCGGACCGGGTCGCCGGTGATCGTGGCGCTCCAGGTCGTGGCGTCGGTGAGCAGCGTGCCGGTGGGGAATCCGACCTGGACGCGGTACCAGCAGCCCGACAGCGTCGAGAAGCCGCACTGGTAGTCGGTCGGGATGGGCACGAAGATCGTGTACGACTTGCCGTTCCACGTCGACGACGTGATGCCGCCCCTGCTGCAGTTGGCCAGCGTCTCCGACGTGCCGGTCCAGTTGACGCCGCCGCAGGTGGCGATGGTGTCGGTGGCCGCGTTGATGCCCGTGCCGGTCGCCTCCAGCGGCGCCTTCACGGTGACGGTGGCAGTGCCGTTGCCCGCCGCGTCGCCGACGTCGAAGAAGGTGAACTTGATGGTCTTGCCCGCCGCTCCGGGGACGACGCGGATCAGGTTGAACATCGCGCTCGACTTCGACGGGTCGTTGGCGAAGATCGGCATGTGCTGCAGCGAGCCGACCGAGACGGTGCTCGCGTCGCCGGTGACCTGCGCGCGGATCGAGAAGCGGTTCGCGCCCTGCCCCTGCTCGCTACCGGTGTCGCCGTTCGCGGACCAGGACGCCTGGGCGGCGCCGTAGGGCACGTTGGTGCGTACCTGCAGGTAGTAGTCGCCCTTCTGCAGCGGTCCGGGGATCGTGCAGAGCGTGTACCAGGTGTGGAACGACTGGGCGATGAGCGGCTGGTAGCGCGTGCGGTCGGTGATCGAGGTGGCCGTGGGCCTGGTGCTGTCGAGGATGGTCGACAGCGACCCGGGGTCGTTCCAGCCGAAGAACTGCTTCTGGCAGGTGCCGATCACCGGCGCCTGCAGCGGGTTCTGCGTGTCGACCGGCGACCGCAGGACGAACGTGGTGGTGGTCGGGGTCGTCGCGCTGTTCGAGTAGTCGCCGTCGCCGGGGCAGTAGCCGGTCGGTGCGTTCTGCGTGCCCGGCGCGTAGCGGACGCGCGGGATGCCCCCGTCGTAGGGGTTCATCCCCGAGGCCCGGTAGGCGTTCGCCGCCGGGAGGCTGCCGTTGTCGCAGTAGAAGCCGGTCTTCACGTAGGCCGGGTCGAAGAGCTGCACGTTGATGTTGCTGACCTTCGTGGGGTCGTCGACGTGGATGGCCCAGAAGTACCCGTTGGGGTCGAACTCGGTGTTCGTCGAACCGTTGCAGCCGCTCTCGCCGCCGGCGCAGCCCCGCGTCATGAACTGGTCGCCCTGGGTCTTGTCGACCTCGGGGCCGTGGATGGTGGCCCAGAAGCTGCCGTACGTCGCGTTCGGCAGGGTGGGGCAGTTCTGCGGTCGGGCCTGCGACAGCGGGTCGGGCTCGTTGCCGAACGACCAGCACGGGCTGCCCATCGGGGCGGGTCCGGTGTAGTCGGCGATCGCCGTGCGCGCGACGAGGGTGGTCGGCTGCCCGATGAGGAAGGCGAAGTTGTTGGTGACGACGTTGGACACCGTGACCTGCAGCTGCGAGGAGCGCGGACCCGGCTTGACGTCGACGGTGATCTCGCCGCCGTTGGCGTAACCGTTCTTGGCGGCCACGGCGAGCGCAGCGGCCTTGGCCGACGCGAAGTCCTGCGGCATGTAGACCACACCGGCCAGCGAGGCGGCGTCGGCCACCTTCTGCACGCGCTCGCCCTCGAGGTACCAGCGGGCGACGTCGACGGCGAACGCCGCGATGGCGAACAGCACGGGGAACAGGATCGCGACGAGCACCGCCACGGCGCCCGAGTCGCCGCGGGTGCCAGCGCGCAGGCGCTGCATCACGGGTGACCACCGCCGCCGATCGGCTTGTTGGCCTGGCAGGAGTCGGTGGCCAGCGGCTCGAACTGCATGACGGCCCGGTCCGACATCGACTGCGTGGTGCCGAACAGCCCGAACAGGTAGCGGTGCGTGGCCTTCATGACGACGCCGACGGAGTCGGAGGCGCCGACGCACGCCGCGATCGAGGTGGAGATCCACGCACCGCTGGCGTACTGGAACCTGTTGCTCGCGTCGTTCCAGCGGTAGACGACGCACGACGTGGCCGCTGTGCAGGCGGAGGCGGCGAGCGTGCTGGCGCCGCCCGGGAAGCCGTTCGCGTTGGACTTGTAGACCCAGATCTCGTCGATGTTGTCCTGCGGCATCGCCGTGCCGGCCTTCTGGATGGCGTCGGCGGCGTCCTGGGCCAGCTTCGGCACGTTGGCGGGCGAGCACGGCGGGGGGTTGGCGCCCGTGGGGCAGGTTCCCGGCCCGGCACCGGCCTCCGCGGAGGCGATGCGCGCGCCGGTGCGCACGGCGGAGGACACCGAGACGTTGTCGCGCAGCAGCAGGGTGACCTCGATGATGCCGAGGAGCAGGGAGAACAGGAGCAGGGCCACCAGCGCGAACTCGACCGCAGCGGCACCCGCGTCGTCACGCCGGCGCGGAACGGTGCGGGCCAGCCGCTGTCCCGGCCCCCAGGATGGGCCGCGCACAGGGTTCTCCCCTCGGGTTGTGGGCGGCCAGGACGCCGTCCAGCAGGAGCATCGTCGCACCTCGGGGAGCGGTCACGGCCCGTATCTCCGGTTCGCCGCGCATCATCCGTTCGACCGACCCGGGCACCGCCTGCGGGCGGGCCGGACGGGATCGGTCACGCGCCGTGAGCGGTGGTGGCGCAGCGTCGCGAGGTGCGTCCGACCGGGTGACCAGCGCTCAGCGGTCCTGGCGGGCGAGGTCGGCCGCGCCCACGAGGCCGGCGTCGTTGCCGAGCTCCGCCGCGACCACCTCGGCGTGCGGACGGTGGCCGGCCGCCACCAGCGATGCCGCGAAGGCCGCGCGCGTCGGCGCGAGCAGCAGGTCGCCGGCCTCGGACACCCCCCCCCGATCACGAACACCGCGGGGTCGAGCAGCGCGGCGACGTCGGCCAGCCCGGTTCCCAGCCACCGCCCGATCCGGGAGAAGGCCTCCAGCGCGACGGGGTCGCCCTCGCGCGCGGCCACGGTGATGTGCTGGCCGGTGACCCCCTCGGGTGTGCCGTCGCCGAGGTCGAGCAGCGTGTGGGCCTCGTTGCGCCGTTCGGCCGCGAGCTCGCGGGCCTTGCGCAGCAGCGCGTTGCCGCTCGCGTACTGCTCCCAGCAGCCGCGCTTGCCGCAGCCGCAGAGCCGGCCGTCGGGAACCCGGACGAGGTGACCGAACTCCGCGGCCATGCCGTAGGCGCCGCGCACCAGGCGGTCGCCGAGGACGATGCCGCCGCCGATGCCGGTGCCCACCGTCACCGCGACGAGGTCGTGCGCGGCGCGGCCGGCGCCGAAGCGGAACTCGCCCCAGGCCGCGGCGTTGGCGTCGTTCTCCACGATCGTCGGCAGCCCGCACGCGGCCGAGACCGCCACCGCGAGCGGCTCCTCCGCCCAGTCGATGTTGGGCGCGAACCGCACGACCTGGCGCGTCTCGTCGACGAACCCGGGAGCCCCGAGACCGACGGCCTCGACATCGCCGAGGCCGTCGCGCGCCGCCACCGACACCAGGTCGCGCACGACGGCGACGATGGTGGCGACGACCTCGCGCGGGTCTCGCTCGGTCTCCTGCCGCGACCGGGCGAGGATCGCGCCGCGCACGTCGACGATGCCGCCGGCGATCTTGGTGCCGCCGATATCGACGCCGATCGTCAGGGACATGAACGCCCTCTCCGGTTGGGGCGACGGGTGGCCGTCGCGGTCGGCCGGCCGCCTGACGGCGACCGGGCCCGGTCAGCCGTCGAGGTCGCCGGGCTCGGTGTGCTCGAGCGGGATCCGCCGGATCCCGCGCGCGCGGTCGTCATCCTGCCGTGCCGCGGCCCCGCCGCGCTCGCCCGGCGCGACCTCGTCGTCCCGGTCGCCGTCGGTGTCCTGGGCCCCGGGCTCGTCGTCGACGTCGCCGGACCCGCCGCCGTCGGCCGACGACGGGGCGAGCGTCTCGCCGGCCTGCGCCAGTGCCGCCGTGGCCGCGGCGACGGCGGCGTCGACCCAGGTCCCGAGCGCCACCGGGTCCGCGTCGCGCACGCCCGCGACCATGCGGCACAGCGGGCACGCGCAGGTGCGCCCGTCGGCGTCGAGCGGCGCCACGTGCGGCGCCGAGGTGCGCAGCCACTCCTGGGCGGCCGCGAGCAGCTTCGCCGCCTCCTGCCCCGCTCGGGGCTCGCCGAACGACTCGCTCATCTGGCCACCGCCGTGCTCCATCGATCGAGGTCCGGGTCGAACCGGACCCGCACCACCTGTCCGTGCTCGGTCAGGTCCAGGGTCGCACCCGCGACGTCGCAGCGTCGCAGGACCGGCGGGAGGGCGACGACGCGCCGGTGCGGTCCGAGGTCGACGACCAGGTCGCCGTCGTCGGTGACCGACACGTCGAGGTCGTGGGCCTGCGCCCCCGGGACGGTGACGTCGAAGAACCACTGCTCGCCGTCGGTCGACACCGCCGTTCCGGCCCGGGCAGCACCGAGGTCGAGCGGGTCCGCGCCTGAGAGCATGCCGTCGGCGAGGCCGAGCAGCGCCGTGACGCCGACCGGCTCGTGGTCGGTGTGTGCGACGACGCGCACCGGCAGGTCGGCGAACCGGTCGCGTGCCGACACCAGGCCCTCGCGGTGGCGCGCGACCAGCCCGGGCGGCCACTCCTCCCCGACCACGGCCCGGTTCACGACCACACCGTCGACGTGGTGCCCGAGCATCGCGAGTGTCGTGCGCGATCGGTGCGTCTCCGCGAGCACGACCTTCTCCGGCGTCGTCACCAGGCGCACCGACGACTCGGGCCCGGTCAGCAGGTCGCGAACCCGGACGAGCCGGCGCGCCACGGTGTCGAGGGCGTCGAGCGCGTCGACGGCTGCGGTCGAGATCCCTTGCCCTGCGACCAGTCTCGCGATCCGCCCGTCCACCGGGAGACCGCGGGCCACCAGCCGCTCGAAGGCCTCGGGGAGGGCCAGCAGACGCAGGGTCTCCGCCGTGGGCGCGCAGTCGACGACGACGGCGTCGTAGCCCTGGACGTGCTCGGCGACCTCGAGCAGCGCCAGCACGTCGTCGACACCGGGCACCGCGGCGATCTCGGCCGCGACCAGCGGGTCGACCCCCACGCCGCCGAGCAGCGCCGCGAGCATGGCGCGCACGGTCTCCCACGACTCGTCCAGCCGTGCTCGTGTGTCGATCTGCAGGACGTCGACGTCGCCGTCGGCTCCGGGCACGGGCACCGGGGCGGCTGCGGCACGCCACTCCCCTGCGCTGCCGCGGGTTCCGGTCATGCCCAGGACATCGGTGAGGGAGTGCGCCGGGTCGGTGCTCACGACGAGGGTCCTGGCGCCGTCGCGGCCCGCGGCCAGCGCGGTGGCCGCGGCGAGCGTGGTCTTCCCGACCCCGCCCTTGCCGACGACCAGCAGCACCCGCACGACCTCAACCTAGCCCGCACGGGCTGCCGCGCGAACGGCCGTGCCCGGCAGCCGTACGTCCGCTACGGGGAGCCCTCGAGCGGTCTCCCGGACCGCGGCGCCCGCGTCGTCGCGTGGCGGCACGGCCCGCAGCCGGTAGGGTCCGCGCCATGGCCGACAGCACCGAGTCGAGCATCGTCGTCGCGGCATCCCCCGCGAAGGTCATGGCGGTGATCGCGGACCTCGCCCGCTACCCCGAGTGGACCGACGGCATGAAGTCCGTCGAGATCCTCACGCAGTACGAGGACGGCAAGCCCGCCGACGCGCGGTTCGTGGTCGACGCCGGGGCCATCAAGGACACCTACTCGCTCGAGTACGACTGGGCCGACGACGACACCTCGGTCAGCTGGACCCTCACCGAGGGCGGCATGCTCAAGGCGATGGACGGCACCTACACGCTCACCGACAACGGCGACGGCACGACGCGCGTCGCCTACAAGCTGGCCGTCGACGTGAGCATCCCGATGATCGGCCTCATCAAGCGCAAGGCCGAGAAGGTCATCATCGACACGGCCCTGCGCGGCCTCAAGGAGCGCGTCGAGTCCTGACGCGCGGTGGCCGTCGCGCAGACCGCTCCCGCAGCGGGCTACCAGCTGACGGCGAACGGCGTGCCCGACCCGCGGAAGTGGCCGACGTTGACGCACTCGGTCCGACCGATCCTGGTGCGCGCCACCAGCGGCTGGTGGACGTGGCCGAAGAGCACGAGCCGCGGCTGGGTCCTCCGGATGTGCTCGAGCAGCGCGACGCTGCCGTGCTCGAACCGGCGCGCGACGACGTCGTAGGTCAGGTCGGGCAGCGCCGGCGGGATGTGCGCGCAGAGGACGTCGACCTCGCCGAGCGCCGCCACCTTCGCGGCGTAGGTCTCCGGGTCGAGCTCGTAGGGCGTGCGCATGGGGCTGACGAGCCCGCCGCCGACGAAGCCGAACACCAGCCCGCCGATCTCGACGCGCTCGCCGTCGAGCACCGTGTGCCCGGGACGCAGGTAGTCGGCCCAGTAGCGGGGCACGTCGACGTTGCCGTACGTCAGGTACGCCGGCTGCGGCATCGCCGAGAACAGCTCGGCGTACTGGGCGCGGACCCGCTCCTCGACGAGCACCGACCGCTCCTTGCCCTCACGGGCGACGACGTCGTCCCACATCCGCGCCGACCACGCGTGCGCGTCGGCGAAGCGCCCGGCGGTGCGCAGCTCGATGAAGTGCGCCGCGTTCTCCGCGCCGAACAGATCCGCGAACACGCCGCGGGCGGGGTCGGCGTAGTCGAGGTAGAGGACCAGGTCGCCGAGGCACACGAGCGCGTCGGCACCGTCGGCCGCGCGGGCGAGCTCGGCGGTGCTCCCGTGGACGTCGCTCACCACATGCAGGCGCACGGCACGACCCTAGGCGGGCCGCGCACGACGCACGACCCGACCGGCAGGTGGTCAGCCGAAGATGAGGCCGAGGATCGTGTACAGCGCCACGAGGACGACGACCACCGCGAGGCCCAGGCCGGCCATGAAGGCGATCCTGCCGCCGGGCAGGTCGTCGGGGTCGAAGAAGCGCGGGCGGGTCTCGGTGACGGCGAGCTGGTCGAGCATGTGGTCGGCGATGGCGTCGACCTCCTCGGGAGCGAGCTCGCGGCCCTCGAGGTCGAGCGGCTCGAACGGCACGGCCGCCGCTCGAGCAGCGCGGACACGGGTCCGGGGCGCCGGTTCCCGACCGCGCGCGTGCCGGCCGCCCCCGCTGCGCGGGGCCGGGGCCGGGAGCGGCGCGGGCTCGACCGACGACGGTCCGGGACCGTCGAGGTCCTCGAGCTCGTCGAGGTCCTCGACACGGGCGTGGCGACCGCGCGGACGAGCCGGCGGCGGGGCGTCGTCGACGGCAGTGCTCGTGGCGCCCCCCGACAGCGCGGGGAGCGTGGACGTGGTCACGGCACCGGCGGCGGGCACCGCGGTCGCCGAGGCGGGCGAGCCGGGGACCACGTCGAGGTTGCGCCGGACCGGCTCGAGCCTGGGTCGCAGGTCGGCGTGGCACAGCGAGCACCACGACGCCCCCGGGGCGAGCGCGGCGCTGCACGACGGGCAACGGGTCGGAGCAGGCACGTCTCCGTCATCGGCAACGTCGGCCCGGTCCTTGACTCACCGTGCGGGCGACCCCGGATCCGGCCCCGCGGACGCGCTCGCACCCGACCTCGGGGTGCCGGGTGCCCGACCCGCCTCGAGCTCGTCCTTGAGCGCCCACGCGCTCCGCTTCCAGTCCCGCGCCCGGCGGGCCCGGGCACGGGCGTCGCGACGACGGCCGCGCGGATCGGCGGCCGCGGGCAGCGGCACGCCCTCGGGGCCCGGCCGGTCCAGCCGCAGGTAGTGGTGGAGGAGGACGCCGTCGCCCACGGGTTCGAGCCAGATCTCCACCGACCCGACCCACGCCCCGGTCGCCGACCACCGGATGCCGTCGAGCCCGCGGTCCATGAACACGGTGAGGGTCAGGTCGGGCCACCACTCGCGCCAGCGGCGAGGGTCGGCCACGACGGCCGCGAGTCGCGCCCGGTCGACGACCACGTAGGTCTCGTCGACGAGGTCGAGGGCAGGCACGCCGCGATCCTGGCATCCGGACGCCTCGGCGCGTTCGCCGACCCGCCAGCGTCGGGCGTCCTACGGTGGCGCCCTGCGAAGACGGAGGACGCATGCGTGAGCACCACGAGCCGGCGGTCGTGCCGGTCCCGACCGCCGAGCGGCTGACCGACCACGTCGTCGCCCACGCCCGGGCGACTCCCGACGCCGTCGTCGTGCGTCGGCGCCTCTCCGGGGTGTGGCACGACGTCACCGCGGCGCAGCTGCACGACGACGTGGTCCGCGCGGCGCGGGGCCTCGTCGCCTCGGGCGTCGGGGTCGGCGACCGGGTCGGCCTCATGTCGCGCACGCGCTACGAGTGGACGGTCCTCGACTACGCGATCTGGTACGCCGGTGCGGTCACGGTCCCGATCTACGAGACCAGCTCGGCCGAGCAGATCGAGTGGATCCTCGCCGACTCGGGCGCCGTCGCCGTGGTCGTGGAGAACGAGCGCCACGAGGCGCTGCTCGCCGAGGTGCGCGACCGCCTGCCCGGCCTGCATTCGTCGTGGGTGATCGAGCGCGACGGGTTGGCTGCGATCGAGGCAGCCGGCGGCGACGTCGACGACGCCGTCCTCGAGCAGCGGCGTACCTCCCGCAGCGGCGACGACCTCGCCACGATCATCTACACCTCGGGCACCACCGGACGACCCAAGGGGTGCGAGCTCACCCACCTCAACTTCATCTTCGAGGCCGAGAACATCGTCGCCTCGGCCCCGGAGGTCTTCGCCGACCCCGGCTGCTCGACGCTGCTGTTCCTCCCATTGGCGCACGTGTTCGGCCGGATCATCCAGGTCGCCTGCATCCACGCCCGCATCCCGCTCGGGCACACCGCCGACGTCGCCACCCTGGTGGAGGACCTCGGCGAGTTCCGGCCGAGCTTCCTGCTCGCCGTGCCGCGGGTCTTCGAGAAGATCTACAACGGCGCGCAGCAGCGGGCGATCGCCTCCGACAAGGGCGGCATCTTCGATCGTGCCGCCGCCACGGCGATCGCCTACAGCGAGGCGCTGGATGGCTCTGGGCCGGGTGTCGCTCTTCGCTTGCGGCACAAGGTGTTCGACCGGCTGGTCTACTCCAGGCTGCGGGAGGCGATGGGCGGGCGCGTGCGCTACGCCGTGTCGGGCGGTGCGCCGCTGGGCGCGCGCCTGGGCCACTTCTTCCGCGGTGTCGGCCTTACCGTGCTCGAGGGCTACGGCCTCACCGAGACCGCGGGCGCCACCACCGTGAACAGGCCGCAGCGCCTGCGGATCGGCTCGGTCGGACGGCCGTTCCCCGGCGCGTCGGTGATGATCGCCGACGACGGCGAGGTGCTGCTCGCCGGACCGCACGTCTTCGTCGGCTACTGGGCCAACCCGGCCGCCACCGACGAGGCGCTGGAGCCCGACGGCTGGTTCCACACCGGCGACCTCGGCGCGCTCGACAACGACGGCTTCCTGTCGATCACCGGGCGCAAGAAGGAGATCCTCGTGACCGCGGGCGGCAAGAACGTCGCACCCGCGGTCCTCGAGGACCGGGTCCGGGCGCACTGGCTGGTGAGCCAGTGCATGGTCGTGGGCGACGCCCGGCCCTACGTCGCGGCGCTCATCACGATCGACCCCGACTCCTTCCCGTCGTGGAAGGAGCAGCGCGGCAAGCCCGCCTCGGCCACCGTCTCCCAGCTCGCCCAGGACCCGGACCTGCTGGCGGACCTGCAGACGGCCGTCGACGGCGCGAACAAGGCGGTCTCGCACGCCGAGGCGGTCAAGCGCTTCCGCGTCGTCTCCACCGACTGGACCGAGGAGGGCGGTCAGCTGACGCCGTCGATGAAGCTGCGCCGCCAGGTCGTCATGGACCAGTTCGCCGCCGACGTCGAGGCGCTCTACCGCTGAAGGCCGTGCCCGCGCGCGCCGATGCTCCGAGCATGGACGAGCGCGCCCGGGTGACCGCGTCGCCGGGTGGGGGTGCCACCCGCGGCACGAGGCCTCAGGATGGTGTGTCGTGAGCGCCGTCCCCCCGACCGCCGGACCGCCGGTCGACGTCGTCGGCCTCGGTGTGTCCTTCGGCGCGGTCGACGCGGTGGAGTCGCTCGACCTGCGCGTGACCGCCGGGGCCTCGGTCGCCCTCGTCGGCCGCAACGGAGCCGGGAAGTCGACGACCCTGCGCGTGCTCGGAGGTGTCGTGCCGCCGTCGCGCGGCACCGCCCACGTCTGCGGCATCGATGTGTCCGCCGAGCCGCGCCGCGCTCGCGAGGTCGTCGGCTACTGCCCCGACGTCGGCGGCCTGATCCCCCGTGCGACCCCCTGGGAGCACCTGCAGCTCGCCGCGCGGCTGCGCGGCATGCCCGACGGGTGGCAGGACCGGGCTCGCGACCTCCTCGAGCGCTTCGACCTCGCCGGCGCGTCCGACCGGGTCACGTCGGGCTTCAGCCACGGCATGGGCCGCCGCCTCTCGGTGCTGCTCGCGGCGTTCCACGAGCCGCCCGTGCTCCTGCTCGACGAGCCGTTCGACGGCGTCGACCCGCTCGGCGTCGAGGCCACGCTCGAGGAGGTGCGGCGCGCGCGGATGCGCGGCGCCGCCGTCCTGGTGTCCACCCACCTGCTCGGCCTCGCGGTCGAGGCGTGCGACGAGGCGGTGGTCCTGCGAGCCGGTCGCGTCGTGGCGGCCGCCCCTGCGGGCGAGCTGGCCGGCGATGCGGGTGCCGCGCGCTACCGCGAGCTGCTGCGATGACCGGCCGCGGACAGGTCCGGGCGCTGCTGGCCCTGCGGTGGCGGATGCTGCGTGCCCGTCCCGCCCGCGTGGCGATCGCGATCGCAGGCCTGGTCGCGCTGGTGCTCGTGATCGGCGTGGTCATCGGCGGCGCGTCCGTGCCGCTCGGCAAGGTCGCCTCGACCGGGCCGGGCGTCGAGGACGTGCTCGGTGGCGGCGCACCCGCCGACCGCACCGGCGAGATCGCCGCACTGCTGCCCTCGGCGATGCTCGCCTTCGCGCTGCTGTGCCTCATCGCTCCGGTGGCGGCCGGCGGCGGGTACGAGATCATCCCCGAGGCAGAGCTGGTCGCCTACCCGATCCGGGTGTCGACCCTCGTCCGCGGCTCGCTCGTCCTGGCACCGTTGAACATCGCGTGGTACCTGCAGGTGCTGATCCTCGCAGCCGCGTCGGCCTACGCGCTGCGCGGACCGGGCGGCCCGACCCTGCCGGTCGTGGTGATGCTGGCGTTCCTGGCCGCCTGCACGTCGGTCGGGCAGGCGCTGGGCTGGGGCCTCGTCGGCGTACGCCGCACCCGGCGCGGCCGCCGAGCGACGTGGGCGCTGCTCGGAGCGGCGGTCGCGGTGGCCGCGTGGGTGATCGTCACCGACCGCGGCGCCTCGCTGCTCGACTCCGCCCCCACGAAGAAGATCCTGGGCGCCCAGATCAGCGCCTCGTCGATCGACATCGGCGGGTTCGTGCCGTTCACGCTCGGGCTGCTGGTCGTCACCGGGCTCGGCTACCTCGCCGCCGTCCGGGTGGCGTCGTGGGCGCTGCGCAGGCCGGGCGACCTGGGCAGCGACGGCCCGCTGGTGCGCCCCGTCGAGCGGCGCGACGACCCGACCTCGGTGAGCCGTGCGCTCCTCGCGAGCGACCGGGCGTCGGTGTGGCGGTCACCCCCGCTGCGCCGCGGCCTGCTCGTGCTCGCGATCCTGCCGCTCGCCGCGGCCGCCGTCGCCAGCCTGCCGTGGTCGTCGATCGCGCTGCTGCCCCCGCTGGTCTCCTCGGGCGCAGCCCTGCTCTTCGGGGTCAACGCGCTCTCCCTCGACGGCACCGGTGCGCTCTGGATCTCCACGCTGCCGCACGATCCGGATCTGGTGCTGCGCAGCAAGGCGCGTGTGGTGCTCGAGGTCGTGAGCGGCGCGGTCCTGCTCGTCCTCGTCGGCGCCGGACTGCGCGCGAGCAACGTCCCCGACCTCGTCGACGTCCTGTGCGTGCTCGGGGCATCGGTCAGCTGCGTGGCGCTGGTCGTCGCGACCTGCCTGCGCCTGTCGGTGACCCGCCCGCACCGCGCGGAGCTGCGCGGCGCCCGCGACACCCCCGCTCCGCCGGGGACGATGGCGCTCTACTCGGCCCGGCTCGCCGTGGTCACCACGACGATCGGTCTGCTCTTCTCCGTCGCGACCTTCGGCGCGCCCTGGCAGTGGCCGGCGCTCCTGACCCTCGCGCTCGTGCTGTGGGCGCTGCGCTCGTGGGCCGGCACCCGGCGCCGCTGGGCGGACCCCGCGACACGCGCGCGGGTCGTGGCCACCGTCGCCAGCGGCTGACGGCCGTCCTTCGGCGCGGCGTCGAACCCCTCGGACAGGGTGGTCCGGATCGGCCGTACGACGGCTTGCCCGTCACCCGGACGGCTCACTCTGAGCGACGGGTCTCGACGACCCACCGTCACGCTCAGTCAGCCGTTCGGACGAGACCGTGCGCCGAACGTCTCAACCGCTCTCTCAGGCATTCCCTTTCTGTGACCGATGACTACCGTAAGTGTCGGATCCGCATCCCTGACACGGGTCCACCGGGGGTCGCTCGGCTCCCGGGTTCGACGGACCGCCACGGCGGTCAGAGCTGCAGAGGTCCTCATGGGTCGTCGCACACTCCTGCTGATCGCCGCGCTGGTCGTGGCCGCGCTGGGCACCGTCCTGGTGTGGATGTACGCCAACAACGCCAACAAGGAGGCCCAGGCCGGCCAGGAGCTCGTCCAGGTGCTGGTCGCCAAGACCAAGATCGAGGCCGGCACCTCCGGCGCGGCGGCGCAGAGCAACGGCGCGTTCGAGCAGGTGACGCTCCCCCAGTCGGCGGTGACCGCGACGGACGCGCTGTCGGACGCCGCGCCGATCGCGAACCAGGTGGCGATCGTCCCGATCTTCCCCGGGCAGCAGATCATCAGCGCCCAGTGGGGGACCACAGGTCAGACCAGCGGCCTGGCCATCCCCAAGGGCAAGGTGGCGATCTCGGTCCAGCTCGGCGACCCGCAGCGCGTCGCCGGTTTCGTCTCCCCCGGATCCACCGTGGCGATCTTCGTGAGCGGCTCCGCCAGCGGGACGGGCGCAGCCGCCGGTCCCACCGCCGTCAAGCTGCTGCTCAAGGACATCACCGTCCTCGCGGTCGGTCCGACCACGCTCGTGTCCGCCGCGGCCGGCGCCACCAACGCCAACACCGAGCAGATCCCGGCGGCCATCATGACGCTGGCGGTGACCCAGCAGGAGGCGCAGAAGATCATCTACTCGTCGGGCAACGCCAACGGGGCGACCTTCAGCGGCATGTACTTCGCCCTGATGAACGACCAGTCCGAGCTCGTGATCGGCGGCAACGGGACCAGCTCGACCAACCTGTTCGCCCCCCGCTGACCTCGACACGTCCGAGGACCGACCACCTCCCGAACCGTTAGGACCAGGCCCCCATGACCGCGATCGTGGAGTTCGACCCCATCGGCGCCGAGTCGATCAAGGCCGCCCTGGGTCCCGACGCCGGCGTGCTGTCCAGCCTGGACGCCCTGCGCGCCCACCTCGACGTCCACCTGTTCGAGGACTGCGTCGTCCTCGGGCCGAGCGTCGACCAGGTGGACGTGTTCGCCCTCGCCGACGAGATGCGGCTCAAGCGGCCGAGCCTCGGCGTGGTGATGGTGCGGCGGCGCATCGACACCGCCGTGCTGTCCGACGCGCTGCGCTCCGGCGTGCGCGAGGTCGTGCAGGAGCGCGACCTCGCCGGCCTCGCGACCGCGGTGCGGCGCCAGCGGGAGATCGCGTCGCGGCTGCGCGAGCAGATCGAGACCGGTGCCGAGACCGAGCAGCGCCAGCAGCACGGCCAGGTGATCACGGTGTTCTCCGCCAAGGGCGGCTGCGGGAAGACGACTCTCGCCACCAACATCGCCGCCGCGCTGGCGGAGTCCGGCAAGGGCAGCGTGGCTCTGGTCGACCTCGACCTCGCGTTCGGTGACGTCGCCATCGCGCTGCAGCTGTTCCCGACGCACACCATCGCCGACGCGGTCGCCATCGGCGAGGACCTCGACGGCCCGGCGCTCGCCTCGCTCATGACGAGCCACCGGTCGGGTCTGCAGGCCCTGGTCGCGCCGATGGAACCGAGCGTGGCCGACACCATCACCACCCCGCTGGTGACGCGCATCCTCGACATCCTGCGCGAGGAGTTCGACTACGTCGTGGTCGACACCCCGCCGGCGCTCGACGACCACGTGCTCGCGGCCTTCGACCACAGCAACGTCGTGGCGCTGCTGGCCACCCTCGACATCCCGGCCCTCAAGAACCTCAAGCTCACTCTGGAGACCTTGGACCTCATCGGCTTCTCGCGCGAGCGCCTCAAGATCGTGCTGAACCGTTCGGACTCCAAGGTGGGGCTGTCGCTCTCCGAGGTCGAGAAGACCCTGCGGGCGCCGATCGTCGCGCAGATCCCGTCCAGCCGCGACGTGCCCGCCTCGACCAACCGCGGCGTCGCCATCGTGTCCGACGACCCCAAGTCGCCCGTGAGCCTCGCCATCCGGGCCTTCATCGACGCCTACGTCACCACCCACAGCACCGACGACGCCATCCCGTCGCCGATGCGC
>JAKOVT010000054.1 GCA_029781935.1 Actinomycetes bacterium | reverse complement strand
AGCGAGTCCCAGTAGTGGTCGACCTGCTCGGCGCCCTCGCACAGCACCGACATCGAGAACGCCGGCGAGTGGGCGAAGTCGGCCGGTCCGCCGTTGATGCCCTGCACGCGCTGGCCGTCGAGCTCGCACTCCACGATCACGTCGCCGTCGGACAGGATCCGCGCCTCGCCGTACCGGGAGAAGATCTCGACGTACCGGGTGAACGCCTCGATCGCGTCCCCGGAGTAGAACCACAGGCAGGGCGTGAGCTGGGCCACCGGACCTCCACGAGCGGGACGCGACGCGCCCCGGTCGGTGACGCCGCTCCACGCTACGGGCACGATGGCGTCGTGACCACGACCCGTGCCCTCGATCCGGGCCGACACGCGGGAGCGGTCGCATGAACGGCTACGACGTCACGGACCGCGCTGGAGCGGCCGAGCCGGTGCCGGCGGTCGTGAGCCTGCACCTGTACGGCGTCCACGGCCTCGGCGTCGCGCGCGCGCTCGGCCACATGGCGCGCGACCGCTCCGCCGTGCGCCGCATCCCCGGTGCCACCTTCGCGAAGCTGCTCGGCACCGGGTCGGGCCGGACCTTCACCCCGCGCGACGCCGACCCCGGCCGGTGGGGCGTGCTCGTCTGCTGGCGCGACGCCGACGGACCGGCACGGTACGAGTCCTCGCGCCAGCACGCCGCGTGGCTGCGCGCCGCCGATGAGCACGCGCGGATCCTGCTGCGCCCGTTGGCATCCCGCGGCACGTGGGCCGGCCGCGAGCCGTTCGGCGACCCGATCGCCCGCAGGTGGGACGGCCCCGTCGCCGCGGTCACGCGGGCACGCATCGAGCCGCGCCACTGGCGCACGTTCTGGTCGGCGGTCCCGCCGGTGTCGGGCGACCTGCGCGAGGCCGAGGGCCTGCGGCTCGCGGTCGGCATCGGCGAGGCGCCCGTCGGGCTGCAGGGCACCTTCAGCCTCTGGGCGTCCAACGCCGCGCTCACGCAGTTCGCGCACCGCCGTTCCCCGCACGTCGAGGTGATGCGCCGCACCCACGATGTCGGCTGGTACGCCGAGGAGCTCTTCGCCCGCTTCGCCGTCGTCGACGCCACCGGCACCCTGCGGGGGCAGCAGGTGCAGCCGTAGGCCCGACGTTCGGACGCGCGCCCACGGGGTAGGCGTGGGCCCCCGGACGACGGAGGACGACCATGGCCCACATCCCCAGCACCGAGCCGACCACCCACCGGCCCCACGTGGCTCCCGACGAGATGCCCGACGGCGCGGCCGACCCGACGCCGGTCGCGGTGATCGGCGAGCAGCCCACCGGCGCGCCGCATCCCGGCTCCCCGTACGGCGGCGCCGAGGTGGTCGACCCGCTGCTGCTCGGCCGGCTCGTGGCGTTCGACGGCTACGGCGTGGTGGTCCTGCAGCAGCGACTGCCCGTCCGGCCGCGCGCCGCCTGGACCGCGCTCACCGACCAGCGCGAGCTGGCCCGATGGCTCGGCGACGTCGACGGCGACCTGCACCTCGGCGGCACGGCTCGCTGGCGCTTCCGGGCGAGCGGCGCCGAGGGCCGCGGGCGCGTCGAGGTGTGCGAGCCGCCGACCCGGCTGCGCCTCGCGCTCTCCGAGGACGAGCACGCGGGCGCGCGGGTCATCGACGTCACGCTGGTCGAGGTGGCCGACGGCACCCGGCTCAGAGCCGCGCAGACCGGACTGCCCCTCGACCGGCTCGCGGCGTACGGCGCGGGCCTGCAGGTGCACGCCGAGGACCTCGCCGCCCACCTCGTCGGGCAGGCTCCGACCGACGCCGACGCTCGGATGGAGGCCCTGCTCCCGCGCTACGCCCGGCTCCCCGTCGAGCCGAGCTGACGGTTCGACGACCGCGTCACGCGCTCAGCACGAGGTCCACGGCGAAGGCACCGAGCACCAGCGCCGGCACCACGACCGCCGCCACCAGGGCCCACGACCGGTCGGCGAGCAGACGCAGGCTCACGAGCGCGCTGAGGAGCGTGGCCGCGCCCGTCGTCAGCATCGTGATGCCCAGCGCCCCAGCCGCGGACGAGCCGCGCTCGACCGGCCCCGCGTCGACCCCCACGGCCGTGGCGACCAGCAGGACGACGAAGGCGACGCCGAGCCACAGCGTCGTCCGACCGAGCCGGGTGACCGGACCCCAGCGCCAGGCGTGGGTGGCGTCCGTGAGCGGGATCCGGTGGTGCACCGTAGTCATGGCACTCACCTCCTGACCGCCGGGGAGAGGACGTGCGCCGCACCGGCGACCGCCTCCAGCGTAGGAGCGCCGCGAACTCCATGCAGCGCTGGAGATCGCGTCGCTCGAACCGACCGGATGCCGGTGACTCCGGCTCAGCGGCGGGACGCGCGCTCCAGGGCGGCGAGCGCCGCCGCGACGGCGCGGCCGGTGGCGGTCGAGTCGGCCTTGGCGGCGGTGAGGTCGGCGCGCGCGTCCGAGACCGCGGCCTTGGCCGCGCGCAGCGCCTCGGCAGCGTCGTTCTCCGCTGCCTGGGCCGCGTCGAACGCCTCCTGCGCCTGCGCGAGCGCTGCCTCGGCGTCGGCGTCCTGCAGCCGCGCCTCCGCGAGCGCCTGCTCCGCCTCGACCAGGGCGCGCTCCCGCTCCGCCTCCGCTGCCTGCTCGCGCTCGGCCGCGCGCTGCTCCGCCGCCGTGGGCCGTCGGGAGCGACCGGCCACCTCGGCGGCGGCGCCGCCGGCGCTCGGCGCAGCCGCCGCCGTGGGGCGGGCGGGCGGCAGGCCGCCGAGGTCGAAGCCGAGGCCGGTGCTCTCCAGCGGGCCGGTCAGGCGACCGGTGAGCAGCGCCTCGGCGGCCCGCTCGTCGACCGCGGCGGCCGAGAACGTCGACTCCAGCTCGCGCTGGTTCGTGGCGGAGAACCGCACCTCGTGCTCGGTGGCGAGGGACCGGGCCCGGCCCACGAGGTCGGCGAGGAGCGCGGCGCGGTGGCGACCGAGATCGCGCAGCGCCGCGGCGTCACCCGCGGCCGTCGCCTCGCGCATCGCGGGACCGACGGCGATGACCCCGGCGACGACATCGGGCGCCGTGCGCACCACCTGGTTGGCGAGGAACGCGGTCACCGTGGGCTTGCGCATCGTCGCCAGCGCGGCAGCGACCGAGGGGTGCCCCGCCTCGCGCGCCGCCTCGACCACCGCAGCCCGCGCGTCGACGAACTGGTCCGGCGGCAGCGCGTAGAGCTCGTCGGCGAGCGCGTCGAGGTCGGCGTCGGCCATGGCCCCATCGTGCCCGCACCCGACCGCGTACGACGGCAGCCCCGGCCGCGACGGCGGTACGGGAGCAGGACCGGTCTGCCGGCGGATCAGCCGGCGGGAGACGTCGGCGGCGGCGGGAACGGGAACCTGCCCGGCGTCGGAGCGACAGGGGCGCGCGGCGGTGCGACGCGCGCCTTGGCCCAGAGGTCGCGCAGCAGCCAGCCGGCCGCGGCGAGGAACAGCGGGATCCCGAAGACGTTCCCGTAGCTCAGCACCGCCACCACGAGCACGACGACGACCGTGATCACGATCCGCCCGGTCAGCCCGAAGGTCGTCGCCGAGGCACGTCGGCGGGCGCCCCTGTCGTCCCACCGCACCCGCGTCGCCGAGCCGGCCGTGACCGGCCTCCCCGGCACGAACCCGGTCGACGCCGGCGCGGACGCGAGGCCGGCGAGCCCCGGTCGCAGCGGGACCAGCCCGCTGGAGCCCGCGGGCGGCTGATCCGGCTGATCCGGTGGCATGAGCGGCACGGGGGGCACCGACGGCGGCGTCGGTGCGGCCACGACCGGCGGGACCGCCACGCGAGGCACCCCGACGTGCGGCGTCGCCGCCGCGCTCCGCTCGTGGGTCCCCATCCGCGAGGGATCGGCACGACCTGCTGCGCACTCCAGCACCGCGTGA
The DNA here is from genome assembly GCA_029781935.1 of Actinomycetes bacterium. Lineage (GTDB taxonomy): Bacteria > Actinomycetota > Actinomycetes > S36-B12 > CAIYMF01 > Longivirga. The sequence continues at coordinate 820 of JAKOVT010000054.1, read as the reverse complement.
CGAGGTCACTCCCCCGGCCCAGCGGGCGAGCCGGGCACCGTCAGCCGCGGGCCACCGCATAGGGTCGGGACCGCCATGAGCGTGCGCGTGTACACCGGACCTCACGCCGACCGTCGCCGAGGCGGCGGGGGCGGGTTCCTGCGCGCCCTGCCGTGGGTGCTGGCCCTGCTCACGATCCTCGCCCAGATCCTCTGGCCGATCACGCACGGCACCACGCGCGACACCGTCACGGTCGTCGCCGTCGTCCTGTTCTTCCTCGCGAGCGCCTCGCACGCCTGGATCGTCCGCGGCTGGCTCTGGGCCCTCGGCTGGTTCGTCGCGAGCGCCGGCGTCGGCTTCGGCGTCGAGGTGCTCGGCACCCGCACCGGACTGCCGTTCGGCGACTACACCTACGCGTCGTCGCTCGGCCCGACGCTCGCCGGCGTCCCGGTCGTGATCCCGCTGGCCTGGGCGATGATGAGCTATCCCGCGCTGCTCGCCGGACGGCGCCTCGTGCGCGGCGCACTGGGCACCGCGGTCGTCGCCGCGGTCGCGCTCGCGTCGTGGGACCTGTTCCTCGACCCGCAGATGGTCGGCGAGAAGCACTGGACGTGGAACCTCGACCGCACCCCCGTGCTCGTCGGGATCCCCGACGTCCCCGTGCAGAACTTCGTCGCGTGGCTGCTGGTGTCGCTGGTCCTGATGCTCGTGCTCGGCCTGCTGCCGCGCCGCCGCACCGACGGCGCCGAGGGCGACGGCGTGCCCGCGCTGCTCTACCTCTGGACCTACGTCTCGAGCATCGTGCTGAACCTGTTCTTCGTGCACCGTCCCGCGGTCGCGA
>JAKOVT010000042.1 GCA_029781935.1 Actinomycetes bacterium | reverse complement strand
GCCCGGCACGGCATCGGGCTCCTGCTCGCGGCGGGGGTCACGGTCGACCACGAGGACTCCTCGCGCTACCTGCTCTGGCTCGTGCCCGCCGGCTTCGGGCTCCCCGACCGCGAGTCCTACCTCGCCGACAGCGAGGCGGCCGTGTCGCTGCGCGACGCCTATGTCGAGCACGTCGCGGCGCAGCTGCGCAACGCCGGCCTGGAGCGGTACGCCGAGCACGCCTCCGACGTGCTGGCCTTCGAGACCCGCCTGGCCGAGCCGCGCCTGCGGGCCGAGGAGGCGCGCGACCGCGGTCGCACCCTCAACAAGACCGCAGCGGCCGACCTCGACGGTCTGGCTGCCGGGCTCGACCTCACCGGCTACCTGGCGGGGCTCGGCGCCGCGGCCGCGCAGGCGGTCAACGTCGCGCAGCCGACGTACACGGCGGCGATCCACGGGATCGTGACGGGCACCGATCTCGAGGTGCTGCACGCCTACGCCGCCTTCCAGATCGTCCGCGCGGCTGCCGACGCGCTGCCCGCGCGCTTCGAGGACGAGGCGTTCGCGTTCTACGGCCGTCGCATCGAGGGCAAGCAGGAGCCCAAGGAGCGCTGGAAGCGCGTCGTCGGCGCGGTGGGGTCGGACATGGGCGAGGCCCTCTCGCAGCTCTACGTCCGGGCGACGTTCTCCGAGTCGGCCAAGGACCGGGCGCGGCACCTCGTCGAGGAGATCCTCTCCGAGATGCGGCACTCGCTGCAGACGCGCGCGTGGATGACCGGCACGACCCGCGAGCGCGCGCTCGCCAAGCTCGACTCGTTCGGCGTGAAGATCGCCTACCCCGATGTGTGGCGCGACTGGTCGGGAATCTCCGTCGACCGCTCGTCCTACGCCCACAACCGGATCGAGGCCTCGCGCTTCGACCTCGACAGGCAGCTCGGCAAGCTCGACGAGACCGTCGACGTCACCGAGTGGGAGATGCCTCCGCACGTGGTCAACGCCTACTACCACCCGGTGCGCAACGAGATCGTGTTCCCCGCCGGGATCCTGCAGCCGCCGTTCTTCGACGCCGATGCCGACGATGCGGTGAACTACGGCGGGATCGGCACCGTCATCGCGCACGAGGTCAGTCACGGGTTCGACGACCAGGGCCGACGTTTCGATGCCGACGGCACCTTCCGCGACTGGTGGCAGCCCGAGGACGCCGAGCACTTCACCGGCCTCGCGGACCGGGTGGTCGCCCAGTTCGACGCGTACGTCGCCATCGACGAGGTGCACGTGAACGGCCGGCTCACGCTCGGCGAGAACATCGCCGACCTCGGCGGCGTGGCGCTCGCGCAGCGCGCGCACGCGCGGGTCAGCGCGGGAGCGCCCGACGTCGACGGCCTCTCCCCCGCGCAGCGGTTCTTCCTGGCGCTGGCCACGATCTGGCGCGGCCGGATGAGCGACGAGCTGGCCCGGACCTACGCGCAGATCGACCCGCACAGCCCGCGCAGGTGGCGCGTCCACGGTCCGCTGGCGAACTCCGACGCGTTCCAGCAGGCCTTCGGGCTTCCCGACGACGCGCCGATCCTGCGCCCTCGGGCGGACCGCATCGAGATCTGGTGACCGTCGGACCTCCGGGCTAGCGTGGACGCTCCGCCCCTCCAGGAGGTCCACGATGGCCAGCAAGCTCAACCCCTACATCTCCTTCGGCACCGAGGCCCGGGAGGCGATGGAGTTCTACCGCGACGTCTTCGGCGGCGAGCTGGCCGTCAACACCTTCGGCGAGTTCGGCATGGAGGGCGACGCGTCCGAGCAGATCATGCACGCGCAGCTCGAGACGCCGTCGGGCTTCACGCTGATGGCCAGCGACACACCTCCTGGCATGGAGCGGTCGAGCGGCAGCTCGGTCACGATCAGCCTCAGCGGCGACGACCGCGACGACCTGCGCGGCTACTGGGCCAGGCTGGCCGAGGGCGGCACCGTGACGATGCCGCTGGAGCCGCAGGCCTGGGGCGACGAGTTCGGCATGCTGACCGACCGGTTCGGCGTCGCGTGGATGGTCAACGTCGCCGGCGAGCGCTGACGCCGACCTAGAGGTAGCCGCGGCGGCGCATGAGCGACAGGGACACATAGCCGTAGACCGCCGGCACCGCGTACGTCGCGAGCCGGTAGACGATCGCGGTCGACATGGCCGCCGCCTGCGGGATGCCGAGGGCGATCAGGCCGGCCGTGAGCGCCGCTTCGTACACCCCCACGTTGCCCGGCACCGGCATGAGGCCGGAGAACAGCGCGACGAGGGTGTTGATGAGGATCAGCTCGGCGAACGTCGCGCTGTGCCCGAACGCCTGCAACGCACAGGCGAGCACGAGGGCGGCCACCACGTTCCACAGCAGGCTGCCGAAGCCGATACGGGCGAGCTTGCGCGGCGACCGCAGGACCCGCAACGACTCGCGGCCCTCGGCCGTGCGGTCCACGACGAACCGGCGGGCCTTGGGCACGAAGCGGATGACGACCGCCGCGAGGACGAGCAGGACGAGGGCGAGGATCCCTACCGTCGCCCAGTCGATGCTCGCCAGCGTGGAGCCGATGCTCGTGCCGCTCGTCGTGGACGGCGTCAGCGTGACCAGACCCGTGAACAGCGTCAGCACGATGACGAGCACCTGGATGAGCAGCCCGCACAGCGCGTCGAGCAGGCTGATCGTGACGGCGGCGGTGGGGTTGGATCCCACGAGCTGCAGGAAGCGGACCGTGAGACCGACCTTCGCCGCCGAGGCGGGGACCGCCAGGCCGACGAACGCCACCGACGTCTCGAGCCCGAGCACTGGCACGAACGGCAGCGGGTCGACGTTCGCGCCCTGGACGGCGATCGCCTGGCCGACGTAGATGCCCACCGCGACGACGACGGCCGCGCCGACCCACCACCAGCTCGCCCCCTGGAACTCGGCGACGAGGTTGCTCAGGCCGATACCGGCGACGGCACCGATGACGACGTAGGCGACGACCAGGATCACCACGAGCATCACGAGCGACGACACCGTGACACGACGCAGCTTCTCCAGCGGCGGCGCCTCGGCACCGGTACCGGCCGAGATCGCGTCGCGCAACGCCGGGATCTTCCACGGCGCCGCCTTGATCTCGTGCTTGGTCTCGGCGTCGAACGCCGCCACCTGCAGGTAGGGCATCGCGGCGACCAGCGCATCGTCACCGAGCTCGTCGCGTGCGACGCGCACGGCGTCGTCGAGCCCGAGCCGGAGCGCGGTCACCACCAGCAGGTGCGCTCGGTCGGCGGCGAGCTCCGCCTCGGTCGCCCCCGTGGTCGCCGAGGCGAGGTCGGTGAGCCGTACGACGTCGCCCTCGACCGACAACCGGCGCGAACGCAGGTCGCGGTGCGCGATGCCGGCATCGTGCAGCGAGCGCAGCGCACGCCAGGACGCTCGCGCCTGCGCCTCGCCGAACGCGCCGTCGCCGGCATCGAGCAGCGTCGCGCCGTCGTCGCGCCGGACGAGCATCGCGTCGCGTCCCCACGCGGTGCCTGCCGCGAGCACCGGCTGCACCGGTGCACCGGCGCGCTCGGCCACCAGGGTGAGGAAGCCCTCGTGCTCGGCCTGCTCCTGACGGCCGACCGATCCGGTGTCGCTCTGCTTGTACCAGAGGCGCTGCCACACGTTGGCCAGGACGGACGCCTCCCAGGCGTCGCGTCCGTACACCCGCACGAGCACCGGGCGCCCGCCGGCGTCGAGACCCTTCGCGAGGACCGACACGTGGCCCGGTTCCTCGGCGTAACGCAGGTCGGTGACCTCGACGCCGAGGTCGGCGACCTGCGCCTGGATCTGCTCGAGGGGCAGATGCCCGCCCGGGGAGCCGATCGCGACGTGGACGACCGAGGCCACCGTGGCGCCGAGGAGCAGACCGGCGACGAGCCCGAGCGGCGTGTCGATGTCGAGCGCGAGCGCGCCGACCCCGCCGAGCAGCACGACCCAGATGCCGAGCTGGCGCACCGGGCGCGACAGGTGCGGCGCCGTGACGGCCACGACCGCGACGACGACCGTGAAGCGCACGGCGGGGTAGACGGTGGTGCTGTCGTGGCTGAGCAGCGAGTCCCAGACCGAGCTCCACGACGAGCCCTCGAGGACGGCGACCAGACCCCCGAGCCCCAGGGCGAGCAGGACGGCCCCGAGCTGCTCGAGCACCAGGACGCGTCGGTGACGCGTGCCGAGCGCAGCGACGACGAGCACGATCGTCCAGAGCAGCGCCGCAGCGTAGGCCGTCTCCCAGAACCAGCCGAGCAGCCCGGGCAGCGCCGCGATCGCGTCCTTGAGCTTCTTGTCCAGGTCCGTCGGGCCGGGTGCGGCCAGCGAGAGCAGGGCGACCGCGACGACGCCGAGCACAGCGAGGCCGACGTCGGTGGGGCGTCGCTCGCGCGGTGCGTCGGCGGCCGACGACCAGAACGTGGCACCGCTGCGCCAGCGCACGAGCCGACCGCGGGCGCCGCCCGGTCCGTCGGTGCCGCTCGTCACGTGCCCGCCCCCTGCTCGCAGCGCCGTCCGCCGCGTCGAGCAGGCACGCTACTGCGTCCGGCCGCACCGGGCGGCCCCGGCACGCACGAAGGCCCGGGTCCTGGAGGACCCGGGCCTTCGTCTCGCGTAGCCCCGACGGGATTCGAACCCGCGCTACCGCCTTGAGAGGGCGGCGTGCTAGGCCGCTACACAACGGGGCCGTGCGTTGCTGCGGCGCCCCTCGCGGGACGCCGTGCCAGCGGACCGGAACGCTACCCGAGCGCGCGGAGAGCCACCAAATCCACCGGGGATCGGTACCGCGCACAGGGCGATCGTCGCGATCAGCTGGGGTACCAGGACTCGAACCTAGACTAACTGAACCAGAATCAGTTGGGCTGCCAATTACCCCATACCCCAAGGTCAGCGACCCTCTCGGGCCGTCGACGTCGTCGATGATAGCCCGTGGCCGCGCGCACGCCCAAACCGGACCTCACCCCGCACTCAACCCCCGGCGTGCACCGACGGGCGCCGCGCAGGTCAACCGACGAGGGCCGCCGAGAGCCGACGCAGGGTGCGCTCGCGACCGAGCAGCTCGATCGACTCGAAGAGCGGCGGGGAGACCCGGTGACCGCTCACCGCGACGCGCACCGGACCGAACGCGATCTTCGGCTTCAGCCCGAGGCCGTCGACGAGCGCAGCGCGCAGCGCGGCCTCGATGCTCTCGTGGCTGAAGGGCTCCAGCGTCGCGAGAGCGTCGTGCGCCGCCTGCAGCGCCGGCCTCGCGTCGTCGGTGAGGACGCGCTCGCGGTCCTCCGGGTCGACCGCGAAGTCGGCCTCGTCGACGAGGAGGAACTTCAGCTGCGCCGCTCCGCTGCGCAGCGTCTCCATCCGCTCCTGCACCAACGGCACGGCGGCGTCGATGACCTCCTGCTGCTCGGCGGTCGGGATCCCGCGGATCGCGCCGACGGCGTCGAGGTAGGGCACCATCCGCGCCGCGAGGTCGTCGGCGGAGATGTGCCGGATCCAGTCCCCGTTGATCGCCAGGCACTTCTTGGAGTCGAAGCGCGCCGGGTTGGGCTGCACACGGGTGATGTCGAACAGCTCCGCGAGCTGCTGCGGCGAGAAGAACTCGAGGTCGTCGCCCGGCGACCAGCCGAGCAGCGCGAGGTAGTTGAGCAGGCCTTCAGGCAGGTAGCCCTCGTCGCGGTACAGGTTCAGCGAGCTCTGCGGGTCGCGCTTGGACAGCTTCTTGTTGCCCTCGCCCATCACGTAGGGCAGGTGCCCGAAGCGCGGGGTCGAGCCGTCGCCGACGCCGATCTGCGCCAGCGCGGCGTACATCGCGAGCTGGCGCGGCGTGCTGGAGAGCAGGTCCTCGCCGCGCAGGACATGGGTGATGCCCATGAGGGCGTCGTCGACCGGGTTCACGAGCGTGTAGAGGGGCTCGCCGTTCCCGCGCACGATCACGTAGTCGGGAACGTGGTCGTTCTTGAACTCGATCGGACCTCGGACGAGGTCGTCCCACACCCAGTCCTGGTCGGGCATGCGCAGGCGCAGCACGGGCTGACGACCGTCCGCACGGAACGCGGCCTTCTCGTCGTCGGTCGTGTGCCGGTCGGCGTTGTCGTAGCCGAGCTTGGGGTCCTGGCCCGCAGCGCGGCGGCGCTCCTCGATCTCCTCCGGGCGCGAGAACGACTCGTAGGCGAGGCCCGCTGCGACCAGCCGCGAGGCGACGTCGGCGTAGAGGTCCATCCGACGGCTCTGCCGGTAGGGCTCGTGCGGGCCGCCCTTCTCGGGGCCCTCGTCCCAGTCGAGGCCGAGCCAGCGCAGCGCGCCGAGGAGGTCCTCGTAGGACTGCTCGCTGTCGCGCGCGGAGTCGGTGTCCTCGATGCGGAAGACGAACGTGCCGCCGGTGTGCCGGGCGTACGCCCAGTTGAACAGCGCGGTGCGCACCATGCCGACGTGCGGGTTGCCCGTCGGCGACGGGCAGAACCGGACTCGGATCGGCGAGGACCCCGTGGCCGGCAGGGACGAGGTCGAGTCAGGCACGGGTGACCGCCCGGTTCGTGAGGGTGCCGAGGGAGGAGATGGAGACCGAGACCGTGTCGCCGTCGACGATGGGGCCGACCCCCGCCGGCGTGCCGGTGAGGATGACGTCGCCGGGCAGCAGGGTCATCACGTTGCTGATCCACGCGACGAGCTCGGGCACACCGCGCACGAGGTCGGCGGTGGTGCCGTCCTGGCGGAGCTCGCCGTTCACGGTGCAGCGCACAGCGAGCGAGGCCGGGTCGAGGTCGGTCTCGATCCAGGGTCCGAGCGGGCAGAAGGTGTCGAAGCCCTTGGCCCGCCCCCACTGCCCGTCGCTGGCCTGCAGGTCGCGGGCGCTGACGTCGTTCGCGCAGGTGTAGCCGAGCACCACCTCCGGCACCCGCCGGATCGGCACCTCCGAGCACAGTCGCCCGATCACCACGGCCAGCTCGGCCTCGTGCTCGATCCGCTCGGACTGCTCGGGCAGCGAGATCGCGTCGCCGGGGCCGACGACGGAGGTCGACGGCTTGAGGAAGATCATCGGCTCGCTGGGCACGTCGTTGCCCAGCTCGCGCGCGTGCTCGGCGTAGTTCCTCCCGACCGCGACGATCTTGCTCGGCAGCACCGGAGCGAGCAGGCGCACGCCCGAGAGCGGGATCGGCGGCCCCGACACCTCGAGCTCGCCGAACGGGTGGCCGGCGACCGGGGTCAGCGTGGCCGAGTCGACGATCTCGCCGTCCGGCCCGACGCCGTCGACGACGCCGAACCCCACCGAGCCGTCAGGACCTGAGTACCTCGCGATGCGCACGCGGGGAGCCTAGTCGGTGAACGCGGGCGCCTCTGCAGCGCGACCGGCGCGGAGCAGGCCGTAGGCGACGGCGTCCTCGAGAGCGAGCCAGGAGGCCGCGATGACGTTCTCGTGGACGCCGACGGTGGTCCAGTCCTTGACGCCGTCGGTCGTGCCCACGAGCACACGCGTCACGGCGCCGGTGCCCGAGCCGCCGTCGAGGATGCGCACCTTGTAGTCGATGAGCTCGAGCGACGACATCTCCGGGAACGCCGACAGCAGCGCGCCGCGCAGCGCGTTGTCGAGAGCGTTGACCGGGCCGTTGCCCTCGCCGGTCGACACGTGCCGCTCGCCGTTGGCGTGGACCTTGACCGTCGCCTCGCTCACGACCTCGCCGGTCGGGCGCTGCTCGACGATCGCGCGCCAGGACTCGACGGCGAAGTGGCGCTTCTTCTCCCCCGCGACGGCGTCGCGCAGCAGCAGCTCGAACGAGGCGTCGGCCGCCTCGAACGTCCAGCCCTGGCTCTCGAGATCCTTCACCTTCTCGACGACGGTGGTGAGGACGCCGGCGTCGAGGTGGTCGAAGCCGAGCTCGCGCCCCTTGAGCTCGACCGACGCGCGGCCGGCCATCTCGGTGACGAGCACGCGCATGTCGTTGCCGACGAGCTCGGGGTCCATGTGGTTGTAGAGGTCCTGGTTCACCTTGAGCGCACTGGCGTGCAGCCCCGCCTTGTGGGCGAAGGCCGAGACTCCGACGTACGCCTGGTGGGTGTCCGGAGGCAGGTTCGCGATGTCGGCGATCGCGTGCGAGACGCGCACGAGCTCGTGCAGCTTGCCCTCCGGCAGGACGCGCATGTCGAGCTTGGTCTCGAGGTTCCCGATCACGGCGAACAGGTCGGCGTTGCCGGTGCGCTCGCCGTACCCGTTGGCCGTGCACTGCGCGTGGGTGGCGCCGGCCTCGACCGCCGCGATGGTGTTCGCCACGGCGCACGCCGTGTCGTCCTGGCAGTGGATGCCGAGGCGCGCGCCGTCGGTGCGCTCCTTGACGTCGGTGACGACCGCGGTGATCCGGCTCGGCAGGCAGCCGCCGTTCGTGTCGCACAGCACGTTGACCGACGCTCCGGCGGCCGTGGCCGCGTTGATGAGCGCGACGCCGTAGTCGGGGTCGTTGCGGTAGCCGTCGAAGAAGTGCTCGTAGTCGACGAAGACCCGACGGCCGTTCGACACCAGATGGGCCACGGTGTCGACGACCATGGCGAGGTTCTCCTCGGGCGTCGTGCGCAGCGCCTCGGCGACGTGGCGCACGTCGGACTTCGCGACCACCGTGATGACGGGGGCCTCGCTGTCGAGCAGCGCCTGCACCTGCGCGTCGTCCTCGACGTCGACGCCGGCCTTGCGCGTGGCCCCGAAGGCGACGAGCTGCGCGTGCTTGAGGTCGAGCTCGGTACGGGCCCGCTCGAAGAACTCGGTGTCCTTGGGCAGGGCTCCGGGCCAGCCGCCCTCGATGAAGCCGACGCCGAGGTCGTCGAGCAGGCGCGCCACCGCGAGCTTGTCGGCGACCGAGTACGAGATCCCCTCGCGCTGGGCGCCGTCGCGCAGGGTGGTGTCGTACACGTGGAAGGCGTCGCTGGTCATGGCAGGTCCGGTTCTCGCGGGCGGTCGTGCTTCGGTCGGTGGGGTGGTGCTCGTCGTGCGCGGTCGGGGCAATGAAAAAGCCCCCCGCACGGGTGCGAAGGGCGAGCGCGTCGGCGGCGGTGCCGCGGACGCGCTATCGAATGATCACCAGGGTGGTCACGCCCTGAGGATGCCACAGGCATCCACGGCTCGGACATCCCCTGTCTCGCTGGGTGGACATGTGAGCGACGCCTCAGCGGGCGGAGGCGGCGATGCTCCGCTCAGCCGCCTCTCAGGAGGGCGACGTACTCTTCCCCGGTGGGCGGCGATGAGCACGGCACGGGGGGCCTGCCCCCGCACGTCGTCGACCCCTTCGAGGACACCGCTCCGCAGCCGATCGTCCACCCGCACCAGGCGCACCCCCACCACCACGAGGGGGCACCGGGCCCGGCCCTCTCGCCCGCCGGTCAT
>JAKOVT010000039.1 GCA_029781935.1 Actinomycetes bacterium | reverse complement strand
GCGACCGCCTCCTTGACGTGCGGGAAGAACTTGAGCTTGTTCTCGATGTAGTTCGGCGCGAACATCGCGCCGCCGGCGAGGTGCCCGACGTCCTTCGACCGGTCGATGATGCGCAGGTGGCCGTCCGCGTCGAAGATCCCGGCGTCGCCGGTCCGGAAGTAGCCGTCCGGGTCGATCGACTCGGCGGTCGCGTCCGGACGGTTGTAGTACTCGGTGAGCAGCATCGGCCCGCGGACGAGCACCTCGCTGTTCTCGCCGATCTTCACCTCGACGTGCGGCGCGGGCGGGCCGACGGTGTCGAGCTTGACGCCCCCGTCCGGCTGCAGGCACACGTACGCGCAGGTCTCGGTCGATCCGTAGAGCTGCTTCAGGTTGATGCCGATCGACCGGTAGAAGCGGAAGAGGTCCGGGCCGATCGCCGCGCCCGCCGTGTACGCGACGCGGATGCGGCTCATGCCGAGCACGTTGCGCAGCGGGCCGTAGACGAGCCAGTCGCCCAGCGTGTAGCGCACGCGGTCGAGCAGGGAAACCGGCTTGCCGTCGAGGATCTCGGCGCCGCAGCGCTTCGCGACCGCCATCGCGCGGTGGAACATCCAGCGCTTGATCGCTCCCGCGTCCTCCATCCGGATCATCACCTGCGTGAGCAGGTTCTCGAAGATCCGCGGCGGCGCGAAGTAGTAGGTCGGCCCGATCTCGCGCAGGTCGGTCATCACCGTGTCGCCGGACTCCGGGCAGTTGATCGTGAAGCCGGCGACCAGCCACTGCGCGTAGCTGAACAGGTGGTCGCCGACCCAGGCCATCGGCAGGTACGAGAGCACGCTGTCGTCGGCGGTGAGCCGGTCGAAGACGATGCCGCCCTCGGCCGCGGTGATGAACGCGCGGTGGCTCTGCCGCACCCCCTTCGGCTTGCCGGTCGTGCCGGACGTGTAGAGCATCACCGACACGTCGTCCGGCCGGCCCTTCGCGATCTCGGCGTCGAGGAAGCCCTCGTGCGCCTCGCCGTGGCGGCGGCCGGCCTCGACGAGCGCGTCGTA
>JAKOVT010000036.1 GCA_029781935.1 Actinomycetes bacterium | reverse complement strand
CTGCCGCGGCGAGGACAGCGACCTGTTCTTCCACCCCGAGGGCGAGCGCGGCCCCTCCCGGCTGTCGCGCGAGCTCGCGGCCAAGTCGGTCTGCTCCCGCTGCCCCGTCGTGGCCGAGTGCGCCGCGCACGCCCTCGCCGTCCGCGAGCCCTACGGCGTGTGGGGCGGGATGAGCGAGGACGACCGCGAGGCGATCTACCTGCGCCGCCGCATCCCGCAGACCGCCTGATCGTTCCCGGCGACCTCCCGGCACGCCGCGGCGCCCACGGCCGCGCGTGCCGGGATCCGGGCGGGCCTGCGTTGCAGACCCTGCCCCTCGGGCCGCGCGACCACGACCCCGTGCCGTCCCCCAGCCCGAGGTCGGTCCCGCGGCCCCCGACCACGACGAAGCCCCCGTCCGATCCGGACGGGGGCTTCGTCGTGCTGGGCGGATGCCTAGTGGCTGTGGCCGCCGGGGCCGTGCGAGTGGCCGTGACCGTGGCCCTCGTCCTCGGCGTCCTCCTTCTTCTCGACGACGAGCGCCTCGGTGGTGAGGAGCAGGCCGGCGATGGACGCGGCGTTGGCGAGCGCGGAGCGGGTGACCTTGACCGGGTCGATGACGCCCGCGGTCACGAGGTTGCCGTACTCGTCGGTGGCGGCGTTGTAGCCCTCGTCGTCACCGAGCTCGCGGACCTTGGAGACGACGACGTAGCCCTGCTCGCCACCGTTCTCGGCGATCCAGCGCAGCGGCTCAGCGGTCGCGCGACGGACGATGCCGACGCCGGTCGCCTCGTCGCCGGTGAGGCCGAGGTCGCCGTCGAGGACCGCGGCGGCGTGGACGAGAGCCGCGCCGCCGCCGGCGACGATGCCCTCCTCGATCGCAGCGCGCGTCGCGGACACGGCGTCCTCGATGCGGTGCTTCTTCTCCTTGAGCTCCACCTCGGTGTGCGCGCCCACCTTGATGACGCAGACGCCGCCGGCGAGCTTGGCGAGGCGCTCGTTGAGCTTCTCGCGGTCCCAGTCGCTGTCGGTGTTCTCGATCTCGGCGCGGATCTGCGCGACGCGATCGGTCACGGCGGCGTGGTCGCCGCCGCCGTCGACGATCGTCGAGTCGTCCTTGGTGACGACGACGCGACGGGCGCTGCCGAGCACCTCGAGGCCGACCTGGTCGAGCTTGAGGCCCACCTCGGCGCTCACGACCTGGGCGCCGGTGAGGATCGCGATGTCCTGCAGGATCGCCTTGCGGCGGTCGCCGAACGCCGGAGCCTTGACGGCCACCGAGGAGAACGTGCCGCGGATGCGGTTCACCACCAGGGTCGACAGCGCCTCGCCGTCGACGTCCTCGGCGATGATGAACAGCGGCTTGCCGGCCTGGACGACCTTCTCGAGCAGCGGGAGCAGCTCGGAGACGCTCGACACCTTGCCCTGCACGAGCAGCACGAGGGCGTCGTCGAGGACGGCCTCCATGCGCTCGGCGTCGGTGACGAAGTACGGCGAGATGTAGCCCTTGTCGAACTGCATGCCCTCGGTGAAGTCGAGCTCCATCGCGGTGCTGCTGGACTCCTCGACGGAGATGACGCCGTCCTTGCCGACCTTGTCGAACGCCTCGGCGATGAGGTCGCCGATCACGCGGTCCTGGGACGAGATGGTGGCCACGTCGGCGATCTCGGCCTTGCCGTCGACCGGGCGGGCCACCTCGAGGAGGCGGTCGCTCACGGCCTTCACGGCCTTGTCGATGCCGCGCTTGAGGTCCATCGGCGCGCCACCAGCGGTGACGACCTTGAGACCCTCGCGGACCATCGCCTGGGCCAGGACGGTGGCCGTGGTGGTGCCGTCGCCCGCGATGTCGTTGGTCTTGGTGGCCACCTCCTTCGCGAGCTGGGCGCCGAGGTTCTCGTAGGAGTCCTCGAGCTCCACCTCGCGCGCGATGGTGACGCCGTCGTTGGTGATCGTGGGGGCGCCCCACTTC
>JAKOVT010000030.1 GCA_029781935.1 Actinomycetes bacterium | reverse complement strand
ACGACCGCGCGGCACGTCGCTGGCCGGCGCGGCCAGCAGCGCGGCGAGGTGCTCGGGCTGCGACCACGGCGACCGGGAGATGGCCGTGACGACGTCGCGGGTGGCGGCGCCGTACGCCGTCCACGCACCCGACGGCGCGATCACGAGCGTGCGCGGGGTCGACGGGAGCTCGAGCGAGGTCATCGCGATCTCGGCGAGCGCGCGCTGGCGCTGCTCGACCGGCGTGGGCGGGGCTGTGGCGCCGCCGCGTGCTGGCGCGGTGACGAGCGCCGAGATCGTCGGGTCGCTCACCACGGCCCGCAGCGGCGAGCCGCCGCTGCCGAGATCGACCGATCCGCTCGGCGTGTAGGTGAGGGACGGGCTGGGCGGCAGCGCCTTCGCGGTGAGGACCACCGCTCGCACGCCCGAGGCGCGCAGCACGTCGAGGGTGCCGTCGTCGGCGAGCTGCAGCGGCGGCCACGCCAGGCCCGACTCCACCGGTCGGCCCAGGACCCGCGACGGCAGCTCTCGCTCGGTCGTGCCCGCGAGGGCGATGTCGACGTCGAGCCCGGAGCGGTGCAGCGCGACGACGTCCGGTGAGGCGTACGCCGCCGCGGTCACCTCCGCGCCCGCGGTGAGCCCGGTCAGTCGCGCCAACCAGGCGGTGGCGGCGTCGCGACCGGTGCCCGGGGTCCGGGCGCCCGAGGGCGACACCACCTCGTAGCCGTCGGCCATGTCCTGCAGCGACTGCAGGAGAGCGGGGTCGACCACCCAGCTCACCGACGACGGCGCGCTCTCGGCCGCGTCGAGGATCCGGGTGAGGCGACCCCGCTCGCCGACCTCGGCGGCGAGGTGGTCGTCGAGGAAGAGGCCGTCGGCCGTCCGCGCGGGGGCGGAGGTGAGCGGGTAGAGCCAGACGACGGGGGTCGGCGCGACCTGGCCGGACACCGGGAACCACGGCAGGAAGGTGCGCGCGAGCCCGGTCTGGACCGGGCCCTGGCCGTCGTCGGGGACGTCGCCGAGGGACTCGACGCCGAGCACCGCCACCTCGGAGCGGGACGCCGGCAGCGCCAGGTCGTCGAGCGGGACGGCGATCCGGAACGGCGCTCGCGCGCCGGGCGCGAGCTCGGCCGTCACGTCGGTGCGCGTCCCCTCGACAGCGACGCCGGTACGACCGGCCTGGCCCGCCAGGATCTGGGGGATCTCGGCGCGGGACCGGACCGGGGTGGGCGAGAGCCGGAGCCTGACGGCGACCCCGCTGACCGGCGTGGTCGCGGTGTTCGTGACCGTGCCCGTCACCACGAGGGTGCCGCCCGGGGCGGGCACGAGGGGGGCCAGGCCGGTGATGGTCACCCCCACGACGCCGGAGTCGACGGCCGCCACCGCTCGGGGAACCGCCGCCGCAGCCGCCCTCGGCACGGTCCCGGGTATCCCCAGGGCCAGTGCGAGCGCGCCGACGACGGCCGCCGCGACCGCGAGGCGCCCGGGCGACGGGCCGCGGGTCATGCGCGGCCGTCGCCCTCGGCCAGCAGGCCCTCGACCTTCGCGACCAGGCGCCGCTCGTCCGCGTACGCGAGCCGGTCGGGCACCTCGTCGAGCGGCACCCAGGCGACCTCGACCACCTCGACGTCGTCGTCGGAGAGCTCGCCGCCGTCGGCCAGGAGCAGGAAGTGGTGGACCGTCTTGTGCACCCGGCGCTGCTCGGCCACGAACCAGAAGTCGATCGTGCCCAGCGGGGCGACGACGGATCCGCGGATGCCGGTCTCCTCCTCGACCTCGCGCGCGGCCGCCTCGGCCGGTGTCTCGCCCGGCTCCACGTGGCCCTTGGGCAGCGACCACACCAGGCGGCCGCGGCGGTCGTGCCGGGCGATGAGCGCCGCGCGTGCGACCCCGGTGCTGCGGTCGACCACGAGCCCTCCGGCGCTGGTCTCGTCGACCCGGGCGAGCCGGGGCGCGGGGCGCGTGGAGGCTCGCCGACCTGCGGCGGGGGGCCCGGGCCGGGGGGCCCGCGACGGGGTGCCCGCCTCGCCCTCCGGCCGCGTCGGCGGACCAGGAAGGGGGGAGCCGGGCATACAGCGAGGATAGCCGCGCCGCAGGACGCCTAGGCTGTCGCGACGTGCCCACCGTTCCCCGCGTGACGTCGGTCCCGGACGCCACCGCCGCGCTCGTGCAGCGCGCCGCGGTGGTGCTCGAGCTCGGTGAGCGCTTCAGCGCGGCAGGCCACGAGCTCGCCCTCGTCGGCGGTCCGGTCCGCGACGCCTTCCTGGGCCGGGTCACCGTCGACCTCGACGTCACCACCGACGCCCGGCCCGAGCGCGTGCTCGAGGTGGTGGCCGGCTGGGCCGACGCGACGTGGGACGTCGGCATCGCCTTCGGCACGGTCGGACTGCGCAAGGGCGACCACAAGATCGAGGTCACGACCTACCGGGCGGAGGCCTACGACGCGGCGTCGCGCAAGCCCGAGGTCAGCTACGGCACCTCCCTCGAGGAGGACCTCGGGCGGCGCGACTTCACCGTGAACGCGATGGCGGTCCGTCTCCCGTCGCTCGAGCTCGTCGACCCGTTCGACGGTCTCGCCGACCTCGAGGCCGGTGTGCTGCGCACCCCGGGCACCCCCGAGGACTCCTTCGGCGACGACCCGCTGCGGATGATGCGGGCCGCGCGCTTCGCCTCGACCCTGGGGCTCGACGTCGCGCCCGAGGTGGTCGGTGCGATGACGGCGATGTGCGGCCGCCTCGCGATCGTGTCGGCCGAGCGGGTGCGCGACGAGCTGGTCAAGCTCGTGCTCGGCGCCCAGCCGCGCGCCGGGCTCGCCCTGCTCGTCGACACCGGGCTCGCCCAGCTGGTCCTCCCGGAGCTGCCTGCCCTGGCGCTCGAGGTCGACGAGCATCATCGGCACAAGGACGTCTACGAGCACACCCTCCAGGTCCTCGAGCGCGCGATCGACCTCGAGACGTCGCACGAGCCGGTGTCCGGTCCCGACTTCGTGCTCCGCTTCGCCGCCCTCATGCACGACGTCGGCAAGCCCCGCACGCGGCGTTTCGAGAGCGACGGCGGCGTGTCGTTCCACCACCACGAGATGGTCGGTGCGCGCATGACCCGCAAGCGCATGCAGGTGCTGCGCTTCTCCAACGAGGACACCGACGCCGTGTCGCGCCTGGTCGAGCTGCACCTGCGCTTCCACGGGTACGGCGATGGCGAGTGGACCGACTCGGCGGTGCGCCGCTACGTCCGTGACGCCGGCGACCTGCTGCCGCGGCTGCACAAGCTGACCCGCGCCGACTGCACCACGCGCAACAGGCGCAAGGCCGAGCGCCTCGCGCGCAGCTACGACGAGCTCGAGGCGCGGATCGCGCGGCTGTCGGAGGAGGAGGAGCTCGCGGCGATGCGCCCGGCCCTGGACGGCAACCGGATCATGGAGGTCCTCGGCATCCCGCCCGGCCGCGACGTCGGTGCGGCGTACGCCTTCCTGCTCGACCTGCGCCTCGAGCGCGGCGTGCTCGACGAGGACGAGGCCGAGCGCGAGCTCCGCACCTGGTGGGCCGCCCGCACCGCGTGACCGTCCTGCCGGGTCGCGTCCCCGCACCCGTGGTAGCGCGCCCAGGGCTGGGCCCGAGGCCGCCCGACGGCTAGCGTCGGGGCGAGGCTTCGGAGAGGGGCGGCGCCAGGATGGGGACCGAGTCCGTGGGGGCAGCGGGGTCCGACCCCGCAGCCCCTGTGCCCGGTGCCCCGCCCGACCGGGCACCGGTCCGTGCTCCCGTCGCGCGCGACGTGCTCGAGTCGCTGGCGTCCGGCGTGGTCGTGCAGGGCCCCGACGGGCAGATCGTCGACGCGAACCCCGCCGCCTGCCGGATCCTCGGCCTGAGCCGCGACCAGATGCTGGGCCGCGCCTCCACCGACGAGGAGTGGCGCGCGGTGCACGGGGACGGATCCGACTTCCCGGGCGAGGAGCACCCGGCGATGGTGGCCATCGCGACCGGCGAGCCGGTCCGCGACGTCGTGATGGGCCTGCCCAGGCCCGACGGGTCGCTCACCTGGATCCTCGTCGACTCCGAGCCCATCCGCGACGTCGACGGCCGCCCCAGCGGGTCGGTGGCGACGACGTTCACCGACATCACCGAGCAGATCCGGTTGCGCGAGCTGCTGGCCGAGTCCGAGCGCCGCTACCGCCTGCTGGCCGAGAACTCCGCCGACGTCGTGGTGCTCGTCGAGGACGACGTCATGGTGTGGGTGTCGCCGTCGATCACGTCCGTGCTGGGCTGGGCGCCCGAGGACTGGCTCGGGCACGACCGCGCGGCGTTCCTCCACCCCGAGGATCTCGCCGCCATGCTGGCCGACGCCGAGCGTCTCGAGCCCGGGGTGCCCGAGCGGAGACGCCGCCGGGTGCGTGCCAGCAACGGCGACTACCACTGGGTCGACGTCCAGGTCCGAGTCGATCCCCACGGGGACGGGCCGGTCGGCAAGGTGCTGGCGATGCGCGTGGTCGACGCCGAGGTCGTGGCGCGCGACGTGCAGCATCGCGCGATGCACGACCCGCTCACCGGGCTGCTCAACCGGGCGGAGACCCTGGACCGGCTGGCGCAGGCGCTCGGCGAGGCCGCGGCGCGAGGGCACGCCACCGGGGTCGTGTTCTGCGACCTCGACGACTTCAAGGACGTCAACGACTCCTACGGCCACGTGGCCGGCGACGCCGTCCTGCGCGAGGTGTCCGACCGGCTGCGCCACCGGCTGCGCCAGGGGGACGTGGTGGGTCGCCTCGGCGGTGACGAGATGCTGGTCGTGCTCGAGAACATCGGCGACCTCCCGCGCGCCGCCCGGCTCACGCGGTCGGTGCTCGACGGGGCGGCCCGGCCGGTCGACGTCGCGGGGCAGCAGGTCGAGGTCACGATGAGCGCCGGGGTCACCCTCGCGACCGCCGCGGACTCGGTCGACGACATCGTGGGTCGTGCCGACGCCGCGATGTACGCCGCGAAGCGCGCCGGGAAGAACCGTGTCGTCGCCGTGGCACCGGACGGCACGCCCGTCCCCGACAGCGCGACGCCCGCCGCCGGTGGTCCGGCGGCGGGCGCTTCCGGCTGAGGCGGGCGTCAGGCGTCGACGCTCTGGGGGGTCTCGGCCGCGGTCTCGCTGCTGCCGATCTCGGCGTTCGCCCGACCGGCCGCCACGAGGATCTCGAGGACGACGAACGCCACCACGGCCAGGACGGTGACCCACAGGATCGTCGAGCCGCTGAGCGGAGACTGGAACAGCAGCACGAGGATGGCCACGGCCGGGATGGCGAAGCGCCAGAAGGTGCGGGTGCGCGCGAACCAGCCGCCCACGCGGCCGAGGGCCGTGTCGCCGGCGCTGGCGCCCGCGCCGCTCGTGACCTTCGAGAGGTACGCGCGGGATGCCTGGGCGCTCCTGGTGTCGGAGAGGTACCAGCCGACGACCGCCAGCACCAGGCCGAGCACGAACGCTGTGCGGATCGCGGCAATGAGGTACTGCGTCAGGATCGTCACGAACGCGTTCTGCGCCACCGCCCAGGTGGTGCCCGAGAGGTTGAGCTCGAGCTGCATCGAGCCGTAGGCGAGCGCCAGCCGCACCACGAGCGCTCCGATGATGATGGCGACGCCGACGGCGATGATCATGCGGGCACGGCGTACGGCGACGAGCACGGCGATCACGAAGAGCAGCAGCACGGCGAAGATCAGCCACTGCGAGATCGGCTGCGCGATCTGGTAGGCCACGCGCGCCTGTGCGAGCTGCGGCGAGGTCAGCAGCACGATCTGGCGGTCGGCCACCGAGGGCACGGGGATGTTCGCGGCCCAGGTGAACCCGCGGTCGACGAGGCGCTGCTTCACGGCCTCGATGAGGTCGCCGGTGTCGAGGATGACCTGGTCGCCCACGATGCTGATAGGCCCGGCCTGACCGTCGCTCTCGAGGACCTTGACCACGCCCTGCTGCACCTGGGTGTTGACCTGGACCCACAGTCCGGCGAACTGGTCGCTGTCGACCACCTTGGTGACGGTCGTGCTCACCAGGTTGTGCAGACCCGCGGTGATGGGGCCGGCGAGCGGCTGGAGCTTGGGGAAGTCGGCGAGGATCTCGTCGACCTTGCCGGACGCGTCGATCTGGTTGTTGATCGCGGTCGTCACCTGCGTGGAGACGGCGTCGCGGATGGTCGGGTCCTGCGCGAGCGGGGCGACGGTCTCGACGTAGCGCTGGGTGTCGAGCAGCGTCTTCTGCGCCCAGAACGCGGTGAGCGCGATCGGGAACAGGACGGCCGCCACGACCACCAGGACCCATGCGGTGAGGCCGCGGCCGCTGAACCGGCGCCGGCCCTGCTGGGACTCGAGCTCGGCCTCCTTGGCCTCGAGCGTCGCGATCCGGGCCTTGAGGGCCTCGACGTCGTCGGTGCTGCCGTTGCTGTCGAGGGACATCGCGTTGCCTTCCGTCGGGGCGCCAGCCTCCGGCAGCCTAGTGCGCGGCTGTGCCGCATCGCCCCGCTGACGGCGGACCGTGACCTGGGCGTGAGCGGTCAGCGGCCGTGGGCGAGGGCGAGCGGGTCCTCGGCGTACGACGACGCCGGATCGCGCCGCTCGCGCACGAGCGCCCAGCCGCCCGCAGCGACGGCGACGACCGCCATCGTCGCGGCCATCGCGACGTCGGGGGCGGCAGCCTGCAGGGCGAGCGTGGCGAGGACGACGCCGCTGACGATGCCGACGTTGACAGCGACGTCGTACCAGGAGAAGACGCGGCCGCGGTGGGCGTCGTCGACGTCCTCCTGCACGATCGTGTCGGAGCACACCTTCACCGCCTGCCCGGCGAAGCCGAGCAGCAGCCCGCGCACGAGGAACCCGGTGAGGTCGGTCATGGCGATCCCGACCGCGCCGAGGCACACGCCGGTCACGAGCGCCAGCACGGACCACTGCACCGGCCCCAGCCGTCGCGACATCCACGGCGTCACGACAGCACCCAGGAAGGCCCCCGCCCCGGCGGCCACGCTGGTGACGCCGATCGCCGCGATCGCGCCGTCGGGGTCGCCGGGATGCAGGACCTCGCGCGCCTGCAGGAGCGTGAGGAGCGTCGCCGCGCCGAAGATCGCGCGGTGCACGGTGACCAGGCCGATGGCACGGGCCGCCGGACGGCGCTGGGCGAGGTGGCGCACTCCGTCGACCATGCCGCGCGCGATGTGCCGCACCGACTCGCGCTCGGTGGTCTCGTCGGGGCCCAGCTCGTCCGGGGCGAGCCGGGAGGCCACGCCCCCGGCGACCAGGTAGGTGGGTACGGCGGCGGCCAGCACGATCACGGCCCCGGTGTCGCCGCCGCCGACCGCGTGGCGCAGCAGCAGACCGCCGAGTCCGCCCACCATCCAGGCGATCGTGCCCGCAGTCGGCGCGAGCGCGTTGCCCGTGACGAGGTAGCGGCCGGCGACCACGTGCGGGAGCCCCGCGGACAACGCGGCCAGGACGAACCGGTTGACGCCGAGCAGCGCGAGCACCCACAGCGCGAGCAGCGCGTCGTCGTGGCCGCCCGCGACGATGAGGGCGAGGACGCCGACCATGGCGGCGCGCAGGCAGTTCGACAGCAGCAGGACCCAGCGCCGCCGCCACCGGTCGATGAGCACGCCCGCGAAGGGCCCGATCACCGAGTAGGGCACGAGGAGCACCGCGAACGCGATCGCCGCCTTCGCCGGCGTCGGCTGGCTGGTGGGCGAGAACAGCACGAACGCCGCGAGCCCGGCCTCGAGCAGGCCGTCGCCTGCCTGGCCGACCAGTCGTGTGCCGAGCAGCAGCCGGAACCCGCGCACCCGCAGGATCTCCGGCAACCCCACGCCCTCGCCCCGGCTCACGCCCCGACCCTAGACGCCGCTGCGGCCCGACCGCCCCCACCGCCCGTCGCCGTCGATGGATGATCAGGGCACGGGAGGAGGCCGCTCGTCCCTCAGCGACGCGTCGGCGTCCACGCGTGCGACGAGGCCCGGATCCCTCTCGGGAACCCGGGCCTCGTCGTCGTCCGGAGCGGTGCAGCGCCAGCTCAGCGAGCTCAGCGCTCGACCTCGCCTGCGAGCTGATGCGGCAGGTCTCGGCTGTCCTCGCGTCGGCAGGTGTCTCGCTGCGCTCGACCCCTACCGACGCGAGCTCAGCGCTCGACCTCGCCTGCGATGAACGCCTCGACGGCCTGCTTGGCCTGCTCGTCGGTGTACTGCACCGGCGGGCTCTTCATGAAGTAGGACGACGCCGACAGGATGGGGCCGCCGATGCCGCGGT
>JAKOVT010000027.1 GCA_029781935.1 Actinomycetes bacterium | reverse complement strand
AGGGTGCTTCCGCCGCAGGCTGGCGGAGAACTGGAACGCGCCCAGCAGGGCGTAGAGCGCAGCGCTGACGATGTGCACGCCCACCGGCAGGGGCGAGGCGGTGAGGCGGGGGTTCGCCGGCATGAGGTGGGGCCCGCCGGCGATCTCCAGGAGACGGAGCGATCCGGCGACGGCGGGGATGAGTGCGAGCGCGACGAGGGCGACGGGGACCCACCCGGTCGAACGTGCCGACCGGGTGGGGCGCAACGTCGCGTGCACGCTCACTTCGAGCCGACGGCGTCGTAGGAGGGCTCGCCCACGACGGTGTCGGTCGCGACGTCGTGCTGATCGCGCCACAGCGACCAGCCGAGGCCGATCATGGCGACGCTGGTGGGGATCGAGAAGAGCCGGTAGTTCACCTGCGGCAGCATCGGGATGGCCAGGGTGGCGACGGAGCCGACCGCGAGCAGTGCCGCAGCCCAACGTGCCAGCACGCGTGCCCGGAAGAGCGCGATCCCGAAGACGAGCCCGCCGAGGATGAACGTCACGCCAGAGGCGCCGAGGAGGATCGACAACGCACCGATGTCGCCCGCGGGATGCCCGCCGATGGCGGCGACCAGCACGTCATCGACGTACGCCGGCGAGACCGTGGCGACGTGCGGGAGCACGAACGTGCCGATCATCTCGACGGTCATGAGCGTCAGGTAGCCGGCGCCGAAGAGCAGATATCCGATGAGTCCGAGAACGCCCATCTGCCGGACCTGGCGCAGGTACATGCCGGTGATGCCGATGAGCGAGAGCACGGCCATCGTGATCTTGATGCCCTCGCGGACGGTGTACTCGGTCGTGGTGGCGAAGCCGGCATCGAGGTCCGGGTGCTTGATCTGGACGGCGATGAACAGCGTGCCCGCGGCGACGGCGCACAGGGCCGACGCCCGGGTCAGGGTCGTGGTGGTGACGGTCATGTCGCGCTCCTTCGTCGAGCCCCGAGGCGGGCGCCTCGGGATGACTCGGACGTTAGGGACGCCCATGGTGAGCCGGCCTCACCCGATGATGTGACCGGCTGGGTGATCCTTCGACGGCTCTGGGGAGCGGGCCCGCGGGTGCCTACGACAGGCCGAGCTCGTGCCCGCGCCGGACCGCTGCGCGCCGGCTCGTGACGTCGAGCTTGGTGAAGATGCTCTTGGTGTGGGTCCGCAGCGTGTTGGGCGAGATGAACAGCTCGCGGGCGATCTCCGGACCCGTCAGCTCGCTGTCGAGCAGGCGGAGCACCTGCAGCTCACGCTCGCTCAAGGGGGAGGGCGGCGTGGGCATCGGAACGGCCGCCGCATCGGCCTGGCCCGACGTCGCCATCGAGATCAGCCGGTTCGCATGAGTGCCGAACGTGGGGTGCGTCGCCGCCTCGCGCAGCAGGGTGAGCATCGGCAGACCTTCGTCCAGGAACAGCCGGATGCAGCCGCTGGGCTCCGGTGCCTCCCTCCAGGCCTCCGCGAGGTGCTCGATGGACGCGGCGCGCTGCCCCGAGACGTCCGAGGCGAGCGCCTGGAGCATGCGGATCTCGAGAAGGCTCCCGGCGCGCCCTGCCTCGTCCGCCGCGCGCGCCAGCCTGTCGAGAAGAGAGGTCACGGCGCCCAGCGCTGTCGACCCGGGTCGCTGCCGTTCCTGTGCCAGGGCGAGCCGGACCAGGGTGAGGTGGTCGAACTCGCGGACGTAGCTCACGTCGTCCGTGAGCTCCACGCCTCGCTCGCGTGCCCAGTCGGCCGCGTCGAGCAGCAGACCCTGTGCGATCCGCACCCGTGCCGTCATGGCACCGATCGGACGGACGTCGGGGAAGAAGCTCGGTCGGTACAGCCATTGCGCCTCGCGCAGGAGGTCGATCGCGAGTGCCAGGTCCCCCTCGGCGCGCGCCACGCGGCTCATCGCCACGTACCGACGGAAGCCGGTCTCCCCCATCGCGGCATGCTCGCTGAGCGCCGCGGCCAGCTCGAGATGACGACGCGCGCTCGCCAGGTCGTTCTTCTCGCACTCGATCTCGCCGAGACCGGCGTGCAGATCGGCGCTGGCGCGGGCGAACGCGTTTCCGTGGGGTTCGGCCAGGCGCAGACCCGACTCGTACAGGGCCACCGCCCGGCTCGGGCGCCCGGCCACGAGCCACAGATCGGCGAGCACGACGGAGCCGCTGAGCTCGTCGACGAGCGCACCCGCGTCATGCAGGTTCGTGACGGCGTCGCCGAACGTCGACAGCGCGAGCGTCACGTCCCCGTCGGTCCAGGCTGCGAGCCCGAGGAATCCCCAGGCGCCGCCCCGGGACATGTGATCGTCCGGGTCGGCGCGCTCGAGCGCGCGGCGCGCGTGGGCCTCGGTGCCGGCGACGTCACCGATCGCCTGCGCGATCGCGGCTCGGTAGAGCTCGATGGTCGACGGAAGGCTTCGCAGCTCCTCGGTCTGTGCCCATCCGCTCGAGATCGCCGGGTCCGCGGTGTGCAACGCGTGCTCGGCAGCGGCGAGCCAGGTCTCGACCCCGCCGATGTCGCCGGCCAGCATGAGCCGGTAGCCCATGAAGGCACTGAGAACCGGGTGGGTACGCACCGTCTCGGTCGGCAGCTCGCCGAGCCAGCCCAGCAGTGTCGCCTCCTGCCGGTTGCGCCGCAGGGCCGGCGCGGCGAGCTCGACGAGGAAGGCGGCGCGCTCCACGTCGCGAGCTGCGAGCGCGTGGCGCACCGCCTCGGTCAGCAGGTCTTGGGCCTCGAACCATCGGCTCGCCCGCTGGTGCAGCTGGAGCACGAGAGATGGGTCCTGCGCGAGCAGCCGCGCCCGGAGGACGTCCGCGAACAGGTGGTGGTAGCGGTACCACGTGCGGCGGTCGTCGAGGGCCACGAGGAACAGGTTCGCCCGCTCGAGCTCGATGAGCATCGAGGTGCCGTCGACGTCGTCGGTCAGGGCGTCGCACAACGGTCCCGTGAGCCGGTCGAGCACGGAGGTCCGGAGCAGGAAGTCGCGCACATGATCCGGCTGATGCGCCAGGACCTCCTCGAGGAGGTAGTCCATGACGTAACGGTCGTCGCCCGCGAAACCGGCGATGAACTCGTCCAGGTCGGACCGGTGCTGCATCGACAGCGCCGCCAGCTGCAAGGCGGCGGCCCAGCCTTCGGTGCGCTCCTCGAGGGCCGCGACCTGCTCCGTCGCCAGGTCGAGCCCGCCAGCCTCGTCCAGGTACGCCGACGCCTCGTCCACGGTGAAGCGCAGGTCGGCGGCGCGCAGCTCGACCAGCTCGCCTCGCGCCCGCAGTCTCGCCAACGGGAGCAACGGGTCGACCCGCGTGCTGATCACGAGATGAACGGTCGTCGGGAGGTGCTCCAGCAGGAAGCCCACTCCGCTCGCCGTGGTCTCGCCGTCGACGAGGTGGTAGTCGTCGAGGACCAGCCAGACATCGTCGTCGAGCGCCGCGAGGTCGTTGACGAGCGGGGTCAGAGCCGCAGGATCCGCGGGCCGTCCAGACTGCAGGGCGTCCATGACTCCGACGCCGACCCGCGGATCGACTCGCTGCAGCACCGAGACGACGTAGGTCCAGAAGTCCGCCGGGGAGTCGGACTGCTCCAGCGACAGCCAGGCGATCCGATCCGGCGGGACGGCGCCGCGGCGCAGCCACTCGGCCAGCAGCGTCGTCTTGCCGAAACCAGCCGGTGCCGACACCAGGACCAGCCGCGCGCTCGACGTGAGGCGATCGGACAGTCTCGGGCGAGCCACCAGTCCCCGGCGTGGCGCCGGGAGGTGGAACCGGGTCTCGACCAGAGCGTCCGTCACAAGGGCTCCATCATGGACCGTCCGGTGAGCGGCGCGGACCCGAAGCGCGGGGCCGGGTGCGTCCGACCGAGCGCGTGGCCGCAACGCCGCTCCTCAGGAGTGGCGGGCCATGAGACCCGACGCGGACGCCGTGCAGCTGAGGCGTGAGCCCGTATCCGCGCATGCCGAATCGCGGCGGGCGGTCGTGAACGCTGACCTGCGGCGAGAGGTGGTCCCAGCGTCGGGTCTACGTCATCCCGCCGAAGCGGCGACCGGCCGAAGATCGCTGAGCAGCTGGGTTCTCCGCCCGAGGAGTCGCGGTCTCTCGGTGGCGACGATGGGAGCCGGACCGCAGACAGCGGTGTGCGAGAAGGGATGAACCACATGTCCGAGGTCGTCAACGAGCTGAGCCCGCAGCCCGATGCCGCGTCGGCACGGGCCCCGTTGCCGCAGGCGCGCCACCCGCGGCGCTGGCTGATCCTCGGCGTCCTGTGTCTGAGCCTGTTCGTCGTCACGCTCGACAACACGGTTCTCAACGTGGCGATCCCCTCGCTCGTCGAGGATCTCTCGCTGTCCACCTCGCAGGTCCAGTGGGTCGTGGACGCCTACTCCCTCGTGTTCGCCGGCCTTCTGCTCACGGCCGGCAGCGTCTCGGACAGGTTCGGCCGCCGCCGCGGCCTCCTCGGGGGACTGCTCGTCTTCGGCCTCGGTTCGCTCGCCGCAGCCCTCACGACGTCGGCACCAGCCCTCATCGCGGCCCGCGGGTTCATGGGCCTCGGTGGCGCGTTCCTCATGCCAGCGACGCTCGCCATCCTCGTCCACGTCTTCGAGGTCGACGAGCGACCCCGCGCAATCGCGATCTGGGGCGGGGTCTCGGCGCTCGGAGTCTCCGCGGGACCGGTCCTGGGCGGGCTGCTCGTCGACCACTTCTGGTGGGGCTCGGTCTTCCTGGTCAACGTGCCTGTGGTCGTCGTGGCGCTCCTCGCCGCGTGGACCATCGTGCCCGAGTCACGGCGCAGCGACGCGCCTCGCCCGGATCTGGTCGGCGCCCTGCTCTCGTCCATCGCGATCGTGGCGCTCGTCCGTTCCATGATCGAGGTTCCGGAGCAGGGGTGGCTGAGCGCCACAGTCGTGAGCGGCCTGCTGGTCACCGCGGTCTCGCTGTCGGTCTTCGTGCTCTGGGAGCTCCGGGCCGACCATCCCATGGTGCCTGTCACGCTGCTGCGGTCTCGCCAGTTCGTAGGCGCAAGTTCCGTCGGCGTCCTTCTCATGTTCAGCCTCGCAGGGGCCACGTTCGTGCTCACCCAGTTCCTCCAGATGACCCTCGGCTACTCCCCGCTCGAGGCGGGCGTCCGAACGCTGCCCGTCGCGGTCGCCATCGCGCTCGCGTCGCCGCTCTCTCCGGGCTTCGCCGCGCGAGTGGGCAACAACCGCGCCGTGGCGGTGGGCCTCACCGTCCTGGCGGCCGGGCTCGCCACCCTCGGCCTGGGAGCGAACCGCGAGCAGTACCTGCCGGTCGCCGTCGGCATCGTTCTGCTAGGACTCGGGCTGGGCATCGCCATCGCACCCGCCAGCGCGTCGCTCATGAGCAGCTTCCCCCGCGACCACGCGGGGGTCGGCTCGGCGATGAACGACACGATGCAGGAGCTGGGAGCAGCGCTCGGAGTCGCCGTGCTCGGAGGTCTCGCCGCTGCCGCCTACCGCTCCGGCCTGCCGACGTCGGTGCCGGCCGGCGCCACCGCCTCGTACGGCGAGGCGATGCGCATCGCGCACGAGGAAGGCCCCGCGGGAACCGGCTTGGCCGACGCAGCGCGCGGTGCGTTCGACCTCGCCGTGCAGCACAGCCTCCTCGTGGGAAGTCTCACCGCGCTGCTCGGCGCGATCGTCGGACTGGTGATCCTGCGCGGCCGCGCGCTGCCGATCGATGGTGTGCGCGACGTCGCGTCGATCCGGTCAGCGGTGCGGTGAGCGAGCTCGGTCGTGGAGGCGGGGAACGACCCGAGTGCCGTTTCCCGGTTCTCGCCCAGATCGACGTCGAGAGCATCGACTGGGCTGCGAGCGAGGCACTCGATCGGACGTCATGCGAACCGGCGACGCGTCGCCGGCGTCTGGCCACGGATCGCCGACACGCTCGGCTGCTGGAGCGGCGGCCGCCCGTGCCCGCACTACCAGGGGGCGCCGTCGAGGCGGACTCGCAGCCACCGCAGGCACGAGTCGGCCTGCGCGAGCTGGAAGGCGCGGATGGTCGGCATCTCGGGTCGCGCGGGCTGACGGCCCTGCCAGGAGAAGTACCCGGCCAGGCCGGCCACCGTGGCGGTCACGGCATCGGGGTCGACGGCTGCCAGTACAGGCGTGCGGGCCAGGAGCCCCTCGGGATCGTGGTCGCCGAAGACGGCCGCGTTCAGCACGAGGGTGAGGCTGTCGACCCACGCCGCTCCGCGAGACGCCCATGGCCAGTCCACGACGACGACCCGGTCCGCGGTCAGCAGCAGGTTGTCGGCGCGTACGTCGCTGTGCACGAGCGCGTCGCCGTCCATGACGTCCAGGCTCGTGCGGCCGAGGGCGGCGAGCTCGGGGAGTCGGGCGACAGCCCACGGATCGAGGTCGGCCGGTACGTCCTCGAGGAGGGTGTCCCAGCGGCTGAAGCCGCTGGCGACCGCGTCGACCAGGCGCGGCACGTCGGGCAGGGGCGAGGGCGACAGCCGCTCGGCCATCTCGGCGAGTGCAGTGAGGCAGCGGGTCAGGTCCTCGTCGGTCCAGGGCATCCGCGGCGAGCGGCCGTCGACATCGTCGAAGGCGAGCGCCACCCACGTCCCGTCGTCATAGCTGCCGAGCAGGCGCGGCGCGAAACCGGCATCGGGCAGCGCCGTGGTCACCACGATCTCCTGGCGGTGGATCGCCGGGGAATCCGGGTTGACCTCGGTGCCCACGGCCTTGACGAAGGCGCGTCGACCGTCGGCGAGCACGACACGATCGGCGCTCCCCGGCGAGAACCCGCCCGGCTGGCTGGCTGCAGACACCACCCTCGACCCGAGCCGGTCCTCGATGCCGGCGCGCACCGTCTCGGGGATCTGCTCCCACTGCACGCGCGAGCCGCCGACGGCCGACGGCGGCGACGCCGCGACGGCGAGGTCGGGGTTCCCGGTCATGCGGACCAGGGTGGATGGCGCGAGCGCGTCAGACAAGATGCAGCCCCCAGGCTGCCGCGCTTCGGGGGCCGGCGGGATCAGCCCGATCGAGGCGACGACGCGGACGCCCCGGGCCTGCCGGCGTCATCCCGCCGGACCGGGCCTGCCTCCAGTTCAGCGTCAGATCTGCTGGTGGCCGCCGTCGAGCAACGCGACGAACCCGGCGAGCTCGGCGGCGTCGATCGTCGACAGCTCGGCAGCCGACGGGAAGCCACCGCTGGCGACGTCGGCGCGGAACGCCGTCAGAGCTCGGACGCGCTCGGCGTCGATCTGGCGGTGCAGTGCGGCGAGGTCGGCGTACGCGCGCGCGTGGCGCGGGATGCGCTCGCTCTCGCCGCAGATGTCGCTGGTGAACAGGAACAGCACGTCGGCATGGGGACCCGAGCCGAGCGAGATGGTCGCGAGCCCGGTGCGCGCGTGGATCTCGCGCATCACCTCGGCGGGGATGAGCTCGCACTCGACGGCGAAGGCGCCCGCCTCCTGCAGCTCCTCGAACCTGCGCCACAGCGTGGTTGCCTCGGTCGCAGTGCGGCCGACCGCGCGCACGCCGCCGTACAGGGTCGACTTCTTGGGCACGAAGCCGAGGTGGCCCATCACCGGGATGTCCTCGTGCGCGAGGCGTCGGACGCTGTTCATGCCGCGCGCCGTGATGACCGCATCCGCACCGGCCGTCAGCGCGCACAGGGCGTCGCGCAGGAGGTCGTCCTCGGTGACGGCGCCGGAGAAGTCGATGGCCGCGGTGAGGAACACCTGCTGCGATCCCTCGCGCACGGCGGGCACGAAGTCCGACATGCACACGACCATCTCGACGCCCGCGGCCTCGGCGGCCGCGGCCTCGGCAGGCGTCGACGCCGTCACCTGCGCCAGCTGCCGACCGGAGCCCTTGAGCCCCACGATGTCGGCCACCGTGACCGAGCGGACGGCCTCCCGACCGGTGTAGTCGAGGATCCTCGGCATCGCGCCTCCCGGTGAGATCGGAGGGCTCAACCTATCCGGCGGCGATACGCCGCAACGGGTCAGGCCGTCATGATCCGTCGGGTGAGCCGGATCGTCTGCCGGCCGCTGAGGACGCGGGGGAGACGCGCACCCATCGCGTTGCGCGCGCCGGTGACGAGCGAGGGCCGACCCTTGCCGAGCGCCTCGAGCGCGTCGCGCACGACCTCCTCGACCGGCTGGCGCGTCGCTCCGACCTGAGCGTCGGCTCCGGCCACGTCGAAGAACTCGGTCTCGGTCGCTCCGGGGCACAGCGCGAGGGCTCGGGCGACGGTTTGCCCTCCAGCTCGCCCCACAGCGCCTCGGTGAAGGACAGCGCGAACGCCGTGGTCGAGCCGTGCACGGCCATCGTGGGCACGGTCGCCTCGGCGGCAATGCCGGACGCGGGCGTGCAGCAGGCGCCGTCGCCCCCGACGGTCTCGAGCAGCGGGGGGTCGAAGGCGTCGCGCGGCGCGGCGGGGTCGTCGTCCTTGACCGTGTAGACCTCCCACGGTGCACCCGCCGGGTCCTCGATGGTCGGCTCGTCGGGTGGGTCACGAGCGAGGCCGGGGACAACGCCGCCATGGAGAGCTTCTTCAGCCTGCTCCAGGAACGTCGCCGACCGCCAGACCTGGGCCACCGGCGAGGAGCTCCGGATCGCGATCGTGACCTGGATCGAACGGACCTCCCACCGACGCCGCCGACAGGCCTCGCTCGGACGTTTGACCCCCATCGAGTACGAGACCGTCATGACCGCACGGGCCACTCAGGCCGCGTGACCCACCCTGTCACCCGTTCGTGCAGCAGACCCGACCGATGGAGCCCACCCGATACCGAATGCCGGGAATCGGTGCGTCGGGGAACGCTCGTTCCGGGTCGGTCGACGGCGGGGTGATGGGTGGTGCGCCCTTCCTCAGGGCTGTGGTCTGGGTGGGGCGAGGGTCCAGCAGCCGGTCTCGTAGGGGCTGGTGCCGGGTGTACGGGTGATGGTCCAGCCGCCCTCGTGGACCGAGATGTGGTGGCGGGGGCAGAGCAGGCAGAGGTTGTCGAGATCGGTGCTGCCCGAGTTCTCCCACTCGGTGACGTGGTGGGCCTGGCATCTGCGCGGATGCGCGCGGCAACCC
>JAKOVT010000024.1 GCA_029781935.1 Actinomycetes bacterium | reverse complement strand
GATCCGGCGCCTGGACCTGCGCGGGTCGCACGCCGACCCCCGAGACGTGCTGCCGCGCGCCGCCGTCGACGTCGAGAGCGTGCTCGAGACGGTGCGGCCCATCGTCGACGACGTCCGCGACCGCGGCGCCGAGGCCGTGCTCGAGTGGGGTGCGCGCCTCGACGGCGTACGACCCCCGTCGCTGCGGGTGCCCCAGGAGGCGCTCGACTCGGCGCTCGAGAACCTCGACCCCGCCGTGCGGGCCGGTCTCGAGGAGTCGATCCGCCGTGCCCGCCTCGTGCACGAGGACCAGCGACGCGTCGATACCATCACCCACGTCGTGCCCGGCGGCAGCGTCATGGAGCGCTGGCTGCCGGTCGACCGCGTCGGCCTCTACGTCCCGGGAGGCCGGGCCGTCTACCCGAGCTCGGTCGTGATGAACGTCGTCCCCGCACTGGTCGCGGGCGTGCCGTCCTTCGCGGTCGCGAGCCCGCCGCAGAAGGACCACGGCGGTCTCCCGCACCCGACCATCCTCGCCGCCTGCGCGCTGCTCGGCGTGCACGAGGTCTACGCCGCCGGCGGGGCCCAGGCGGTCGCGATGTTCGCCTACGGCACCGGCCACGGGCCCGACGACTGCGCGCCCGCGGTGATGGTCACCGGGCCCGGCAACATCTACGTCACCGCCGCCAAGCGGCTGCTCAAGGGCCGCATCGGCATCGACTCCGAGGCGGGCCCCACCGAGATCGCGATCCTCGCCGACGACACCGCCGACGCCGCGTTCGTCGCCGCCGACCTGATCAGCCAGGCGGAGCACGACGTCATCGCCGCCTCCGTCCTGGTCACGACCAGCGCCGAGCTCGCCGACGCCGTCGAGGCCGAGCTCGCCGTGCAGGTGCCCGCGACCAAGCACAGCGAGCGGATCGGCGAGGCGCTGCGCGGGCCGCAGAGCGGCATCGTGCTCGTCGACGACCTCGACGCCGGCCTGCGCGTGGTCGACGCGTACGCCGCCGAGCACCTCGAGATCCACACGCGCGAGGCGCGCGAGGTCTCGATGCGCGTCCGCAACGCCGGCGCGATCTTCGTCGGTTCGTGGTCGCCGGTGTCGCTCGGCGACTACGCCGCGGGCTCCAACCACGTGCTGCCCACGGGCGGCTGTGCCTGCCACTCGTCGGGGCTGTCGGTGCAGACGTTCCTGCGCGGCATCCACGTCGTCGACTACGACGAGGCCGCGCTCGCCGACGTCGCCCCGCACGTCGTCGCACTGGCGAACGCCGAGGACCTGCCCGGTCACGCCGCGGCCGTCGAGGTCCGCACCCGCCGTCCCAGCGGGGGCTGACGTGCCCGGACTCGACGACCTCCCGCTGCGCGACGACCTGCGGGGGCAGACCCCGTACGGCGCACCGCAGCTCGACGTCCGCGCGCGCCTCAACGTGAACGAGAACCCGTACGCCCCGTCCGAAGCGCTCGTCGCCGACATCGCCGCGGCGGTGGCCGAGGCGTCGCGGGGCCTCAACCGCTACCCCGATCGCGAGGCGGTCGCGCTGCGCGCGGACCTCGCGGCGTACCTCGGTCGCGAGTCCGGGGCCGCCCTCACCGGCGACCAGCTCTGGGCGGCCAACGGCAGCAACGAGATCATGCACCAGCTCATGCTCGCGTTCGGCGGACCCGGGCGGACCGCGCTCGGCTTCACGCCGACGTACTCGATGTACCCGGAGTACTGCCGCGACACCTTCACCCGCTACGTCACGGCGCCGCGCGACGAGCACTTCCGCGTCGACGCCCAGACCGCGGTCGAGGCGATCGAGCTGCACCTGCCCGACATCGTGCTGCTCGCCTCGCCCAACAACCCGACCGGCACCCCGCTGGACCTCGACGTCGTCCGCGCCGTGCTCGACACCGCGCCGGGCATGGTCGTGATCGACGAGGCCTACGCCGAGTTCCGCCGCAGCGGCACGCCGTCGGCGCTCGAGATCCTCGACGGCCACCCGCGGCTCGTCGTGAGCCGCACGATGAGCAAGGCGTTCGGCATGGCCGGCGCGCGCCTGGGCTACCTCGCCGCGGATCCGGCGGTCGTGCAGGCGGTGCAGCTGGTCCGGCTGCCCTATCACCTGTCGGCGGTCACGCAGGCGGTCGCGCGCACCGCGCTCGCGCACGCCGACGAGCTGCAGGCGCAGGTGGCGCTGCTGCGCAGCGAGCGCGACGCCCTCGTCGTGTGGTTGCGCGCCCGCGGCCACGACGTCGCCGACAGCGACGCGAACTTCGTGCTCTTCGGACGGTTCCCGGACCGGCACGCCGTCTGGCGAGGGTTGCTCGACCGCGGCGTGCTCATCCGGGAGACCGGGCCGGACGGGTGGCTGCGCGTGAGCGTCGGCACGCCGGAGGAGAACGCCGCGTTCCGCGCGGCGCTGGAGGAGGTCACCGCATGAGCAGGTCCGCGCGCGTGCAGCGCACGACGAAGGAGAGCGACGTCGTCGTCGAGCTCGAGATCGACGGCACCGGCGTCAACGA
>JAKOVT010000017.1 GCA_029781935.1 Actinomycetes bacterium | reverse complement strand
GCGGGCGCCCTCATCGCCTACGCCCTGGGCATCACCGAGCTCGACCCGATCGCCCACGGCCTGCTGTTCGAGCGGTTCCTCAACCCCGAGCGCGTGTCGATGCCCGACATCGACATGGACTTCGACGAGCGCCGCCGCGGCGAGATGATCCGCTACGCCACCGAGCGCTACGGCGAGGAGCGGGTCGCGCAGATCATCACCTACGGCTCGATCAAGGCCAAGGCTGCGATCAAGGACTCCGCCCGCGCGCTCGGCTACCCGTTCGCTGTGGGGGAGCGGATCACCAAGGCGATGCCGCCCGCGGTCATGGGCAAGGACATCCCGCTCTACGGCATCTTCGACAAGAACCACACGCGCTACAACGAGGCGCAGGAGTTCCGCGCGCTGTACGAGTCCGACGCCGACGTCCGCAAGGTCGTCGACACCGCGAAGGGCCTCGAGGGCCTCAAGCGCCAGCCCGGCGTCCACGCCGCGGGCGTGATCCTGTGCTCCGAGCCGCTGCTCGACGTCATCCCGATCTGGCGCCGCGAGCAGGACGGCGCGATCATCACGCAGTTCGACATGGGGGTCTGCGAGACCCTCGGCCTGCTCAAGATGGACTTCCTCGGGCTGCGCAACCTCACGGTGCTCGACGACTGCCTGCGCAACATCGAGAGCAACCGGGGCGCGACCGTCGTGCTCGAGGAGCTCGAGCTCACCGACCGACCCACCTACGAGCTGCTCGCACGCGGCGACACGCTCGGCGTCTTCCAGCTCGACGGCGGGCCGATGCGCGCCCTGCTGCGCTCGATGGTGCCCGACAACTTCGAGGACATCTCCGCCGTCCTCGCGCTCTACCGTCCTGGTCCGATGGGCGCCAACGCGCACAACGACTACGCCGACCGCAAGAACGGCCGCAAGCCGGTGGAGCCGATCCACCCCGAGCTCGCCGAGCCGCTGGCCGAGATCCTGGGCGACACCTACGGGTTGATCGTCTACCAGGAGCAGGTCATGGCGATCGCCCAGAAGCTCGCGGGCTACAGCCTCGGCGCCGCGGACCTGCTCCGTCGCGCCATGGGCAAGAAGAAGAAGGAGATCCTCGACAAGGAGTACATCCCCTTCAGCGAGGGCATGCGCGCGAACGGCTACAGCGACGACGCCATCAAGAAGCTGTGGGACATCCTCGTCCCCTTCTCCGACTACGCCTTCAACAAGGCGCACACCGCGGGCTACGGCCTCGTGTCCTACTGGACGGCCTACCTCAAGGCCAACTACCCGGCCGAGTACATGGCCGCGCTGCTGCAGAGCGTCAAGGACGACAAGGACAAGTCGGCGGTCTACCTCAACGAGTGCCGGCGCATGGGCATCAAGGTCCTGCCGCCCGACGTCAACGAATCCGAGTCCGACTACACCCCGCGCGGCACCGACATCCGCTTCGGGCTCTCCGCGGTGCGCAACGTCGGCGGCAACGTCGTCGACAGCCTCGTCGAGGCCCGCACGTCGAAGGGGCGGTTCGCCAGCTTCGACGACTTCCTCGAGAAGGTGCCGATCGCGGTCGTCAACAAGCGCGTCGTCGAGTCGCTCATCAAGGCCGGGGCGTTCGACTCGCTCGGCGAGGCGCGCAAGGGTCTGCTCCTCGTCCACGAGGCGCGCATCGACTCGATCCTCGACATCAAGCGCAACGAGGCGATCGGCCAGGACTCCCTCTTCGGCGGGCTCGACGACGGCGGTGCCGACGGCGGCGTCGCGTGGGCGCCGCCGCCGATCCCGACCACGGAGTGGGACAAGTCGACGCTGCTCGGCTACGAGCGCGAGATGCTCGGCCTCTACGTGTCCGACCACCCGCTCAACGGCGTCGAGCACGTCCTCACCGCGGCGTCCGACGTGCCCATCTCGGCCCTGCACAGCGAGGACGTCGCCGACGGTCGGGTGCTCACCGTCGGCGGCCTGGTCACGAGCGTCCAGCGCAAGGTGACCAAGCAGGGCAACGTGTGGGCCATCGCGTCGCTCGAGGACCTCGAGGCCTCCATCGACGTCATGGTCTTCCCGCAGACCTACCAGCTCGTCGGTCCGCACGTCGTCCCCGACTCCGTGCTGCTGGTGAAGGGCCGCCTCGACAAGAGCGAGGAGGAGGCGCCGAAGTTCATCGCGATGGAGGTCTCCGTCCCCGACCTCTCCACCGGCGAGGCCGGACCTGTCGTGGTGCACCTGCCCGCGGCGCGCTGCATCCCCCCGGTCGTCGACCGGTTCAAGGAGACCCTGTCGGCGCACCCCGGCGTCACCGAGGTGCGGCTCGCGATCCAGAACGGGCCGCGCACCACCGTCGTGCGCCTCGACGACGGCCTGCGCGTCACGCCGTCGCCGGCGCTGTACGCCGATCTCAAGGCGCTCCTCGGCCCGTCCTGCTTGCAGTGACGCGCCGCGGTGGCCTGCCACGCGTCCCGGGCGTGACCCCCGTCTCGCTCCGGCGCGGGACGGACCGACGCGCCCGGCAGCGCGGGTAGCGTTGCCCGTGTCATGAAGGCTTTCGCAGACCTGCTCGCCGACAACCCGCTCGTGCTGCTGGCTCTGCTCGTCGCAGCCGGCAGCGCCATCGGCGCCCTGACCGTCAAGCGGTTCGCCCTCGGCCCTGCCGCCGTGCTGTTCCTGGCGCTCGCGGTGTCGGCGTACGACGAGCGGCTCAAGCTGCCCGCGGTCGTCGGGCAGTTCGGCCTGGTGCTCTTCGCCTACGCCATCGGCGTGTCCGCGGGGCCGTCGTTCTTCACGGCGCTGCGCACCGGCGGCCGGGTTCTCACGACGGTGGTCGTGCTGCTCGTCGGCGGCGCCGCCGTCACCCTCGGTGTCGGCCACCTGCTCGGGCTCTCCGGCCCGGTGCTGTCCGGCGTCTACGCCGGGTCGCTCACCAACACCCCCGCGCTGGCCGCGAGCCTGTCGCAGCTGAAGTCCGAGCTGCCCATCGTCGGGTACTCGGTCACCTATCTCGGCGGCGTCCTGGGCATGATGCTCGCCGCGTTCCTCGCCTCGCGGACCTCGGTGCCC
>JAKOVT010000008.1 GCA_029781935.1 Actinomycetes bacterium | reverse complement strand
GCCGGCCGGACGATCGACGACGAGACGCTGCGCTGGGTGTGGCTGCTGCACGACGACTCCGCCCCGGCGCCGACGGCGCTGGAGGAGCTGCTGCGCACGTCGGACCGCACCCCGAGCGCCGACGTCCTCGGCCCGAAGCTGCGCGGGTGGCGGCACCCCGACGTCCTCGTCCAGGCCGGTGTCACCGTCGCGCGCTCCGGCAACCTCGTCACCGGCCTCGAGCGCCACGAGCTCGACCAGGGCCAGCACGACGCCACCACCGACGTCCTCGCCGTCGCCAGCGCGGGGATGCTCGTGCGGCGCGAGGTGTGGGACGCGCTCGGCGGGTTCGACCCCTCGCTCCCGCTCTTCCGCGACGACCTCGACTTCTGCTGGCGGGCGCGACGGTCGGGCCACCGGGTGATCGTGGCGACGTCGGCCGTCGTCCACCACCGGGAGGCCGCGACCCACGGCCGTCGTCCCGTCGACGCCGGGTCTCCCAAGCATCCCGACCGCCCGCACCGGCTCGACCGGGTCGCGGCGATCCACGTGGTGCGCGCGCACGCCACCGGCCTGCGCGGCCCGTTCGCCTCGCTGCGCATGCTCATCGGTTCGCTGGTGCGCGCGCTCGGGCTCCTGCTCGGCAAGGCGCCCGACGCCGCGCGCGACGAGTGGGGCGCGTTCCGCGACGCCGTCCGCGATCGTCGCGGGCTCTCGGCGTCGCGCGCCCGTGCTCGGGCCGCGGCCGCGCTCCCGGATGCGGTGCCCGAGAGCGAGGTGCGGCACTTCCTCGCGCCGCGCAGCCTCGGAGTGCGTCACGCGCTCGACAAGGCCGCCGAGCTGCTCGACGGCGACGGCACGGGAGACGCCGAGCGGTCTGTGCTCGACTCGACGTCCGACGACCCCGACGGCTGGTACGCCGACGACCGCCGGCCCTCGCGGCTGCGTCGCATCCTGGTGCGGCCCGCGACCCTGCTCGTCCTCGCGCTGGTCGTGGTCTCGCTGGTCGCCGAGCGCGCCCTCCTCGGGTCCGGCTACCTGCAGGGCGGCGCGCTGCTGCCCGCCCCCGACGGCGTGGGCGAGCTGTGGGGGAGCTACCTGACGCCGTGGCACGAGGTCGGACCGGGCTCCGGCGCCGACGCGCCCGCGTGGCTGGCCCCGCTGTCGCTCCTGGCCCTGCTGCTGCGCGGCTCCGCGTCGGCGGCCAACGACGTCGTGCTCCTCGCCCTGGTGCCGCTCGCCGGCCTCACCGCCTACCTGGCCCTGCGTGGCGTCGTCCGCACTCCCGTGGTGCGGATCTGGGCCGCGGTCACCTACGCCACGCTCCCGGCGGCGACCGGCGCCATCTCGGGCGGACGCCTGGGCACGGCCGTCGCGATGGTGCTGCTGCCGTGGCTGGCCCGGTCGTGCGCCCGGCTGGCCGGTGCCGGCGGTCCGAGCACGTGGCGGCGCGTCGCGGGCACCTCGCTGCTCCTCGCGGTCGTCGCCGCCTTCGTCCCCGTCGTGTGGATCGCGGCCGCGGTGCTCGCGATCGTCGCCGCCGTCACGGTGGTGCGCGACCGCGGCGGCCGCCTGCGCCTGCTCGTGGCCGTTCTGGCGCCTGTCGCGATGCTCGTGCCCTGGAGCCTGCGGGTGGTGCGCGAGCCGGCGCTGCTCTGGCTCGAGCCCGGCCTCGTCGGCCCGACCGACCTCCGGCTCACGTCGTACGACGTCCTGCTGCTGCGACCCGGTGGTGCCGGCTCCACGCCGCTGTGGCTGGCGGCGGGCCTGCTGCTCGGCGGTCTCGCCGCCGTGGTGGTCTCCGGCGCGCGCCGCATCGCGCTGGCGGCCTGGGTGGTCGGGCTCGTCGGCCTCGCGCTCGGTCTCGTGCAGCAGGTGATCCGGGTGACGCCGCCGGCGCTCGGCGAGCCGGTCGCGCCGTGGCCCGGCACGGCCACCGCGATCTGGGGCGGTGCGCTCATCGTGTGCTCGGCCGTCCTCGTCGAGCAGCTGCCGCGCCGGCTCGAGGGCGCCAGCTTCGGCTGGCGGCAGCCGGCCGCCGCCGTGCTGACCGTGCTGCTGCTGCTCGCGCCGCTCGGAGCGCTCGGCATCTAC
Source organism: Actinomycetes bacterium (assembly GCA_029781935.1). Classification (GTDB taxonomy): domain Bacteria; phylum Actinomycetota; class Actinomycetes; order S36-B12; family CAIYMF01; genus Longivirga. The sequence goes on along the minus strand of JAKOVT010000008.1, from coordinate 3,787 downwards.
GTGCTCGGCGTCGACGGGCCGCTGCGTCGCGGCGAGCGCGACGTGCTCCCCGCCTTCGTGGCCGCCGAGATGGCCACGCCCGACCGGCCGCGCGCGGTCGTGCTGCAGCGCAGCCTCGGCGACCGCGTCGTCTACGACCTGCTCGCCGCGCCCATCCCGCAGACCGGCGACGTCGACGTCGCCGCACCCGCTGCCGTCACCGACCAGCTCGACCGCATGATCGCCCGCGTCGTGGCGGGTCTCGGCGCCGACGAGGTGGACCAGCTCGCGACGCACGGCGTGCGCTACCTCGTCCTCGCCGACGCCGGCCGCCGCGACCCGCTGGTCGCGACGCTCGACGGTCAGCGCGGCCTGCGCCACCTGTCGTCGCGCGACGGCGCTGCGGTCTGGGAGGTCGTGCCCGTCGCCTCGCGGGTGCAGGTGATCGAGCCCCCCGCCGGCGACTCCGCGGGCACCGTCCAGGTGCGCCGGTCCTCCGCCGTGCCGGTGTCGAGCAGCGACCCGCGCGAGGTGCCCTCGGTCGACGCGACCGTGGTCGCGGGCACGAGCGGGCGCAGCCTCGTCGTGTCCGAGACGCGCGACAGCCGCTGGCGCTGGACCGCCGACGGCGCCGACGTCACGCCCGTGGCGGGCGGCCCCGGCTCCGACGACCCGGCGCTGCAGGTGGCCGGTGTCCCGGCCACCGAGTTCCCCGTGACGATCGCCTTCGACGGCTCGTCGCGCGCCGCCTGGCTGTGGGCGCAGGCGGCCGTGGTCCTGCTCGTGGTGCTGCTGGCCCTTCCGTCGCGGCGCACCGACGACGAGGAGTCCGACGCCGACTCCGACATCGCCGACTCCGGGGTCGCCGGCGAGAGCGGCGCACCGGTGCCCGCGACCGAGCCCCTCGCGGCCGCGGCCGTCGCCGTCACCGACCCGCCGGGGGCGCCCGGCGCCGTCGTCGAGGAGGTGGCGCCGTGAGCGGCCCCTCGACCTCGCCGCTGCGCCGCCCGCGCACCCGGCTGGTCGGCGTCCTCGTCGCCGTGGCGGTCCTCGTCGGCGGCGCGTCGCTGCTGACCCCCGACGTCACCGCCGTCGACTCCCGGCCGGTCACCGAGCCGGTGGCGTCGACCGAGCTGGTCTGCTCGGTCACCACGGCGACGACGACGCTCACCTCCACGGTCACCGCCGGGGTCGCCCCGCTGTCGTCGGTGAAGGACGGCATCGCGACCCTCGCCGACCTGTCCGTGACGCAGACGACGGAGCCGCTGCTCATCAAGCAGCCCGGCCAGACCGTGAGCCGCGTGATCGAGGGCAGGTCCGGTCCGGCCATGCTCGCCCGGGCCACCGGCTCCTTCGCGCAGGGCCTCGGCGCCGACCAGGCGATCCGGTCCGGTCAGGGCGCGACCCGCGGCCTCGCGGCGTCCCCGTGCGCCCGTCCGGTCACCGACGCCTGGCTCGTGGGGGGCGGCTCGACCGTGGGCCGGCTCACCCAGGTGCTGCTGGTCAACGACGACGACCGCCCGGCGCAGGTCGACCTGCTCGTCTACGGCGAGGCCGGTCCCGTCCCGGCCCCGGGCGCCTCGGGCATCGTGCTGCCGGCGGGCTCGCGCAAGCAGGTGCGGCTGGACACCCTCGCGCCGAACCAGAACCTGGTGGCGGTGCACGCGATCGCGCGGTCCGGGCGCATCGGGCTGGTCGGGCTGGACCAGGAGGCCCTCGGCCTCGTGCCGATGGGCATGTCGCTCATCCCGCCGAGCGAGGCCGGCACCCGCTTGGTGATCCCCGGCGTGCCCGCGCCCGTGCACTACGCCGCCCTCGAGCTGCTCTCGCCCGACGCCGACACCACCGTCTCCCTGGCGCTGCTCACCGCCGACGGCTACGTGACCCCCGCGGGCATCTCGAGCATCAACCTCGAGGCCGGCAAGGTCGTCGCGGTCAACCTCAACGAGGCGCTCGCCGGCGCTCCGGCCGGCCTGGTCATCCGCTCCGACGCGGAGGTGGTGGCCGGCGTCGAGGTCGGCACCGGCGACACCGCGACCCTGCGCGAGAAGGACGCGACGGCACCCGTGCCGGCGCTCGTCGCTCCCGGCGTCGTCGTGGGCCTGGCAGGCGGCGCCCTCAAGCACGCCGTGATGCTGTCCGCACCGGGCAAGGCCGCGAAGGTCTCGCTGGCGCTGTACGCCCCGGGGGCCTCGGCGCCGGTCTGGCGCCGCACAATCTCGGTCGGGTCGGGATCGCTGGCGCGCGTCACCATCCCGGTCACGACGCCCACCGCCAGCTCGACCCTCGTCCTGACCCCTCTCTCCGGCGGGCCGGTCTACGCCAGCCGCCAGGTCACCGAGGCCGGCCGCCGCGGGCCGATGATCGCCCTCGCGCCGATCCTGCCGCAGCGCGCCAGCACCCTCGTGCCCACCGTGGTGTCGCAGCCGGGCTCGTCGGTGCCCGGCGTCTCGTCGCACTGACGGCGAGCGGTCGCGCTGCGGGCCGGGTCAGCCCTCGTCGTCGACGTCGTAGGTGGGGTCGACGTCCTCCGGCGCGAGGCCCAGCGCCGCGGCCAGCTCCTCGGCGACGAGGTCGCGCACGAGGTCGACGCGCGCCCGGTGCTCCGGCGCGCGCAGCTCGACCGGACGGCGGTAGACCACGAGCGTCACGGTCCGCCGGCCCGGAGCGAGGCGGTGCTCGGCGAGCACCACCTGGTCGGCGTCGGCGCCCGGCGCCGGCGCGTCGAGCACCTCGATGTCGACCGCCTCGAGATGGCGGCCCCAGCGCGGCTCGGTCCGGTCGACGGCGGCGGCCACCAGGTCGCCGAAGCGGTCGGTGCGGGGGACCGTCAGGGGGGAGCTCGGCGGGGCCAGCGGCCCGCGCAGGCCGCGGCCGTGGCGGTCGCGGCGTACCGGGCGGCGGCGGACGGCCATGGCGCCAGCGTAGGACGCGCGTCGTGCTCGATCGGCCCGCAGCCGGCCGCGTGACCCGCGTGACGGGTGCGCCGCGGGCGACACGGCGCGCCGCTGCCGGTCGCGGCGGGCGGCGCGCCGTATCTTCGCCCCGTGAGCCGTCGCTGTTCCAAGCCGTCCTGCACCCGGGTCGCCGTGGCCACGCTCACCTACGTCTACGCCGACCAGACCGCGGTGCTGGGCCCGCTGGCGACCTACGCCGAGCCGCACTGCTACGACCTGTGCGAGCAGCACGCCGTGCGGATGACCGCCCCGCGCGGCTGGGAGGTCGTCCGGCTCGAGCCCGACCCCGACGCGCTGCGGCCCTCCAGCGACGACCTCGAGGCCCTCGCCGATGCCGTGCGCGAGGCCGCCCGGCCGCGCCCGGAGCCGATCCCGGTCCCGGTCGAGGTGGGCCGACGCGGCCACCTCCGCGTGCTGCGGACCGACGTCGACGCCTGACCGACCAGGAGCTGACACCGCGTCGCCGTGCGCGCACACCGCGTGAGGGATCTCACGCTGCGTGCTGAGCCGCGATCACGGGGTAGTCACATCTGTTCACTTCTGCCACTCTGGTCCCACCGGTACTTCCCCTGCGCCACCGGTTGCGTCTACTGTCGGCCGGGCGCGGGAGCGGGGCTCCCGGCGCACGTGCAGCACCCCGCGCGAGCGGTGGCGACGAGGAGGACGACATGGCGCGCAGCCGAGCAGCAGCCGAGCAGGTCCCGCTGGGATCGCTGACCCAGCGCGGCGCCCGTGGCGGCGCGGCGTGCCTGGTGTGCGCGTCCGACCGCGTCACCCGGATCTCCATGGAGCTCACCGACGGGTCGCAGGTCGACTTCACCCACTGCCTGGACTGCGAGAACCGGTCGTGG
>JAKOVT010000003.1 GCA_029781935.1 Actinomycetes bacterium | reverse complement strand
TCACGACCTGGTCGGTCATCGTCGCCCGAGGCACCGCCGAGGAGTCCGCATGAGCGCCCGCGTGGCCTACGACGAGGTCGAGGTCGGCACCGAGCTGCCCCCGCTGTCGGTGCCGCTGCAGCGGATCAACCTGATCATGTACGCCGGTGCCTCGGGCGACTTCAACCCGATCCACTGGAACCAGCGGTTCGCCCAGGCCGTCGGGCTCCCCGACGTCATCGCCCACGGCATGCTGACGATGGCCTCCGCGGGCCGCATCGTCACCGACTGGGTCGGCGACCCGGGTGCCGTGGTCGAGTACGGCGTGCGCATGACCCGACCCGTCGTCGTCCCCGACGACGACCGGGGCGCCCTCGTCGAGATCACCGCGGTGGTGGGCGCCAAGAACGACGACGGCACGGTGCGGGTCGACATCACGGCGAAGAGCCAGGACGTCACCGTCCTCGGCAAGGCGCAGGCCGTCGTCCGGCTGGCCTGACCCGCTGCCGCGACCGACCGCCCCGACCGCGCGGCCTAGGCTTCCGGGCGTGACGTCGCCCCGCTCGCTCGCCGAGCTCACCACGCTGCGTGTCGGCGGGCCGGCCGCGCACGTCGTGGTGGCCGAGGACGAGCAGACCCTCGTGGCGGCGGTCACCGCGGCCGACGCCACGGGCACGCCCGCTCTCGTGGTGGCCGGCGGCAGCAACCTCCTCGTCGGCGACGACGGCTACCCCGGCACCGTGGTCGTCGTCCGCACCCGCGGGGTCGACGTGGCCGACGACACCTGCGGCGGGGCCTGGCTCACGGTCGCGGCGGGCGAGCCGTGGGACGACCTGGTCGCGCGCACCGTCGCCGAGGACTGGGCCGGTCTCGAGGCGCTGTCCGGGATCCCGGGCTCCACGGGGGCGACCCCCGTGCAGAACGTCGGCGCCTACGGCCAGGAGGTCGCGACCACGGTCGCGCGCGTGCGCACCCTCGACCGCAGCACCGGTCTGCAGCGCACGTTCGTGGCGTCGGACTGCGGCTTCGGCTACCGCACCAGCCGCTTCAAGACCGAGCCCGGCCGCTGGTTGGTGCTCGACGTCAGCTTCCAGCTGCGGCGCTCCGCCGCATCCGAGCCGGTGGCGTACGCCGAGCTCGCCCGCACGCTGGGCGTGGACGTGGGCGCGCGGGCCCCGCTGCGCGAGGTGCGCGACGCCGTGCTCGGGCTGCGCCGCGGCAAGGGCATGGTCCTCGACGCCGACGACCACGACACCTGGAGCGTCGGCTCGTTCTTCACCAACCCCGTGCTCGACGCCGCGGCGGCCGACCGGCTCCCGGCCGACGCCCCCCGCTTCCCGCAGCCCGACGGTCGGGTCAAGACCAGCGCCGCGTGGCTCATCGAGCGGGCCGGCGTCCGCCGGGGCCAGGCGCACGGCGGAGCGGCGGTCTCCACCAAGCACACCCTGGCGCTCACCAACCGCGGGACGGCCACCGCTGCCGACGTCGTGGCGCTCGCGGCCGACGTCCGCGACCGGGTGCTCGCGGCGTACGGCGTGGAGCTCGAGCCGGAGCCGACCCTGATCGGCTGCTCCCTGCCTCCACGCACGCTGTGAACCTGGGAGGTGCCCTGCGCCGTCCCACGAGGCTGGGCTAGGTTCGCCGAGTACCCGCTCTCACGGAGGAACCCATGGCAGATCTCGTCGCCCCCGTCGGTCCCGTCGACATCGCCGTGGTGGCGTTCGACGAGCCGAAGTTCGACGGCTCCATCGCGTCGGCCATCGCCGACCTGGTCGGGCAGGGCATCGTCCGCGTGCTCGACATCGTCCTGGTGAACAAGGACGCCGCCGGCGAGGTGGCGATCCTGGAGGTGACCGACGTCGACGGCGACGGCATCCCGGACCTCGTCGCCGTGCAGGGCGACATCCCCGGCCTCATCGCGGAGGACGACGCGCGCGCGTTCATCGAGGAGATGCCCGAGGATTCGGCGATCGCCGTCATCGCCTGGGAGAACACCTGGCTGGTGAAGGCCCGCAACGCCATCGCCTCCAGCGGCGGCACGCTGGTCGGCTTCGAGCGCATCCCGGCCGAGGACGTCATGGCCGTCCTCGAGTCCGCCGACTGACCACCACCCACGAACCCGAACGGAGACAGACATGCGACGCGTAGGACGCCCCGGACTCGTCGGCACGGTGGCCCGCACGGCCGTCATCGCCGGCACCGCCACCGCGGTCAGCAACAAGGTCAGCCAGAAGCAGTACAACAAGGCCGAGCAGCAGGCCGAGGCCCAGGCCTACCAGCAGCAGCAGGCCGCGGCCGCGCAGCAGGCCCAGGTCGACGCCCAGGTGCAGGCCGCGCTCGCCGCCCAGGCCGCGCAGCAGCAGGCCGTCGCGGCAGCCGCTCCGGCCCCGACGGACCTGACCGCCGAGCTCGAGAAGCTCGCCGGCCTCAAGGCCCAGGGCCTCATCAACGACGACGAGTACGCCGCCATGAAGGCCAAGGTGCTCGGTATCTAGCGGCTCCAAGCATGCGCGGCCTCGCTGCGCTCGGCAGAACGGCCTGAGCCGCGACCCTTCGGGCCCCGTCTCAGGACGGACGCGCTCGCGTCGCCGGCGCTTACGTCCAGTGGTGCGCTGGGTGGGGACGCTCGCTGGGCTGCTCGGGCTGCTCGGGCTGCTCGGGCGCTCTGATTCGGCTGTGCTTGCTGCGGCTCCAAGCTCGCGCGGGCTCGCTGCGCTCGCTGTCCGCCCTGAGCCGCGACCCTTCGGGCCCCGTCTCAGGACGGACGCGCTCGCGTCGCCGGCGCGCCGAGGACCAGTCGGCTCGGGCCCCAAGGGGCCGTCGCCGCCCGGTGCGGCCTGCGGCCGCGCGGCGCGCACGTCCGCGGGCTGGCAGCGGGCGGGCCTGGGTGGGCGGCCGCCGGGGGCGCGCTGGGTGGAGAGGCTGCTCGGTGCCCGGGCGGTTCGGTCTCAGCGACCGGGACGCTACTTCGCCTCGGCCAGGAGGCGGGCGATACGGGTGGCGCCCTCCACGAGGTCGTCGTCGCCGAGGGCGTAGGACAGACGGAGGTAGCCGGGGGTGCCGAAGGCCTCGCCGGGGACGACGGCGACCTCGACCTCGTCGAGGATGAGGGCCGCGAGCTCGGCGGACGAGGTGGGGACCTGGCCGCGGATCTCGCGGCCGAGCACGCCCTTGACCGAGGGGTAGACGTAGAACGCGCCCTCGGGCAGCGGGCAGGTGACGCCCTCGATGGCGTCGAGGATGCCGGTGATCGTCTGGCGGCGCCGGTCGAAGGCGCTGCGCATCTCGGCGACGGCGGCGAGGTCGCCGGACACCGCCGCGAGCGCTGCCACCTGCGACACGTTGGCGACGTTGCTGGTGGCGTGCGACTGCAGGTTGGTGGCCGCCTTCACGACGTCGGCCGGGCCGATCAGCCAGCCCACCCGCCAGCCGGTCATGGCGTAGGTCTTGGCGACCCCGTTCACGACCACGCAGCGGTCGGCGAGCTCGGGCACGAGGGTGGGCATGGAGGCGAACCGCGCGTCGCCGTAGACGAGGTGCTCGTAGATCTCGTCGGTGACGACCCAGATGCCCTTCTCCACCGCCCAGCGGCCGATCGCCTCGACCTCGGCGGGGGAGTACACCGCACCGGTCGGGTTGGAGGGGGAGACGAAGACGAGCAGCTTGGTGCGCGGCGTCAGCGCCGCCTCGAGCTGCTCCAGGGAGACGCGATAGCCGGTCGTCTCGTCGGTCTGGATCTCGACCGGCACTCCGCCGGCGAGCCGGATCGACTCGGGGTAGGTGGTCCAGTACGGCGCCGGCAGCAGTGCCTCGTCGCCCGGGTCCAGGAGCGCGGCGAAGGTGTTGTAGAGCGCCTGCTTGCCGCCGTTGGTCACCACGACCTGCGCGCCGCTGACGGCGTACCCGGAGTCGCGCAGCGTCTTGACCGCGATCGCCTCCTTGAGCTCGGGCAGCCCGCCCGCCGGCGTGTAGCGGTGCCAGGCCTGCGTGCGGCAGGCCTCGACGGCGGCCTCGACGATGTAGTCCGGGGTCGGGAAGTCCGGCTCGCCGGCCCCGAAGCCGATGACCGGCCGTCCCGCGGCCTTGAGCGCCTTGGCCTTGGCGTCGACCGCGAGCGTGGCGGACTCGGCGATGGACCCGATGCGGGTGGACACGCGCGCGTGCCCACCGCTCTGCGACTGCGTCATGGGCCCATCCTGGCGCACCCGGGACCGCTCACGTCGGCCGGGTTTCTGCGGTGCTTGCTTCGGCTCCAAGCTCGCGCGGTGCCTTCTGCGGCTCCAGGCGAGCGCGGGCTCGCTGCGCTCGCTGTCCGTCGTGAGCCGTGACCCTTCGGGCCCCGTCTCACGGCGGACGCGCTCGCGTCGCCGGCGCGCCGAGGACCGGTCGGCTCGGGCCCTGGCGGGCCGTGCGGTTCGAGCCGGCAGGCACCGGTTTGGGTGGGTGCCTGCTGGTCCCGTATGCTCGGGGCTCCTGGTGGACGTCCACCCCTGCGCAAGCATGCCCGCACTCTGAGCACGCGTGCGCGGGACGACGCCTCCAAGGGACGTAGCTCAATTGGTAGAGCACCGGTCTCCAAAACCGGCGGTTGGGGGTTCGAGTCCCTCCGTCCCTGCGCGACCCCCCGCGAGGGGGACAAGAACGGCCCGGCCGCCCGGTCGAGCCGCACCAGCACCGCCCCGGCGGTGCCGACCCGAGCGAGGACCGTGTGAGCGACATCGTCGACGCCGGCGTCCCCGAGCGCCCCAAGAAGGGCTCCTCGGACGACAAGCCCGGCCTCGGTGCGCGCATCGCGCTGTTCTACCGCCAGGTCGTCGCCGAGCTGCGCAAGGTCGTGTGGCCCACGCGCAAGGAGCTGCTGACCTACACCTGGGTCGTGATCGTCTTCGTGACGATCCTCGCGATCATCGTGGCGTTGTTCGACCTGGGCTTCGCCAAGCTCGTCCTCAAGGTGTTCGGCGACGCCTGACCAGTC
>JAKOVT010000494.1 GCA_029781935.1 Actinomycetes bacterium | reverse complement strand
CGGGGATACAGGGGATTCTCAGCGCGCGATGCCCCGTCGGGGGCTCAAGGTGGGCCACGATCCGCCGAAGCCCACGACATGGGTGCTGTGCGGGCGACGGGTGCCGGCGGCGCCGCGGGCCGGGCCCTCGTCGCGCTCACGTCGGCGTCCCTCGCCGGCGGCGCCTGCGCCGTGCTGCTCGCTCGCGCCGACCTCGGTGCCTCCACCGGCTGGCTGCTCGCCCTGCTCTGCCTCGCGACCGTCGTGTCGATGGCCCTCGCCGGCCGCCGGACCGCCGGCCGGCTGCGCCGCGCGTGGTGGCTGCTCGGCTGTGCTGGCGCGGTGGGCGGCCTGCTCGAGTCAGGACTGGTCGCTCCCGGTGCCGCGCTGTGGGTCCTGCGCCCGGTCGCCGCCGTGCTCGCCGTCGGCGCGCTCGTCTCGTTCCCGGGCACGGCCCGCACGCCGCGGCAGTGGGCGCTCCTCGCGCTCGACGGCTGGCTGCTGAGCGGCTCGCTGTTCGTGCTGCTCTGGATCGTCAGCCTGGACCAGCAGGCGACCGACGTGCTGCAGGGTGACGTCGCGTGGACGCTCTGGGTGCTCGTCGACCTGGTCATCGCCAGCGTCGTCCTCGCGCTGACCCTGCGCCTGCCGCGCCGCGCGGCCGCCGGCGCCCTCGTGCTGTCGTTCGGCGCGATCATGCTCTGCGCCGCAGAGCTCGTCGAGGCGCTGTTCCACGCGACGAGCGCCTCGAGCCCGGCGTACGTCGCCTGCTGGACCGCCTCGTTCCTCGCCTTCGCCGGCGCGCCGTGGGTCGAGCTCAGCCCGTTCGCCCTTGCGCACGACGGCTTCGGGTCGCGCCGCGTCGTCCGCATCCCCTACGTCGTCGCGTGCATCGCGATCGCCGCCGTCATCGCCGCCCTCACGGCAGGCCGCAGCGGCGGGGTCATCCTCGTGATGGTCGTGGTCGCGCTGCTCGTGTCCGTCGTGAGCAGCCAGGCGCTGCTGACCGCCGAGAACCGGCGCCTGGTCGTGCAGCTGTCGCACCAGGCGGAGCTCTTCCGCGACCGCGCCACGCGCGACATGCTCACCGGCCTCCCCAACCGGGAGGTGTTCGCCGGGCGCGTCGAGATGGCGCTCACCGGTCCGGCTCGCGGTCAGGTCGCGGTCCTGTTCGTCGACCTCGACGGCTTCAAGGACGTCAACGACTCCTTCGGTCACGCCATCGGCGACGAGCTGCTCGTCGAGGCCGCGGGGCGCCTGGCGGCCGAGGTGCGCGAGTCCGACGTCGTCGCGCGGTTCGGCGGCGACGAGTTCGTGGCGCTGCTGGCCGACTGCTCCGACGAGACCGCCCTCGAGGTGGCCGAGCGGCTGCGGCTGTCGCTGTCGCAGCCCTACCGCATCGGCCACCGCGACGTCGTGGTCTCGGCGAGCATCGGGCTCGCACGGCCCGACGACGACGACGATGCCGAGTCGGCCATGCGCAACGCCGACCTGGCGCTCTACCGCGCCAAGGAGAACGGCCGCGACCGCGTGTCGGTGTACGAGCCCGCGATGCACGCCACGGCACTGCGACGCCTCGACGCCGCGAGCCGGCTGCGTCAGGCGCTGGTGCACGACCGGCTCGCGCTCGCGTTCCAGCCGATCTGCGACCTGCGCACGGGTGCCATCCACTCCGTCGAGGCGCTGCTGCGCTTCGACCAGCAGGACCTCGCCGACTGGTCGGTCACCGAGGTGATCGCGGCAGCGGAGGAGAGCGGCCTCATCGTGCCGCTCGGCGGCTGGGTCCTCGACGCCGCGGTGAGCACTCTGGGCAGCTGGCTGGGCAACGGCGTCGAGACCCGGATGCACGTCAACGTGTCGTCACGGCAGCTGGAGACGGGCGACTTCGCGCGCCAGGTCGAGAACGCGCTGGTCTGCTACGGGGTCCCCCCGGCCGCGCTCTGCCTCGAGATCACCGAGCACCACCTCGTCCGCGATCTCGACAGCTCGGCGCGCGAGCTCGAGCGGCTGCGGCACCTCGGCGTACGGGTCGCGCTCGACGACTTCGGCACGGGGTACTCGTCGCTGTCCTACCTGCCGCGGCTCCCGCTCGACACCCTCAAGGTCGACCGCGAGCTCATCGCCCGCGTCGGCACCGCCCGCGACACCGTCCCCGCGGTGCTCCGCCTCGGCCGCGACCTCGGGCTCACCGTGATCGCCGAGGGCATCGAGCGCGTGGAGCAGCTGCTGCTGCTGCGCTCGTCGGGCTGCCACCTCGGTCAGGGCCACCTGCTCGCCCGCCCCGCGGGACGGCGCACCGCGGCGGAGCTCGTCCGTCGCGGGTACGTCGACCTGCCGGTCGAGCCGATCTTCGCCCCCGCCATCGCCGTCTCAGGATCCCAGACGTCCGATCTCAGCATCTGAGACTCATTCGTCCACCGGGTGACATGCCCGCAGGCCCGTGGGTACGGTGTGCGCGTGAGCCAGAGCATCATCGTCGTCGTAGTTCGCGGGCACGCAGCCTGACGGACCCCGTTCGACTGCGTGCACCCTCCGACGCCCTTCGGGCCGGGGGGTTTTTCGTTGCCCGGCCCATGTGCCGCCCGACACCGCCCGACCGGAGCACCCGCCCCCCGAGACCAAGGACGCTGAGGACACCATGACCGAGCCGTTGACCGGAGCCCAGAGCCTCGTCCGCTCGCTGGAGCACGCCGGGGTCGACGTCGTGTTCGGCATCCCGGGTGGGGCGATCCTCCCCGCGTACGACCCGCTCATGGACTCCAGGCAGGTACGCCACATCCTGGTCCGCCACGAGCAGGGTGCCGGCCACGCCGCGGAGGGCTACGCCCAGGCGACCGGCCGCGTCGGCGTGTGCATGGCGACCTCGGGTCCCGGCGCCACCAACCTCGTCACCGCGATCGCCGACGCCTACATGGACTCGGTGCCGATCGTCGCGATCACCGGCCAGGTGCCCAGCGCCAACATCGGGACCGACGCGTTCCAGGAGGCCGACATCCGCGGCATCACGATGCCGATCACCAAGCACAACTACCTCGTCACCGACCCCGCCGAGATCCCGCGCGCCGTCGCCGAGGCCTTCCACATCGCGGGCACCGGCCGCCCCGGACCCGTCCTCGTCGACGTCGCGAAGGACGCTCTGCAGGCCACGACGACCTTCGCCTGGCCGGACCAGATCGACCTGCCCGGCTACCGTCCGGTGACCAGGCCGCACGCCAAGCAGGTGCGCGAGGCCGCGCGCATGATCGTCGAGGCCAGGCGTCCCGTGCTCTACGTCGGCGGCGGGGTCATCAAGGCCCACGCGAGCGAGGAGCTGCGCCGCCTGGCCGACCTCACCGGGATCCCGGTCACGACCACGCTGATGGCTCGTGGCGCGTTCCCCGACAGCCACCCGCTGCACCTGGGCATGCCGGGCATGCACGGCAGCGTCGCGGCCGTCGGCGCGCTGCAGAAGAGCGACCTGATCATCGCCCTCGGCGCACGCTTCGACGACCGCGTCACTGGCAAGCTCGAGTCGTTCGCGCCCGACGCGCTGGTCATCCACGCCGACATCGACCCGGCCGAGATCAGCAAGAACCGCACGGCCGACGTGCCGATCGTGGGTGACGCGCGCGAGGTGATCGCCGACCTCGTCACGGCGATCACCGCCGAGCACGAGGCCGGCCGTATCGGCGACTACGCCGAATGGTCCGCCCAGCTCGACCGGATGAGGGCGACCTATCCGCTGGGCTACGACCTGCCCACCGACGGCTCGCTGTCGCCGCAGTACGTCATCGAGCGCCTCGGCCAGATCGTCGGACCCGACGCCATCTACGCCGCGGGCGTCGGCCAGCACCAGATGTGGGCCGCGCAGTTCGTGAAGTACGAGCTGCCCGGTACGTGGCTGAACTCCGGCGGCGCCGGGACGATGGGTTACGGCGTACCCGCCGCGATGGGCGCCAAGGTCGGCCGCCCCGACAAGACGGTCTGGGCGATCGACGGCGACGGCTGCTTCCAGATGACCAACCAGGAGCTCGTCACCTGCGCCATCAACGAGATCCCGATCAAGGTGGCGCTGATCAACAACTCGTCGCTGGGCATGGTGCGTCAGTGGCAGTCGCTGTTCTACGAGTCGCGCTACTCCAACACCGACCTGCACAGCCACCGCATCCCCGACTTCGTGAAGCTCGCCGACGCGTACGGCTGCCACGGCCTGCGGTGCGAGACCGCTGACGAGGTCGACGCGACGATCGAGAAGGCCATGTCGCTCGAGGACGCGCCCGTCGTCGTCGACTTCGTGGTGCACAAGGACGCCATGGTGTGGCCGATGGTCGCCGCCGGCACCAGCAACGACGACATCAAGGTCGCCCGCGACCTGGCCCCCGTGTGGGACACCGAGGAGTAGGAACGATGAGCCGACACACCCTGTCCGTCCTGGTCGAGGACCAGCCCGGCGTCCTCGCCCGGATCTCCGCGCTGTTCTCCCGCCGCGGGTTCAACATCGACTCCCTCGCGGTCGGTCCGACCGAGCTGCCCGGCATCTCGCGCATGACGATCGTCGTCAACGTCGAGGAGCTCCCGCTCGAGCAGGTGACCAAGCAGCTCAACAAGCTGGTCAACGTCCTGAAGATCGTCGAGCTCGAGCCCGAGTCGGCCGTGCAGCGAGAGCTGCTCGTGGTGAAGGTGCGCGCCGACATGGAGAACCGCCACCACGTCGTGGAGACCATCAACCTCTTCGGCGGCAAGGTCATCGACGTCTCCCCGGAGACCGTCACGATCGAGGCCACCGGCGGCCGCGACAAGCTCGAGGCGCTGCTCAAGGTGCTCGAGCCCTACGGCATCAAGGAACTCGTGCAGTCGGGCATGGTGGCGATGGGCCGCGGCGCCCGATCGATCACCGACCGCAGCCTGCGTCCGGCCGAGCGTTCGGCCTGATCCACCCGCCGGAGGGCCTGCCGCTGCCCTCTGGGAGACTTCCCCCGCACCCCGCCCCACTTCAAGGAGAGCCCACCGTGGCCGAGCTGTTCTACGACGACGACGCCGACCTCTCGATCATCGCCGGCAAGAAGGTGGCCGTGATCGGGTACGGCAGCCAGGGCCACGCCCACAGCCTCAACCTGCGCGACTCCGGGATCGACGTCCGCGTCGGTCTGCCCGAGGGCAGCACGTCGCGGCCGAAGGCCGAGGCCGAGGGCCTGCGCGTCGTGACGCCCGCCGAGGCCGCGGCCGAGGCCGACGTCATCATGATCCTGGCGCCCGACCACAAGCAGCGCGGGCTCTACGCCGAGTCGATCGAGCCGCACCTCACCGCCGGCAAGGCGCTGTTCTTCGGCCACGGCTTCAACATCCGCTTCGGCTACATCAAGCCCCCGGCCGACGTCGACGTCGTCATGGTCGCCCCGAAGGGCCCGGGCCACCTGGTCCGTCGCGAGTACTCCGGCGGCCGTGGCGTCCCGGTCATCGTCGCCGTGGAGCAGGACGCCACGGGCGAGGCGTGGGCGCTCGCGCTGTCGTACGCGAAGGCGATCGGCGGCCTGCGCGCCGGCGGCATCAAGACCACGTTCACCGAGGAGACCGAGACCGACCTGTTCGGCGAGCAGGCCGTGCTCTGCGGCGGCATGTCGCAGCTGGTCATGTACGGCTTCGAGGTCCTCACCGAGGCCGGCTACCAGCCCGAGGTCGCCTACTTCGAGTGCCTGCACGAGCTCAAGCTCATCGTCGATCTCATGTACGAGGGCGGTATCGCCAAGCAGCGCTGGTCGGTGTCCGACACGGCGGAGTACGGCGACTACGTGTCCGGCCCGCGTGTGGTCGACCCGCACGTGAAGGAGAACATGCAGGCGGTGCTGGCCGACATCCGGTCCGGCGCCTTCGCCGCACGCTTCATCGCCGACCAGGACGCCGGTGCGCCGGAGTTCCAGGCCCTGCGCGCGAAGGGCGAGCAGCACCCGATCGAGTCGGTCGGCCGCGAGCTGCGCGGGATGATGTCGTGGGTCAAGTCGTCCGACGACGACTACACCGAGGGCACCGCGACGCGGTAGTCACGACGTAGGGCCAGGGGGCGACGACCGCACCGGTCGGCGCCCCCTCGTCGTGCCCGGCCGCTCAGCCGATGTGGTAGCCGAAGCGGTCGGGGAGCCCCGCGACCAGGCGGGTGAGCACGTCGGGACGGCGTCCGGCGTCGAGGGCGTCGTCGCGGCGCACGACGGCGGCGTTCACGAGCGACGCGCCGGCGCCGCGGAAGGGCTGCAGCGGCCACGGCCGCGGCTCGTCGCCGACCAGCGGCAGGCGCGTGTCGTCGTTCTCGAGCCCGAGGGCCTTCGCGGCGAGCACGCGGCCCAGCAGGTGCGTGGGCCCGACGCCGTTGCCGGTGTAGCCGAGGGCGTAGTGCGTGCGGCCGTGGGGGAGCGTGCCGACGTAGGGCTCGTGGGTCGGCGACACGTCGATGGGGCCGCCCCAGCCGGCCGCGATCGGCACTCCGCGGAACCCGGGGAAGAACCGGTGGATGGCCCGCACCGCGTGGCCGACCCCTGCCTCGTCGGTGTCGAAGCGATCGTCGATGCGACCGGTCCAGCTGCCGCGCTGCCCGCCGACACCCAGGGCGATCCGGCCGTCGGGGGTGGTGCGCAGGTAGCGCAGCGAGGAGCGCAGGTCGTAGATGCCGGTGCCGTCGGTCCAGCCGAGGTCGGCGAGACGGTCGGGTGCCGGCTCGGTGACGGCGATGTAGGTCGCGCGCGCCACGATGCGCCGGCGGAAGCCGGGCCACGCGGCCATCCACGCGTTCGCCCCGAGCACGACGGCTCGGGCGCGCACGACGCCACCCGCCGTCTCGATCCGTCCCACCGTGCCGGGGTCCGGCGGACGCACGGGCGTGCCCTCGTGGATGCGCACCCCGGCGTCGAGGCACGCCTGGCGCAGCGCCCGTGCCAGGCGGGCCGGCTGGAGGGTGCCACCGCCGTCGCGCAGCACGAACCCGGCCTCGAACGACGGAGACGCGCACACGCGGGCCACCGCGTCGCGGTCGAGCACGCTGATCCGGTCCTCGAGGCCGAGGCCGCGGGCGGCCTCGACGAGGTCGTCCCACGCGCCGACCTGCGACCTCGACGACGCGACTCCGAGCGAGGGCGCCGGGCGGTACCACGCGTCGACCCCGTGCTCCGACATCCACGCCACGACGCCCGCGACCGCGTCGTCGCCCGCCGCGAGCACCGTGCGCGCCCCGTCGTCGCCGTACCGCTCGCGCAGGGCGGGCATGTGCTCGTAGAAGCCGTTCAGGAAGCCGCCGTTGCGGCCCGACGGGCCGAACCCGCACTCGTCCCGCTCGAGCAGCACGACGTCGACGCCGGGGTCGAGGCGCTTGAGGTGCCACGCGGTCCAGAGCCCGGTGTAGCCGCCGCCGACGATCGCGACGTCGGCCGTGAGGTCCCTCGTCACGGGTGCGGTGGGCTCGCCGCGGAACTCGGGGTGCTCGAGCGCCTCGCGCAACCACCAGCACGTCTCGGAGATCGTCACGCCCCGACCCTAACCACCCCAGATGCGGCTGCACTGCGCAGAGGCGCGCACCGTCGGACCACCTCTCGTCGCGGCGTACGCCGTGCGCCGCGGTCCACCCTCACCAGCGCAGGACTCCACCGACCAGCGCGGCGGGTCGGGCCTCGTCGACGAGGGACACCGGCAGGGGGCGGTAGAGGTGGGGGAAGGTGTCGTCGCCCACCGGGTCGTCGACGACCGGTACGCCGCCGGCCGCGAGCCGGTCGCGGTCGAGCACGAGCAGGACGAGCGGCACCTCGACGTCGGCGTAGAACCGCAGCGCCGTCGCCTGCAGCTGGTCCTCGCGCGACGCGTGGATGAAGCCGATCTCCTCGATCGTCCGCCCGATCGTGGAGGTCCGGTACTCACCGGCGGCGAGCGCGGCGTCCCAGTCGGGCTGCAGGGCGAGGTGGTAGATCCGCACGCGCGGAGTCTGCCAGCCGGTCAGCGGCGGTCGCGGTCGACGGCACGTCGCAGGACGGGCACGAGCGAGGGCAGGTGGTAGCCCGCGACGGTGGCGGCGAAGCCGATCAGCGCGCAGGCCAGGACGGTGAGGAGCAGCTCCGGAGTCATGCTCCGCACCTCGACCGCGGAGGTGGCGGTTCTGGAGCCTGGAGCGCGACCATCTCGCCCATCGGTCGCTCGTTCCACGATGCGGACCTCGTGAAGGGCTTCACAAGGCGCTCACTAGACTCGGGGCCGACCGACGTACCCCACCCTCGCGAGGTCCGCAGTGAGCAAGCCCGTCGTCCTCATCGCCGAGGAGCTGTCCCCGGCCACCGTCGAGGCGCTCGGCCCCGACTTCGAGATCCGCCACTGCGACGGCGCCGACCGCGACGAGCTGCTCGCCGCCATCGTCGACGTCGACGCGATCCTCGTCCGCTCGGCCACCAAGGTCGACGCCGAGGCGCTCGCCGCGGCGACCCGGCTGCGGGTGGTCGCCCGCGCCGGAGTCGGTCTCGACAACGTCGACGTGAAGGCCGCCACGCAGGCCGGCGTCATGGTGGTCAACGCGCCCACGTCCAACATCGTGAGCGCCGCCGAGCTCGCGGTGGCGCTGCTGCTCGCGTGCGCCCGCAACATCGCGCCGGCGAACCAGGCCCTCAAGGCCGGCCAGTGGAAGCGCTCGAAGTACACCGGGGTCGAGCTCACCGACAAGACCGTCGGCGTCGTCGGCCTCGGCCGTATCGGCCTGCTCGTGGCGCAGCGGCTCTCGGCCTTCGGCGTCAAGCTCGTCGCCTACGACCCGTACGTGCAGCCCGCGCGCGCCGCGCAGCTCGGGATCCGGATGGTGTCGCTCGACGAGCTGCTCGCCGAGTCGGACTTCATCACGGTGCACCTGCCCAAGACGCCCGACACCCTCGGCCTGATCGGCGAGGACGCCCTGCGCAAGGTGAAGCCGAGCGTCCGCATCGTCAACGCCGCCCGCGGCGGCATCGTCGACGAGCACGCCCTGTACGTCGCCCTCAAGGAGGGCCGCGTGGCGGGCGCGGGCATCGACGTGTTCTCGAGCGAGCCGTGCACCGACTCGCCGCTGTTCGAGTTCGAGAGCGTCGTCGTCACGCCGCACCTCGGCGCGTCGACCGACGAGGCGCAGGAGAAGGCCGGGATCGCCGTGGCGCGCTCGGTACGCCTCGCTCTCGCGGGCGAGCTCGTGCCCGACGCCGTCAACGTCAAGGGCGGCCCGATCGCCGAGGCGGTGCGCCCGGGCATCGCCCTCGCCGAGAACCTGGGACGCGTCGCAGGCTCGCTGTCGACCGCACCGCTCGAGGCCGTCGAGGTCGTCGTGCTCGGTGAGGTCGCGGAGCACGACGTGAAGATCCTCGAGCTCGCGGCGCTCAAGGGCGTGTTCTCCGCGCTCGTCACCGACCCGGTGTCCTACGTCAACGCCCCGGTCCTGGCGGGCGAGCGCGGCGTCGCCGTCTCGCTCACCACGTCCACCGAGGCGGCGACCTGGCGCAACACGGTGAGGGTGCACCTGTCGCTCACCGACGGCACGCAGATCAGCGTCGGCGGCACGGTCACCGGCCCGCGGAGCGTGCAGCGCCTGGTGGAGATCGACGGCTTCGAGATCGACGTCCCCTTCAGCGAGCACGTCGCGTTCCTGCGCTACAGCGACCGTCCCGGGGTCGTCGGTGCTGCGGGACGCCTGCTCGGCGACGCCGGCATCAACATCGCCGGCATGCAGGTCAGCCGCGACGAGGCCGGCGGCCAGGCGCTGATCGCGCTCACCGTCGACTCCGCCATCCCCGCCGACGTGCTCTCCGCCGTGGCGCAGGAGATCGGCGCGGTCTCGGCGCGATCCGTCGACCTCGAGCTGTGACCGCTCGGTCGTAGACGCGCACCGTGCGCCGCCGCCACCATGGCGGTGAGGGGGTGGTGCGCATGGATGACGACGTGCCGGAGCCGCCACCCGGTCTCGGGCCGGGGTTCGTGATCCTGCTCGTCGTGGTCGGTCTCCTGCTGCTGCTCCTGGGCTGGGGCGCCGTGGTCGTCGTGCTCGACGTGGTGCGCTCGCTGACCGAGAACCTGAACGGGGGTTAGAACCAGAACCCGACGTGGGCCGGCGCGGCCTCGTCCTCGCACACGGGTCCCTCGATCCGCATCGGCGCCGTCGTCGCCGCCCCGATCTCCTGCGCGGTGATCGTGAACCCGTACGGCGTCTCGCCGGGCGCGGTCGAGAGCTCGGTGAGCCGCGACGCCGACAGTCCGAACACGACGTGCCGCGCACCCGCCCAGAACATCGCACCCACGCACTGCGGGCACGGCTCGCACGACGCGTGGACGGTCCCCAGCGGGAGCTGGTCGAGGCGGCGCTCGCGCTCGAGCAGGCGTACGAGCTCGGTCTCGGCGTGCGCGGTGATGTCCGCGTTCGAGGCGACCAGGTTGCGGGCCTCCGCCACGACGACGCCGTCGACCTCGAGCACGGCCCCGAACGGATGGTCGCCGGCCGCGCGCGCCTCGAGGGCGAGCGCGAGCGCGCGCTCCATCGCAGGGTGGATCACGCCGCGACCCTAACGCGAGGCCGTGGGACAGCATCGCGCTCCGACCGCTGCGCTGTCGGCGTAAGACCTCGACCGCGCTGCCGCTCACCGGCAGGCTCGGCGCATGAAGCTCCTCATGCTCGGCGGCACCTCGTTCGTCGGTCACGCGGTCGTGGCCGACGCCGTCTCCCGCGGCTGGGACGTCACCCTCGCCAACCGCGGTCGCCTCGACCAGCCGCCGCCCGGGGTGCGCCACGTCGTGCTCGACCGTCTCGAGCCCTCGGCGTACGACGTGCTGGACGGGGATGCCTTCGACCTCGTCGTCGACACCTGGTCGACCGCGCCGCGTGTGGTGCGCGACGCGGCCCGCGCGCTCGGCGACCGGGTGGATCGGTGGGTCTACGTCTCGAGCCGCAGCGTGTATGCCTGGCCGATCCCGCAGGGCGGCGATGAGTCGGTGCCGACCACCGACGCCGATCCGGACGCCGAGGCCACCGACTACGCCGCCGACAAGCGCGGCTGCGAGCTCGCCCTCGAGCGCGAGCTGGGCGCCGACCGCGTGGTGCACCTGCGTGCCGGCCTGATCCTGGGTCCGCGCGAGAACGTCGGGCGGCTGCCGTGGTGGCTGCGACGGATCGCGCGGGGCGGGGAGGTGCTGGCGCCCGGTCCGCACGACCTCGGCATCCAGTACATCGACGCGCGCGACCTCGCGCGTCTCGGTCTCGACGCCGGTGCGGCAGGGCGCAGCGGTCCGGTCGACGTCGTGTCGCCGCGCGGCGCGGCCACGATGGGCGAGCTGCTCGACACCTGCGTCGACGTGACGGGCTCAGACGCCGAGCTGGTGTGGGTCGACCCCGAGTTCGTCCTGGCCCAGGGCATCGAGCCGTGGGGCGAGCTGCCGGTGTGGATGCCGCAGGACGACGTCGAGATGTACGCGCTGCACACGAGCGACGTGGCGCGCGCCCTCGACTGGGGGCTGCGTATCCGGCCGGTGCGGGAGACCGTCGCCGACACCTGGGCGTGGGTCCAGGAGGTGGACGCCGCCGGTGCCGCCCCCGAGGCCCGACCCGGCATCGGGCTCGACGCCGGCAAGGAGCGCGCAGCGCTCGACGTCTGGCGCTCGAGTCAGTCGAGCGCGTAGTCGAGCTCGAGGCGCGCCCCCTCGGGCGCGTGCACGATCGTGCCCCTCCCGGTGAGGCCGCTCAGCGCGCCGGTGCCCGACCCCGGGACGACGGTCAGCTCCAGGGCCGGCGCCCCTCCCGCCATCGAGCCGATGTGCTGCAGCACGAAGGCGCCCTCGTGCCCGTCGAGCACGCCGTCGATCCGCTCGAGGGCGACGTAGTGCAGCGGCCCCTGCGCGTCGGCGGCATAGACCATCTCGACGACGCCGCGCGCGACGAGCGATCCGGTGAACTCCTTGTCGAACACCGTGCGACCGATCGTCGGGGGGTCGCCGGCAGGCGGTTCGGCAGGACGGGCGACGACGGTGAACGGCGACACGAGGTGAGGCATGACGCGACCGTAGCCGCGGTGACCGACCACGGGACCCGAACGACGACGCCGCCCCCGGATCGCGGGGGCGGCGTCGTCGTACGGAGGTCGCGCCGGTCGGGCGCGAGAGGATCCGGGGGTCGGTCGGCTCGGCGCCGGTCAGCCGGCGGTGTCGCGCTCCGCGCGGTTGACGGCGCTCACGATGCCCTTGAGCGACGAGGTGACGATCGACGGGTCGATGCCGACGCCCCACAGGACGCGGCCGCCGACCGCGCACTCGAGGTAGGACGCGGCGGCCGCGTCGCCGCCCGACGACATCGCGTGCTCGGCGTAGTCCAGGACGCGCACGTCGACGCCGTAGGACGCGAGCGCGTCGCAGAAGGCGGCGATCGGCCCGTTGCCCGAGCCCTCGAGCTCCACCGTCTCGCCGCGGTCGGTGAGCACCACGTGCACCGACGTGGCCCCGTCGACCGCCGAGTCCTGCTTGATGCTCTTGAGCGAGAACCGGCCCCACGGGGCGGCCGGGTTGGGCAGGTACTCGTCCTGGAAGTAGCTCCACATCGCTGTGGGCGAGACCTCGCCGCCCTCGTCGTCGGTGTGGTGCTGCACGACCTGGCTGAACTCGATCTGCAGCCGGCGCGGCAGCTCGAGCTTGTGCTCGGTCTTCATGATGTAGGCGACGCCGCCCTTGCCCGACTGCGAGTTCACGCGGATGACGGCCTCGTACGTGCGGCCGACGTCCTTCGGGTCGATGGGCAGGTACGGGACCTCCCAGCGGTAGTCGTCGACCTCGACGCCGTCGGCGAGGGCGTCGCGCTCCATCGCCGCCAGGCCCTTGTTGATCGCGTCCTGGTGCGAGCCGGAGAACGCCGTGTAGACCAGGTCGCCGCCGTACGGGTGACGCTCGTGGACGCCGATCTGGTTGCAGTACTCGACGGTCCGACGGATCTCGTCGATGTCGCGGATGTCGAGCTGCGGATCGATGCCCTGGCTGAACAGGTTCATGCCGAGGGTGATCAGGCAGACGTTGCCGGTGCGCTCGCCGTTGCCGAACAGGCAGCCCTCGATGCGGTCGGCGCCGGCCATGTACCCGAGCTCCGCCGCGGCGACGGCGGTGCCGCGGTCGTTGTGCGGGTGCAGCGACAGCACCAGCGAGTCGCGGCGCGCGAGGTTGCGGTGCATCCACTCGATGGAGTCGGCGTAGACGTTGGGGGTCGCCATCTCGACGGTGGCCGGCAGGTTCACGATCGCCTTGCGGTCCGGCGTCGGCTCCCACACATCGAAGACCGCGTCGCACACCTCGACCGCGAACTCGAGCTCGGTGCCCGTGTAGGACTCGGGGGAGTACTCCCAGTAGACCTCGGTGCCCTTGAGGTTCTCGGCGTGCTTGAGGCACAGGCGCGCGCCGTGGGTGGCGATGTCCTTGATGCCGTCGCGGTCGAGGCCGAACACGACGCGTCGCTGCAGCGTCGAGGTCGAGTTGTAGAGGTGCACGATCGCCTGCTTCGAGCCGGCGATCGCCTCGAAGGTGCGCTCGATGAGGTGCTCGCGCGACTGGGTCAGCACCTGGATGACGACGTCGTCGGGGATGAGGTCCTGCTCGATGAGCTGGCGGACGAAGTCGAAGTCGGTCTGGCTCGCCGACGGGAACCCGACCTCGATCTCCTTGAACCCCATGCTGACGAGCAGCTGGAACATCCGCAGCTTGCGGGCCGGGGTCATCGGGTCGATGAGTGCCTGGTTGCCGTCGCGGAGGTCGACGGCGGCCCAGCGCGGTGCCTGGGTGATGACCTTCGACGGCCAGGTGCGGTCGGGGAGGTCGATGGGCGTGAACGGGCGGTAGCGCTGCCACGCCATGGGAGAGGGATTCTGCGCGTTGCGGGTGTCGTACGGGCTGGAGCTCACGGGGGTCCTCGCTGGTTCGTGGGGGCCGGGATCAAGGATCGACCGGCACGCCAGCACCCCGCAGCGAGGAGGCCGGTCCTAGGCCCCGCTGCGGCCGCTAAGGAGCAGGCTCGCGTAAGACATCTGGACCAGAGTAGCAGCGTCGCTGCCGCGGACCCCGCAGTCGCTGTACGTCGTCTCATATTCCGGGACGCGCATGTCGGATGCTGGGACGGCTCACTATCCTCGACGGCATGTCGAAGAGCTTCCGCCTCGCCCTGATCCCCGGTGACGGCATCGGCACGGAGGTCGTCGCCGAGGGCCTCACGGTGCTCGACGCCGTGGCGGCGCGCCACGGCCTGTCGTTCGACCGCACCGAGTACGACCTCGGTGCCCGCCGCTACAACGCGACGGGGGAGACGCTGCCGGCGTCGGTGCTCGAGGAGCTGCGCGGCTACGACGCGATCCTGCTCGGTGCCATCGGCGACCCGAGCGTGCCGCCCGGCGTCCTCGAGCGCGGTCTGCTGCTCAAGCTCCGCTTCGAGCTCGACCACTACCTCAACCTGCGCCCGGTGAAGCTCTTCCCTGGCGTCGCGAGCCCGCTCGCCGGCAAGGGTCCGGAGCAGATCGACTTCGTCGTCTGCCGCGAGGGCACGGAGGGCCCGTATGCCGGGGCGGGCGGCTGGCTGCGTCAGGGCACGCCGCAGGAGATCGCCACCGAGGAGAGCGTCAACACGGCCTTCGGCGTCGAGCGCATCGTGCGCGACGCCTTCGAGCGCGCGACCCGTCGGCGCCAGCATGTGACGCTGGTGCACAAGACCAACGTGCTCGTCCACGCGGGCGGCCTGTGGAAGCGGGTCTTCGACCAGGTGGCCGCGGAGTACCCCGATGTCGCGACCGACTACCAGCACGTCGACGCCGCGAGCATGTTCTTCCTGACCCAGCCCGAGCGGTTCGACGTCGTCGTCACCGACAACCTCTTCGGCGACATCCTCACCGACATCGGTGCGGCGATCGCCGGCGGCATCGGCCTCGCCGCCTGGGGCAACGTCGACCCGAGCAGGCAGAGCCCGAGCATGTTCGAGCCGGTCCACGGCTCAGCGCCCGACATCGCCGGCCAGGGCAAGGCAGACCCCACCGCGACCGTGCTGTCGGTCGCGATGCTGCTCGACCACCTCGGCGAGGACAAGGCCGCGGCCGAGGTCGAGGCGGCGGTCGCGGCCGACCTCGCCGCGCGCGGCTC